>NZ_CP083239.1:1367500-1742500 GCF_022836935.1 Ancylobacter polymorphus | reverse complement strand
GCGGGCGCGCGCCTCTGCCTTGGCGTCGGGGGCCACCGCGTCCTCGAGATCGATGACGATCGCGTCGGCCGGCAGGCTACGCGCCTTTTCCAGCGCACGTGGATTCGCCCCCGGCATGAACAGCACGCTGCGGCGCGGACGGACGGGTGTGGACATGATTCGCTCGGCTCATTGGCAGATGGTGGCGAAGAGCCTATCCCGCTGATTGGCGGGCTGCCAATCGGGCGCCGGTGCCCGGTCGCGCCGCCTTTATGGGTCAAGGCCATGGACGAGACTTTCGACGTGCTCATCGTCGGCGGCGCCATCATGGGGGCCGCCACCGCCTATTTCCTCACAAGCGATCCCGGCTTTACCGGCCGCGTCGCCGTCATCGAGCGCGATCCCAGCTTCACCTATTCCTCCACCACCCTGTCCGCCGCCTCGCTGCGCCAGCAATTCTCGATTCCCGAGAACATCCGCATGTCGCTGTTCGGGCTGGAGTTCTTGCGCAGCGCCAAGGAGCGCTTCGGCCCCGACACCGATCTCGCCTTCCATGAGGGCGGCTATCTCATTCTCGCCAGCGCCGCCGGCCTGCCGATCCTTCAAGCCAATCACCGCACGCAGATGACGGAGGGCGCCGACATCGCGCTGCTCGACCCGGCCGCGCTGAAAGCCGCCTTCCCCTGGCTGAATGTGGACGATCTCGCCGCCGGCGCCTTTGGCCGCTCGGGCGAGGGCTGGTTCGATGCGCACGCGCTGCTCGCCTGCCTGCGCGGCGCGGCGAAGGCGCAGGGCGCGCATTTCATCACCGGCGAGGTCGTCGGCCTCACCCGCGAGGGCGCGCGCATCACGGGGGCGACGCTGGCGGACGGGCGGCGCCTCGGTTGCGGCGCGCTGGTCAATGCCGCCGGGCCGCGCGCGGGCCGCGTCGCCGCCATGGCCGGCATCCCCCTCCCCGTCGAGGGCAAGAAGCGCTGCGTCTTCGTTGTGCATTGCCGCACGCCGATCGAAAAGCTGCCGCTGCTGGTCGACCCCTCGGGCTTCTATATCCGGCCCGAAGGCGCCTACCAGATCTGCGGCG
The DNA here is from genome assembly GCF_022836935.1 of Ancylobacter polymorphus. NCBI lineage: Bacteria > Pseudomonadati > Pseudomonadota > Alphaproteobacteria > Hyphomicrobiales > Xanthobacteraceae > Ancylobacter > Ancylobacter polymorphus. The sequence continues at coordinate 1,741,440 of NZ_CP083239.1, read as the reverse complement.
CGCCGCCTGCGGAAGACAACGACCCCGACGCGGACGGTGATTTCGAAGTCGACTGGTCGATCTTCGAGGAGAGCATCTGGCCGAACCTCGCCCACCGCATCCCGGCGATGGAAGAGCTGAAGGTGGTGCGTGCCTGGGCCGGGCATTACGAGATGAACCTCTTGGACCACAATGCGGTGATCGGCCCGCACCCGGAGGTGGGCAATTTCTACTTCATGAACGGCTTTTCCGGCCACGGCCTGCAGCAGGCCCCCGCCGCCGGCCGCGCCATCGCCGAATGGCTGGTGCAGGGCCGCTCCGTCTCGCTCGATCTCGACGTGTTCTCCTATGAACGCATCGCGGCCGGGCGCCCGCATGCGGAGCTGAACATTATTTGAGGGGGCGAACATGCGCGTGGCGGGCGTGGATGGCTGCAAGGATCGCGGCGACGGCAAGGGCGGCTGGGTGGCGGTGATCGTCGAGCCGGATGGTTCCGCACACGCCACCCGGCTCCGGGCGATCGCCGAACTGTTCGAGCGCCCGCTGGCGCCGCACATCGTCGCCGTGGACATGCCGATCGGGCTGCCCGAACGGATCGAGACCAATGGCCGCGCGCCCGAGCGGCTGGTGCGGCCGAAGCTGGGGCAGCGTCAGTCGAGCGTGTTCTCCATGCCCTCTCGGGCGGCGGTTTATGCGAGCGTGGACGACAGCGTCCCGGAAGCGGCGCGCTATCGCCACGCCTGCGCGGTGGCACTCGCCACCTCGACACCGCCGCGCAAGGTGTCGCGACAGGGCTTCGCGCTCTTTCCCCGCATCGTCGAACTCGACCGCTGGCTGCGCGCCACGCCGGCGGCGCGGGAAAAGGTCTTCGAATGCCACCCGGAAGTGAGCTTCTGGGCGATGAACAAGCGTGAGCTCGACCTGCCCAAGAAAGTGAAGGGCATCGCCGCCGCGCCGGGGCTGGAGCTGCGCCGACGGCTGCTCGAAGCGGCCGGCTTCGCGCCGGAAATTCTGTCGCCTCTCAAGGCGCGGGAGCTTCGCGTCGGCGAGGACGATCTCATCGACGCCTGCGCCGCCGCATGGACGGCAGGGCGTATCGCCCGGGGCGAGGCGACGAGCTTCCCCTCCCCGCCGGAGCGCGACTCCGAGGGGCTGCCCATCGCCATATGGGCGTAACCGGGCGGGCTTAACCTCTCCTTCACGCCGGAGGCGCATGCCGTGAGGAGGGGAGGCGGATAATTACACGTCATTTTTGTGCATATATTTCTTTTGTACGTTCTAAATTGGTGTGATAGAAAATTGCCCCAATGAGATGAGGATTTCGCGCATGGCCGCGCCGCAGCAGCAAAAACTGAAGGTCAACGGACCCGTCGCCGTCACCGCCAACCGTCTCACCGACGGCGCCGTGGTGTGGCGCACGCGCGACGGCGGCTGGTCGGTAGAGCTGGCGGATGCGGCCATCGTCACCACCGCCGACGATGCCATCGCCCTGCTGGCGGAAGCCGGTAAGCGCGATCTCGACGCGGTCGGCCCTTATGTCGCCCCGGTTACCGTGGATGACCAGGGCACCATCGGCCCCGGCAATCTGCGCGAGCGCATCCGCGTCGCCGGTCCGACCTTCGAACTGCCCCAGTGAACGACGCCTAAGGCCGCCCCATGTATGCCTATGACGAATTCGACCGCGCCTTTCTGGCCGAACGTGTCGCCGAGTTCCGCGACCAGGTCGGCCGCCGCCTCTCGGGCGCGCTGTCGGAAGACGAGTTCAAGCCGCTGCGGCTGATGAACGGCGTCTATCTCCAGTTGCATGCCTATATGCTGCGGATCGCCATTCCCTATGGCACGCTCAGCGCCGCCCAGCTGCGCCGCATGGCCCATGTCGCGCGCGTCTATGATCGCGGCTATGGCCATTTCACCACGCGGCAGAACATCCAGTTCAACTGGATCAAGCTGGAAGAACTCCCCGAGGCCATGGCCGCGCTGGCGGAAGTCGGCGTCCACGGCATCCAGACCTCGGGCAACTGCATCCGCAACGTCACCACCGACCAGTGGGCCGCCGCGACGCCGGAAGAATGCGACGACCCGCGCATCTGGGCGGAAATCCTGCGCCAGTACTCCACGCTGCACCCGGAATTCACCTACCTCCCGCGCAAGTTCAAGATCGCCATCACCGCCGCCGGGCATGACCGCGCGGCGATCAAGGTGCACGATGTCGGCCTGCGCCTGCACCGCAACGACGCCGGCGAACTCGGTTTCGAGGTGCTGGTCGGCGGCGGGCTCGGCCGCACGCCCTTCGTCGGCAAATCAATCCGCGATTTCCTGCCGGCGCGCGAGCTGCTGAGCTACATCGAAGCGATCATGCGCGTTTACAATCAGTACGGGCGCCGCGACAACATCTACAAGGCGCGCATCAAGATCCTGGTGCACGAGATCGGCGCCGAAGAATTCTCCAAGGCGGTCGAGGCGGAATGGGCGGCGATCCGCGACGGCGCGCTGCATCTCACCGATGAGATGATCGCCGATATCCGCGCCCGCTTCATCTATCCCGCCTTCGCTCCGCTGGAAAATGAGCCGGCTGTTCTCACCGAGGCGCTGAAGGACGCACGCTTTTCCACCTGGCACCGCAATTCCGTGCAGGCGCACAAGGTGCCGGGCTATTCCATCGTCACCATCTCGCTCAAGCCGGTCGGCGCCCCTCCGGGCGATGCGACCGCCGACCAGATGGACGTGGTCGCCGACCTCGCCGAGCGCTACGGCTCTAGCGAGATCCGCGTCGGCCATGAGCAGAATCTCTGCCTGCCGCATGTGGCGCAAAAGGACCTGCCGGCGCTGTGGGCCGCGCTCGACGCCGCCGGCCTCGCCACGCCGAATGTGAACCTCGTCAACGACATCATCGCCTGCCCCGGCCTTGATTACTGCGCGCTGGCCAATGCCCGCGCCATTCCGGTGGCGCAGGAAATCGCCAAGCGCTTTTCCGATCTCGACCGGGCGCGCGGCGTCGGCCGGCTGCACATCAACATCTCCGGCTGCATCAATGCCTGCGGCCACCACCATGTCGGCCATATCGGCATTCTCGGCGTGGAGAAGAACGGCCAGGAATTCTACCAGATCACGCTGGGCGGGCGGGCCGACGAGCATGCCCAGCTCGGCACGCTGCTGGGGCCGGCGGTGTCCTATGAGCAGGTGCCGGGCCTGATCGAGGATGTGGTCGACACCTATCTGGAGCTGCGCGCCGGTCCGCAGGAACTGTTCATCGACACGGTCGCCCGCCTCGGCGTCGAGCCCTTCAAGGAGCGCGTCTATGCCTCTCATTGAAAAGGGCGAGATCGTCGCTGACGCCTATCTCCGCGTGCCCGACGAAGAAGCGCTGCCCGAAGGCGTGGCGGTGCTCATCGGCATCGACCGCTTCCTGAAAGAGGCGGAGACGCTGAAGGGACGGCAGGCGCCGGTCGGCGTGATCTGGCCCAACAACCGGCCGATCGCCGAGATCGAACCCTATCTCGGCCAGCTCTCGCTCATCGCGCTGAACTTCCCCACCTTCCGCGACGGGCGCGCCTATAGCCAGGCCCGCCTGCTGCGCGAGCGGCTGGGCTGGAAGGGTCCGCTGCGCGCCATCGGCAATGTGCTGCGCGACCAGTTCCTGCTGATGGAGCGCTCCGGTTTCGACCAGATCGACGCGGTGAAGGAGGCCGACGCCGAAGCGTTTGACGAGGCCACCCACCGCTACACCGTGTTCTATCAGCCGGCCACCGACCAGCGCCCCAGCCTTCTGCGCCAGCGCCTCGGCCGCACGGTTTCGGGAGTGCGCGCATGACCTTCCAGCGTTCCGGTGCCGATTTCACCCCCGCCGCGCCGTGCACGGACGAGGTGGGCGGGCTCGCCTGCGCGCTCGCCGATGCCGGGCCGGAGGAAATCATCGCCACCGCCCTGCGCACGCTCGGCCCCGGCCGGCTGTGCCTCGTCTCCTCCTTCGGCACGGAATCGGCGGTGCTGCTGGCCTATGCCGCCAAGGTCGACCGCTCGATCCCGGTGGTGTTTCTCGACACCGGCTTCCTGTTCGAGGAAACGCTGGCCTATCGCGACGCGCTCACCGCGCAGCTCGGCCTCACCGATGTGCGCAGCATCCAGCCGGATGCGGCGCGGGTGGCGGCGCTCGACGCCGACCGCGACCTGTGGTTCTCCGATCCCGACGCCTGCTGCCGCATCCGCAAGGTGGAGCCGCTGGCGCGGGCGCTTGCCGGTTTCGACGGCTGGCTCAACGGGCGCAAGCGCTACCAGGGCGGCCTGCGCGCCACCATTCCGGCGGTGGAGCGCGACGGTGCGCGGCTGAAGTTCAACCCGCTCGTCAATCTCGACCGCGCGGCCGTGGAAGCTGCGCAGCGCGATTTCGCCCTGCCGGACCATCCGATGCTGGCCAAGGGCTTCACCTCGGTCGGCTGCATGCCCTGCACCAGCCGCGCGGCGGCAGGTGAAGACGCCCGCGCCGGCCGCTGGCGCGGCAAGGGCAAGACCGAGTGCGGCATCCACACGCTGCTGAACACCGTCAGCGCCTGAACGGGTGCCCGCGCCGCCTTCGCGCCCTCATCCCCGGGCTTGACCCGGGGATCCATCCTTCCCGCACCGCCGGGCGCCATCCGCGCCGATTTCACGTCCCCTCATCCGCGGGCCTGACCCGGGGACCCAGCCTTCCCACGCCGCCAACGCCGGGCACCGCGCGCAAGCTCTCGCCCGCTGCGGCCGAGTTCGTCGGCGCCCGGCCCCTGGGTGCCCGGGTCAAGCACGGGCATGAGGAAAAGGGGAAGCCACCCAGCTGCCTGATGCAGCGGCCGGACCGCCCCTGCCCCCATGCTCCCTGAAAGCTCAGCGCCCGGCACGCTCACGCCCTCATCCCTGGGCCCGCAGCCCCCGCGCCCCCGGCACCGCGCATGCGCCTTGGCGCCCCCTCATCACCGGACCTCGCGCGCGCCGCCTTCGCGCCCTCATCCCCGGGCTTGACCCGGGGATCCAGCCTTCCCACGCCGCCCGACGCCGGCACCGCGCGGGACCTCTCACCCGCTGCGGCCGAGTTCACCGGCGCCCGGTCTCGGGGTGCCCGGGTCAAGCCCGGGAATGAGAGACACCGGGGCGCGGCACCCCTTACCCCGCCGCATTTCCGTAGATTTCCGCTATTTCCTATTAATTCGGTAGAATTAATATTGACCCCGGCCCCTCCCTGTGGAAACCTCTCCCATCACATTCACCAGCGCCACCGCGCTGCCGGGGGAGATTGCCCATGTCGTTTCATTTCAGGCCGGCGGCCGTCGCCGCGCTCGTGGCCGCTCTGGCGGCACCGCTCGCCTACAGCCCGCCGGTGCGCGCCGCCGACGTGACGCTGCTCAACGTGTCCTACGACCCCACGCGCGAACTCTATTCGCAGTTCAACAAGCTGTTCGCCGAGCACTACAAGGCGGAAACCGGCAAGAGCATCGAGATCAAGACCTCGCATGGCGGTTCCGGCAAGCAGGCGCGCTCGGTGATCGACGGCCTTGAGGCCGATGTCGTCACCCTGGCGCTGGCCTATGACATCGACGCCATCGCCGATAAGGGCTTCCTGGCGCAGGATTGGCAGAAGCGCCTGCCGGACAATGCCTCGCCCTACACCTCGACCATCGTGTTCCTGGTGCGCAAGGGCAACCCGAAGGGCATCAAGGACTGGAACGACCTCACAAAGCCGGGCGTGCAGGTCATCACCCCCAACCCGAAGACCTCGGGCGGGGCGCGCTGGAACTACCTCGCCGCCTGGGCCTATGCGCTCAAGCAGAATGGCGGCGACGCGGAAAAGGCCAAGGCCTTTGTCGGCGAGATCTACAAGCATGTCCCGGTGCTCGACACCGGCGCGCGCGGCTCCACCGTCACCTTCACCGAGCGCGGTGTCGGCGACGTGCTGCTCGCCTGGGAGAACGAGGCCTTCCTGTCGAAGAAGGAGTTCGGCGACGACAAGTTCGACATCGTCGTGCCCTCGCTCTCCATACTCGCCGAACCGCCGGTGGCGGTGGTCGACAAGAATGTCGCGCGCAAGGGCACAAGCGACGTCGCCGAGGCCTATCTGAAGCTGCTCTACTCCAAGGAAGGCCAGAAGCTGGCGGCGGAGAACTTCTACCGCCCGCGCGACCCCGAGGTCGCCAAGGCCTATGAGAAGGTGTTCCCCAAGGTGGAACTCGTGACCATTGACGACCCGGCTTTCGGCGGCTGGCGCAAGGCACAGAAGACCCACTTCGCCGATGGCGGCGTGTTCGACCAGATCTATTCCAACTGAGACGGGCCGGCGGGGCCGGTCGCGTCGGGCTCGAACGGTCCGATCGGCCTCACTGTCCACCTCATCGGCCTCATCGGCCACCGCTTTCGATCCCCTCCGGGCCGTGCCGCAAGGCACGGCCTTCGCCGTGACCACCCCTCCCGGAGCACCGCCTTGAGCGAGACGAGCCTGGACCGCCCCACCCTTGTCGGCACCGCCCCGCCCCCCGCCGCGCCACGGGCGCAGGGCGTCATTCCCGGCTTCGGCCTCACGCTGGGGCTCACCTTGCTCTGGCTGTCGCTGGTGGTGCTCATCCCGCTGGCGGCGCTGTTCCTGAAGACGGCGGAACTGTCGCCGGACCGGATTCTCGCCATCCTCACCGCCCCTAGAACATTGAACGCGCTGAAGATTTCCTTCGGCCTCTCGCTCGCGGCGGCGAGCATAAACATGGTGCTCGGCGCGCTCATCGTCTGGGCGCTGGTTCGTTATGACTTCCCGGGACGGCGGGTGCTCGACGCGCTGATCGACATCCCCTTCGCCCTACCCACGGCGGTGGCCGGCATCGCGCTGACCACGCTCTATGCCGAGAATGGCTGGGTCGGCAGCCTGCTGGCTCCCTTCGGCATCAAGGTCGCGTTCACGCCGCTCGGCATATTAATCGCGTTGATTTTCATAGGCTTGCCCTTTGTTGTGCGCACGGTTCAGCCGGTGCTGGAAGACCTCGACCACGATCTGGAGGAAGCCGCCGCCACGCTCGGCGCCGGGCGCTGGACCACGATCCGGCGCATCATTGCCCCGGCGGTGCTGCCGGCCTTCCTCACCGGCTTCGCCCTCGCCTTCGCCCGCGCGGTCGGCGAATATGGCTCGGTGATCTTCATCGCCGGCAACCTGCCCAATGTGTCGGAAATCGCGCCGCTGCTCATCGTCATTAGGCTGGAAGAATTCCGCTACGCCGACGCCACCGCGATTGCGGCGACCATGCTGGTGGCGTCTTTTCTTTTGCTGTTCGTTGTCAATGGCTTGCAGCGCTGGTCGCAGAGCCGCACCGGGAGGCTGGCATGAGCACCTCACCCGTCCGCGACGAGCCCGCTTTGGTCAAGGCGCTGGTCATCGGGCTGGCGGCCGGCATTGTCGGCCTGCTCATCGTCCTCCCCCTCATCGCCGTCTTCGCACAGGCCTTCACCAAGGGTTGGGACGCCTATCTCGCGGCGCTGGTGGAGCCTGACGCGCTAGCGGCGATCCGCCTCACTCTGCTCGTCACCGCCCTCTCCCTCACCGCCAATACGGTGATGGGCCTCGTCATGGCCTGGGCGATCACCAAGTTCGAATTCCGCGGCAAGAGCCTGCTCATCTCCCTGATCGACCTGCCTTTTTCGGTCTCCCCCGTGGTAGCGGGCCTCGTTTTCGTGCTGCTGTTCGGCGCGCAGGGCTATTTTGGGCCGTGGCTGATCGACAATGGCTGGAAGATCATCTTCTCCTGGCCCGGCATCACGCTGGCGACGATTTTCGTCACCTTCCCCTTCGTCGCTCGGGAGCTGATTCCGCTGATGCAGGAACAGGGTACGACGGAGGAGGAAGCGGCGGTCACCCTCGGCGCCGGCGGCTGGCGGGTGTTCTCGCGCGTCACCCTGCCTAATATCAAATGGGCCCTGCTCTACGGCGTCCTGCTGTGCAACGCCCGCGCCATGGGCGAGTTCGGCGCGGTCTCGGTCGTGTCAGGCCATGTGCGCGGCGAGACCAACACCATCCCGCTGCAGGTCGAGATCCTCTATAACGAGTACCAGTTCCAGGCGTCCTTCGCCGTCGCCTCGCTGCTGGCGCTGCTCGCCATCGTCACCCTGCTGGCCAAGACCGTGCTGGAAGCCCGCCTCGGCCGCAGCGGCGGAGGGCATTGAGCGCTCAGAACAGATACACCGCCGCCAGCACGCCGCCCACGACCAGCACGGCAAAGGCCGCCGTCACCAGCCCGAGCCGTTCCTCGATGAAGGTCCGCGCGGCCGGCCCGATCCAGTAAAGCAGGCCCGCCACCATGAAGAAGCGCAGGCCGCGGGTGACGACCGAAAGCACGATGAACCAGAACAGGCTGTAATGGGCGAAGCCCGAGGTGATCGTCACCACCTTGTAGGGGATCGGAGTCAGTCCCTTGATCAGGATGATCCAGTGACCATAGCGCTGATACGCCTCGGTGAAGGCGTCCACCTTGGCGCCATAGCCATAAAGCTGGATCAGGAACAGACCGAGCGAGTCGTAGAGCAGCGCACCGATCGCATAGCCGAACAGGCCGCCCACGACCGAGGCGAGCGTGCACACGGTCGCGTACCACCAGGCGCGCGAGGGCCGTGCCAGGCACATCGGCACCAGCATCACATCCGGAGGCACCGGAAAGAACGAGCTTTCGGCAAAGGAAACCCCGGCCAGCGCCCAAGGCGCAGAGGGGCGCTCGGCGAGGTCGATCACCCATTGGTAGAGACGGCGCAGCATGGGAGGCCTGACGGAAAGAGACTAAGGGAGCCCCGCCGCGCGAAACGACGACTAGGGACGCCGGCGCGGAAGGTCGGGAAGCGGGACGGCGCCGGCACCGTCGGCAAGGTCCCAGAGCAGCGGCCCGGCGGGGCCCGGAGTGCTCCCCAATAGCGGCGAATCCTTGCCGGATCCTGACCGCCGCTTGGGAATCTTCTCGGCCATGCCCAAGAGCTTCTCGCGCCGGCGCATTTCCGCCCACACGTCCTCCGGCTCGATGCCGAGCTCGGCCCACAACACCACGAGATTGTAGATCAGGTCGGCGCTCTCGCGCACGGTGGCGGCACGGTCGCCGATGACGCCGTCCAGCGCCACTTCGACGGCCTCTTCGGCCACCTTCTTGGCCATCGCCGCCCGCCCCTTGCGCAACAGTTTCGCGGTGCGCGGCGAAGGGTTGCTCCCCCTTCGCGTGGCGACCACAGCGGCATACAGGCGGCGTATCGAATCACTCATGACTGGATTGTAGAGCCAACTACATGAAGGCTTCGCGGCAGAAACGCGCCTGGCTGGCGGCGCTGTGATCGCCCGCCCGGCTTTGCCTTTTGCGCCGCGGCAGCGATCGGGTTATTGAAAGGGCGCAAAAGCCTTTTTCAGGCTGGCCGGTCCTGCCGTGCGCGCCGTCGCTCTCATCGTGAAACGGATACTGGAAGCGTGCTGAACCTTTCCCTGTTCCGCCCCCGCCTTCGCCACCGCGCCGGGCGCCGCCTGGCACCACTGCTGGCCCTCCTGCTGCTTGCGCCGCTGCTGCTGGCCCCGGTGGCGGCGCGGGCGACGCCCTCGCTGGTGATCGACGTGGAAAGCGGCAAGGTGCTGCTGGCGGAAGACGCGACCAAGCCGTGGTATCCCGCCTCCATCACCAAGCTCATGACGGCCTATGTCACCTTCAAGGCGCTGCGGGCGGGCCGGCTGACGCCGGAAACGCTGATCACCGTGTCCGAGAATGCGGCGGCGCAGAAGCCTTCCAAGATGGGCTTCAAGGTCGGCACTCAGGTCACGGTCGACAACGCCTTGAAGATGATGCTGGTGAAGTCGGCCAACGACATGGCCGTGGTCCTCGCCGAGGGCGTGGGTGGCTCCCTGCCCGGCTTCATCGACGAGATGAACGCCACCGCCGCCGAACTCGGCATGACCGGCACCCATTACGCCAATCCCAATGGCCTGCCGGACCCGGGGCAGGTGTCCACCGCGCGAGACCTCGCCATTCTCGCCCGCGCCATCTTCCTCAATTTCCCGGAGCAGGCCGATCTTTTCCGCATTCCCGCGATCAAGCTCGGCCCGGCGGTCATCCGCAGCTACAACAAGCTGATCGACCGCTATCCCGGTGCCGACGGCATGAAGACCGGCTTCATCTGCGCCTCCGGCTTCAATCTCGTCGCCAGCGCCACGCGCGGCAACCGCCATCTCCTCGCGGTCGTGCTCGGCACCGAGTCCGGCAAGGCCCGCACCGAGGAAGCGGCCCTGCTGCTGGAACGCGGCTTCCAGCAATCCGGCAATATTTTCGGCTCCATCGCCCCCTCGGTCGACTCGCTGCGCAATGAATCCGGCCCACCGACCGATATGCGCGCGCAGGTCTGCGGCGGCCAGCGCAAGAACACCGCTTCGGAAGCCGATGACGACAGCGGCCCGGCGGCCACGGGCTTCGTCGCCGCCGGCATGGCCCAGCTCGGCGAGAACGTGACCGGCGCCAGCCTTCTGCAGAAGCTGCCGCCCTCCATGCCCCCGGTCGAGGTGTGGGTCGGCCCCTTCCCCAGCGCCGAGGCGCTCGCCGCCGCCTATCCGCCGCCGCCGGCCCCGAAAAAGCCCGCGACCGCGAAGAAGCCGGGCGAGAAGAAGGGGCAGACAACGGCGATCATCGACCCGGCCGATCCTTCGGCTCCCGCCGCGCCGAAACCTAAGCCCAAGCCGAAGCCCGCAACGGCGCAGGCTTCCGACGCGAAGCCCGCGGCCAAGCCAGCCACCGCCAAGCCCGCCGCGGCGAGACCTGCTGCGAAGCCAGCGCCGGCGCCGATGGACCTCGCCCCTCCCCCGCCGCAATAGCATTGGCGCCGCCCAGCCTCGCGTGACCGGGGCGTGCCCGAACAGGATGTCGCCCATGAGCGAGGCCACCCGTCTTCCGCCGGAACCGATTCCGGTCACGCTGCTCACCGGGTTTCTCGGTGCCGGCAAGACGACGCTGCTGAACGCCCTGCTGCAGCAGCCCGGCATGGCGGACACCGCTGTGCTGATCAACGAGTTCGGCGAGATCGGGCTCGACCATCTGCTGGTGCAGCATTTCGACGACGCCACCGTGCTGCTGGCCTCGGGCTGCCTGTGCTGCACCATCCGCGGCGATCTCTCGGAAGGGCTGGAGCAATTGCTGCGGCGGATGGACAATGGCGCCATCCCGCCGTTTCGACGCGTCGTGATCGAAACCACCGGCCTCGCCGACCCGGCGCCGATCCTGCACGTGCTGATGATGCACCCTTATCTGGTGATGCGCTTCCGGCTGGATGGCGTCGTCACCGTCGTCGATGCGGTGAACGGTCTCGGCACGCTCGACGCCCACCCCGAATCCGTGCGGCAGGCGGCAATCTCTGACCGCATCGTGCTCACCAAGACCGACCTCATCGACACGCCGGCGCGCGAAGGTGACCTCGCCGCGCTGCGCCAGCGCCTCGCCCGCCTCGCGCCCGGCGCGCCGCTTCTGGATGCGGCGAAGGGCGAAGCGACACCGGAGGCCCTGTTCGGCGCCGGCCTCTACGATCCCGCGACGAAGATTCCCGACGTTTCGCGCTGGCTGGCGGACGAGGCGATCCTGGCGGCGGAGGAAGCCTCGCGCGTCCATGCACACGACGAGAACCGCCATGACGAGCGCATTCGCGCCTTCACCGTGGCGACGGAAGCCCCGGTCTCGGCGGCGGCGATCGACATGTTTCTGGAACTGGTGCGGGGCACGCATGGACCGAAGCTGCTGCGGCTCAAGGGCATCGTGAAGCTCGGCGAAGACCCCGATCATCCCCTCGTGCTGCATGGGGTGCAGCACGTGCTGCACCCGCCGAGCCAGCTTCCCGCCTGGCCGGACGACGACCGCCGCACGCGGCTGGTGATGATCGTGCGCGATGTCGAGCCGGCGGTCATCCGTCGGCTGTTCGACGCCTTCATGGGGCTTCCGGCGGTCGACCGGCCCGACCGCGTCGCGATGACCGACAACCCGCTCGCGCCGGCAACGCTCAGGCGCTGAGGGCGAGCGCCGGCCGGCGCTGAGCCTACTGCCCGGAGATCGGCGCGCCGTTGAGCAGAACCTGCGTGCCGCCCGCCGCCGGTGCGCTGGCGGACGCGCCGGCCGGGTTCGCCGCTGCCGCCTCGGCCGCCTCGGCCTTCGGGTCCGGCACCGCGATCACCATCGCCCAGTAGACGCTGTACTTGCTGCGCGGCGACCGCACCGCGGCGATGCCGAGCCGGGTCGCGCCGGGCAGCAACATGTTCTTGTTGTGGGAAGGCGAGTCGCGCCAGCCCGAGAACGCCTCCGCCAGCGTGTGATAGCCGGCGCCGACATTCTCCGCCGCCCTCAGCCCGCTGAACCCCGCTGCCTTCAGCCTTGTGGTGAGACCACGGCCACCGATATTGTGCGAGAGCTGGTCCGCCGCCGCCATCGCCTTGGCCTGCCGTTCGGCCACCGTCATCAACACCGGGTCGATCGTCACCGCCGGCAGGCCGCGCCCGCGCCGATAGTCGCTGATCAGGTTGGCCGCCGCCTGGGGGTCAAGGGCGCCGCCCTTGGCGATATTGGCATAAAAGGTCTCGTCCACCGGCACGGTGGTGGGGCCGGCGGCGCAGGCCGCCAGCAGGAGGGGCACCAGCAGGAGGCCGGCGAGGCGCTTCAGCGGCAAGGACATGCGACACTCTCAAGCAGGAGCGGAGACGGGAAATCCGGGCACGATTGATCCGCCCGGATCGGTAAACCAATCGCTAACGCGCACGCCGTCGGTCGGTCGGGTCACCAGAATGATCAGGCGCCGTCATCCCCGGCCGCCGGCTCCTCCCCGATCCGCCCGCCGCGATAGATGCTCCAGGGCGTATAGGGAATACCGATCTTCGCCGCCTTCAGCCGGTCGAGCACGGCGAAATGCAGGTCGCTCTTCACGGTCAGCGCATAGTCGACATTGGCCACGACGCAGCGCAGCTCGAATTTGAGATAGCTGTCGCCGAACGCCATCAGAAACACGCGCGGCGGCGGCGACCGCAGCACCTGCGGGTGGTCGCAGGCGCAGCCGATCAAAATGTCGCGCACCTCGTCGGCATCCGCATCATAGGCGACGTTGACGGCGACGATGACCCGCCCGGTGGTGTTCGCGTGGGTGAAGTTCTTCACCATGCCGGTAATGAGATCAGAATTGGGGATCAGCACCGCCGCACGATCGAAGGTCTCGATCTCGGTCGCGCGCACGCTGATGCGCCGCACATAGCCTTCCTCGCCCTTCACCGCGATGGTGTCGCCGACCCGGATCGGCCGCTCGGCAAGCAGGATCAGGCCGGAGACGAAGTTCGACACGATGGACTGGAGGCCAAAGCCGATACCGACCGAGAGCGCACCGGCGACAAGCGCGATGTTCTCAAGGTTCAGCCCCAGTTGGCCCATCGCCATCGCGATGACGGTGATGGAGCCGATATAGCCGATGATGGTGGCGATGGAGTTCTGCAGACCCTGGTCGAACGCGGTCTTCGGCAGGATCGCCACCGCGAACCAGCGCTGGATGGCGCGGGCGATGACGATGCCGACCGCCAGGAAGAGCAGCGCGCTCAGAATATCGCCGATGGCGACCGTCGAATTGCCGATGGTAAAGCCGAGCGTGACACGGCTCGCAATATCGGCGAGATCGGAGGTGGAGGTGCCGAAGGTCCCGACCGTGAGGATGACGATACCGATGATCGCCACCGCCTTCAAAAGGCCCGCCGTCAGCACGGCGAGAAGTTCGAGGCTTGCCGGCCGCACGCCGATCAGCTTCGCGGCATGGCGGGCGCGCGGGCCGGTCGCCAGTGCATCGATGAACAGCGAGTTGATCAGGGCGACCACGAGATAGAGCGTGCCCGCCATCACGACGGCGATCAGCGCCCGCGACGACAGGAAGCTTGCGAAGCTCACATAGCCGATCACCAGCGCGCCGACGACGGTGAGGTTCAGGATCCAGAAGGGAAACTTGATCCAGTTGAGCAGGGAGGACGACGGCACCTCGCCGGCATCCGCCGTCGGGGCGGCGGTTTCCTTGGCGGCCCCGGCCTTGGCGTCGGTGATATCCTCGTCGCTATCGCCGGAGAGCGCATTCAGCGCCCGCATGCTGCGCGAGGCGACCAGCACGAGGCAGAGCGACATCGCAGCGCTGGTCGCGACCGAAAGCGGCACTGGAACCACCAGAGCGCGATGGAAGGCGCCCAGCGTCACCGCGACCGCCAAAATCCACAAGCCGATCGAGGCAAAGCGGAAGATCAGGCCCGCGATCTCATTCGACAGTGGCACGACGCGGCGCTGCGGCTCGCGCGGCGCCAGCGCCCCGTCGAGCAGGCCGACGCCGATGGCAACGATCGAGATAGCGAGCAGAAGCCCCTGCGCGATTTCATTCACGCGGGACGGCAGAAGGTCAAAACCGTTCAACAGCGCCAGAACGGCGGTGGCGGCCAGCGGCCCTGCCGCCATGCGCAGAATGGCGACCAGCGCCGACAGGCTGCACGCCCGCAGCCGTGAGATCGGCGCCCCATCCACGCCGAGTTCCGCACGGCGGATCGGGCGCGCCACCACGCTGCGTGCGACGAAGATCAGCCCGACGATAAGCAGGGAGGCGAGGCCGATGGCGATCTGGCCGATCGGCTGCATGCGGGCATTGGCATAGGCCGCCCAATCGCTGAGAAGATAGTTGACCCCGCGCAGTTCAATCGGCACCGCCGCCGCCGCTGCCAGCCAGAGCGAGGGATCAAGCACGCTGTAGGACCGGGCGAGCAACTGGTCCGTGAACAGCGCCCGCCGCCGGCTGGTGATGCGATCCGACAGCTGGTCCGCCCGCACCTTCAACAGCTTGGCCTGTTTGAGCACGGCATCGAGTTCGGCCGCGCGGGCGGAGAGCGCGTCGCGCTCGGCGGTGATGGAAGCGCTTTCGGCCGGGGCGTCGTCGGCGGGCTTGGGCCCGATTTCCTTCACGCGGTGGTTCAGATTGGCCAGCAGCGGGTCCAGCGCGGCGATGCCCGTTGTGAGGTCCGCCCGTACGGGATCGAGCCGGGCGCGAAGATCGTCGAGATCGCTGGAGCGCAGTCCGTCACGCCCAAGCGCCGCTTCCACGCCATCGACAATGGCGCGCTGGCCTTCCAGCTTTTCCTGCACCTGCTGCTGTTCGGGCGGGATCTGCGCGAAGCCAGCGCCAGCACCCACCAATACGACCAGAGCGACGAGAGCGGCCAGCATCAGCCGCGCGAACGGCGGCACGACGGACAGGATCAAGCCTGGGCGCGGCGCGGCGGTGCGGCGCGCGGTGGCAGACGAGACGGCGGGGGAAAAGCTGGAGAACATAGGGCCAGGACAATTGGAGCCAGTGGCCGACCTGTCTCAGTCCCGATCAAGGCCAAGTCAAGGCCGCCAGGCGCCGCCATGCGAGCGCTGCAAGAGCGGCGCCGCCGCGCGCCGTCAATTGCCGCGCAGGTGCGGCGGCAACATCCGCTCCTGCAGGTCGGCGGCGGAGAACAGCACGGCGAAGATGTCGCCGATAAATTCGCGGGCCTGCGAGAAGAAAGTGGCGCGCGGGGCGCGCATGCGTCCCACCATTTCCTCGTCATCGAGTTGGAGATCGGCGGCATGGTGGACCGCGAGATTGCGCATCGGCCCGTTATTGGGAAGGAACACCACCTGCAATTCCTCGATGCCGCGATTCTGCGCCAGCAGGACCAGATGGCGCATCAGCGCCGAGCCGATGCCTCTGCCCTGCCACGGCCGCTCGACGCTGAACGCGGCCTCCGCAGCCGCCGGCTTGCCCGCACGCCGGCCAAGCGGATGCAGCTCGGCGAGCGCCCGCAGCTCACCGTCGATGAAATAGCCCACCGCGCTGGCATCGCCGGACACCACGCGGGTGGCATGGCGGGCCAGCGCGCCATCCGACACCACGCCGCCGAAGCGCATGAAGCGGCTCAGCGGATCGAGGCGCAGCAGATGCGCCAGGATCAACTCGCGTTCCGCCGGAACCAGCTTGCGGATATGGCCGGCCACGCGTTCAGCGCCATGAGACGCCGTCGCGCGCGCGGCCATGGGCTCGGCGGCAGGCTCGGAAGAAGAAGCGTTTACGGGCAGTGTCATCGGCTTGGCCTCAGCGGCACCGCGGTTCTTTATTGCGGCGCAACACAAATATGCGCACCGCACAAGGAGACAACTCCCGCATCTGCATGGCTTGCATGCGACACAAGCGAGGCCGCCGTTACCGGCGACCGTCGCGAACAGATGATCACTCTACACCGCAAGCGAGAGCACGACTATCGGTAAGCACCCGCACCCCAGGGCCGGCGATGAGACCAGGGCGCGCTAGCGGCTCGCGCTGAGGCTCTGGGCCCGCGTCGCCACGTCGACGATGGCCTCGCGCAGGCCGCCTTCGGCGGACAGGCCGAAATTATAGTGGCTCATCGAGAAGGGACCGACCTTGCCGGGGTGGGCCGAGCGAAAGCCGACATAGACACCCAGGAAGGCGCCCTCAGGCGAAAGGATCGCCGCACCGGACACCCCGCCCTCGGCGTCGCAGTCAATGGCCACTTCGCGCAGGCCACCGGGCGCGGTTGCGGTCACCTTGCGGGCTTGGCAGTTCTGCAGCGAATAGCTCTCGACGCCGCCACTGCGCGCCGCCGCCGCCAGAACGATATTGCCCGGAACCGGCATCGTACCCGGCATATAGGGCTTCACCCCCTTGGCGGGCGCCGCGAGCGGTACCACCGCCCAGTCTTTCACCGCCGGCTGGGTGTAGGGCTGACGCGCGCCGCAGACCACCTTGTCGACATCGACCTCGATTTTCTGGCGCCCGCCGGCCGTGTTGATCTCGAAGGTGCAGGCCGCGCCCCTTCCGCGCGGCTCGCCGCCGGGTGCGAACAGGACATGCGCGGCGGTCACCAGCACATTATTGGCCCCGACGAGCTGGCCGGTGCCCACCGCCGAACCGCAGCGCACCAGCCCGGTTGCACCGAAGCGTGAGGCCATGGCCGCCGGTGTCAGGCCGAAGCTGCGGGCATAGTCGTCACGCGAGAGGCGGTCGTCCTTGTCGATGATGATGGCGGAAGACGGCAGGCTGGCGGATGCCGCGCTCTTGCTCTCGATCGGACCGGCCTTGGCCGGCACGATTGCCAAGCTGCAGATGCCGACCAGAGCGAGGCAAAGGGCCGCCGTTCTTGTCCCGAAGTCGCCCCACACGTGCCTGTGCATGCCGGTGCCCGCCTGTCATCACATGATTGCGAGTGTGGCGGCGGCAGGGGGACAGCGTCAAGGCGCGATCGTGTTAATGCTGTGACGCGCCCCTTGGTTCCCGCAGCTCAGCCATGCATTAAGCGCATGCATCGGGCCTGATTGACGACGCCGGGCCATCCTGCCGCAGTGGGACCCTTGTCGCAACGGCGCGGGGAGGTTAAGCGTGCGCCGCAACATCGCGGGGTGCCCGATATGGCGGAAACGGTGGCGGCGGAAGCGGGTGGATCCGTGCTCGCTGCGCGATATGTCGCCCGCATGGCGGCCGGCGACATCTCGCCCGATGCCGGCCAGGCACGGGTGGTCGGCGCGCTGGCGGCGCTGGAGCAGCGCATCGCCTCCCGTCGCCTCGCGCGCAAGTCCTCGGCTCTCGGCTGGCTATTCGCGCGGCGCGAGGACAGCATTCCCCGCGTGCGCGGGCTCTACATTCACGGCGCGGTCGGCCGCGGCAAGACCATGCTGGTCGACCTGTTCTATGAGAGCGTCGCGGTCCGCAAGCGCAAGCGGCGCGCGCATTTCCACGAATTCATGGCCGATGTGCATGCCCGCATCTTTCAGGTGCGCACGGACATGAAGGCGGGCCGCATCAAGGATGGCGACCCCATCGCCATCGTCGCCGCCGCGCTTTACGAAGAAGCATGGCTGCTCTGTTTTGACGAGTTCCACGTCACCGACATCGCCGATGCGATGATCCTCGGCCGGCTGTTCGAGAAGCTGTTCGACCTTGGCGTGGTGATCGTCGCCACCTCCAATGTCGCCCCGCACGATCTCTATGAAGGCGGCCTCAACCGCGCGCTGTTCCTGCCCTTCATCGCCATGATCGAAGAGCACATGGAAGTGGTGCGCATCGAATCGCCCACCGACTACCGCATGGAAAAGCTCGGCGGCGTGCGCACCTGGTATGTGCCAGCCGCGCACGAGACCATGGCCGATGTCGACCGCGAGATGGACAAGGTCTGGCACCGCGTGGCGGGCGTCGACGGCGGCGCCCCCGCCAGCCTGGCCTCGGGTGGACGCACGCTCACCGTGCCGCGCGCCGGCGGCGGCGCGGCACGATTTTCATTCGAGAACCTGTGCGGCGTGCCGCTCGGAGCGACGGACTATCTGCGGCTGGCACGGACCTACCACACCATCCTCATCGAGCACATTCCGCGCCTCGACCAGGACCGGCGCAACGAGGCCAAGCGCTTCATCACGCTGATCGACGAATTCTACGAGAAGGGCGTGAAGGTCGTCGCCTCCGCGGAGGCCGAGCCGGAGCAGCTCTATCTCGGCACCGAAGGGGCGGAAGCCTTCGAGTGGGCGCGCACCGTCTCGCGCCTGCACGAGATGCGCTCGGAAGACTACATTGCTCGTCCGCACGGCCGTGGCGACTCGCAGGCGAGCGGCAACACCACCGGACTGGTCGAAACCTGATAGGCAAACGGCATTGAACCTCTGCGGGTCGCTCCGCACCTCCCTGCCCTGATCCGGACGCTCGCCCATGAGCCGCCGACCCAAGACATCCCACGAGACGGCACACCATACCTGCGCCCTCACCGGCAATGTGGTTTCCGCACGAGACGGCCTGCGCCTCGACATGCTGCGACCCGGCCTCGCCGATCACATAAAGGCGCTCCATCCCGACATCGCCCCTGACGCCTACATCTCCCGCAAGGCGCTGGCGAAGGAGCGCGCCGCCTATATCGCCGACACGCTGAAGGCGGAGCGCGGCGACCTCAGCCAGCTCGACCACGATGTCATCGCCAGCCTGGCAGCCAACGACATCTTGACCGAGAACATCGAGGAGGAGATCGAAAGCGGCCGGACTTTCGGCGAGCGCGCGGCCGACGCCATCGCCTCCTTCGGCGGCAGCTGGACCTTCATCATCTCGTTCATCGTCTTCATCATGATATGGATGGCGCTGAACGTCGCCGGGATGATGGGCGCCTTCGACCCTTACCCGTTCATTCTCCTCAATCTGGTGCTGTCCTGTATCGCCGCCCTTCAAGCGCCCGTCATCATGATGAGCCAGAAGCGTCAGGAGGAGAAAGACCGGCAACGCTCGGAGAATGATTACCGCATCAACCTCAAGGCCGAGCTGGAAATCCGCCATCTGCACGAGAAGATCGACCACATGCTGACCCGGCAATGGGAGCGGCTGGCGGAGATTCAGGCAATCCAGATCGAGCTCATGGAAGATCTCGCCAGCCGGCGACATTAGACCCACCGCCGACTCATTCCCGATAGGTATTTCGTATACCAGTTACTTGGTCCGAAAGTCTTAAGCCCTCGTATTTACCCCGATGCCCATCCTCGCTTGAACCATACGGCGATAAGGTCTATCGGAACCCGCGCGGCGTAGCGCCGCACCCTTCCCTCGGAAAGTCAGGAAATCTCATGGCTCGAGCAAAGATTGCACTGATCGGGGCCGGCCAGATCGGCGGTACTCTCGCCCTTCTCGCAGGCCTCAAGGAACTCGGCGACGTCGTCATGTTCGACGTGGCGGAAGGTATTCCGCAGGGCAAGAGCCTCGACATTGCCGAAGCGTCCCCGGTCCTCGGCTTCGACGCCACGCTCGTGGGCACCAATGGCTATGAGGCGATCGAGGGCGCGGATGTGGTGATCGTCACCGCTGGCGTGCCGCGCAAGCCGGGCATGAGCCGCTCCGACCTTCTCGACATCAATCTCAAGGTCATGCAGCAGGTCGGCGCCGGTATCGCCAAATTCGCGCCGGACGCCTTCGTCATCTGCGTCACCAACCCGCTCGACGCCATGGTGTGGGCGCTGCAGAAGGCCTCCGGCCTTCCCACCCACAAGGTGGTCGGCATGGCCGGCGTGCTCGATTCCGCCCGTTTCCGCTATTTCCTCGCCGACGAGTTCAACGTCTCGGTGGAAGACGTCACCGCCTTCGTGCTTGGCGGCCATGGCGACGACATGGTGCCGCTGGTGCGCTATTCCGGCGTCGCCGGCATCCCGCTGCCGGACCTCGTCAAGATGGGCTGGACCAGCCAGGAGAAGGTGGACTCCATTGTCGACCGCACCCGCAAGGGCGGCGGCGAGATCGTCAACCTGCTGAAGACCGGCTCGGCCTTCTACGCGCCCGCCGCCTCGGCCATCGAGATGGCGACCTCTTATCTGCGCGACAAGAAGCGTCTCCTGCCCTGCGCCGCCTACCTCACCGGCCAGTACGGGATCGACGACCTTTATCTCGGCGTCCCGGTCATCATCGGCGCCAATGGCGTCGAGCGGGTCGTGGAGATCGAACTCGACGCCCATGAGCGCGCCATGCTCGACAAGTCGATCGCCTCGGTGAAGGAACTCGTCGCCGAATGCCAGAAGATCGCGCCCGGCCTCGGCGCGTGAGCTTTTCCAGCGGCCTGCGGCGGGGCGGACAGTCCCGTCGCGAGGACGTGAACGGCGATCGGGCCGTTTCGAGGCGGCGGGAAGCCCCCGCCGCTGGCGCGTCAAGTGCCGGTGCCGTTATTGCTTGTGAATGATGGTCCGCGTTTTCGCATTCCCGTGCCGCATTCCTGCGGCATTCCCGAAGTGAATACGAGGGCTATATAGAGCCTACGACTTTCGCCCCGCCCTGCAGGGCGCCGCAGTCAGCCCCGGGCAACGCCCGCAGGCGATCTACGGCACGAAAGTACTGCCAACGGACCCGACCCGGTCCCCCCAGGAGCCGACGATGTCGCGCGCGGACGTGAACGAGACCTTCCTCAATACCTCCTTCCTCTACGGAGCCAATGCGGCCTGGATCGAGGACCTCTATGCCCGCTTCGAAGCCGACCCCAATTCGGTGGATGCCGAATGGCAGGCCTTCTTCGCCGGGCTGAAGGACGCTCCGGCCGATGTCGAGAAGAGCGCCCGCGGCGCCTCCTGGAAGAAGGAGGGCTGGCCGATCCACGCCAATGGCGAACTCGTCTCGGCGATGGACGGTCAGTGGATCGAGGTGGAGAAGGCGATCGGCCGCAAGGTCGAAGCCAAGGCGGCGGAGAAGGCGCAGAAGTCCGGTGTCGAGCTGACTTCCGCCGATGTGCAGCAAGCCACCCGCGACTCCGTCAAGGCGCTGATGATGATCCGCGCCTATCGCATGCGCGGCCATCTTCACGCCAAGCTCGACCCGCTGGGTCTTGAGCCCGTGCGCGCCGCGCCCGAGCTCGACCCCGCCTCCTATGGCTTCCGCGAGGCCGATCTCGACCGGCCGATCTTCATCGACCATGTGCTGGGCATGGAATTCGCCACCGTCCGCCAGATGGTTGCCATTCTGCAGCGTACCTATTGCGCGACGCTCGGCGTCGAGTTCATGCACATCTCCTCGCCCGAGGAGAAGGCGTGGATCCAGGAGCGGATCGAGGGGCCGGACAAGGAAATCACCTTCACCCGCGAGGGCAAGCGCGCCATCCTCAACAAGCTGGTGGAAGCCGAGGGCTTCGAGAAATTCCTCGATGTCCGCTACACCGGCACTAAGCGCTTCGGCCTTGACGGCGGCGAAAGCCTGATCCCGGCGCTGGAACAGATCATCAAGCGCGGCGGCAATCTCGGCGTGAAGGAAATCGTGCTGGGCATGGCCCATCGCGGCCGCCTCAACGTGCTGACGCAGGTGATGGGCAAGCCCCACCGCGCCCTGTTCCACGAGTTCAAGGGCGGCTCCTGGGCGCCGGACGAGGTCGAAGGTTCGGGCGACGTGAAGTACCATCTTGGTGCGTCGTCGGACCGCGAGTTCGACGGCAATCAGGTGCACCTGTCGCTCACCGCCAACCCGTCGCATCTCGAAATCGTCGATCCCGTGGTGCTGGGCAAGGCGCGCGCCAAGCAGGACCTGCTGCGCGACGCCGAGCGCACCCAGGTGATGCCGCTGCTGCTGCATGGCGACGCCGCCTTCGCCGGTCAGGGCGTGGTGGCCGAATGCCTCGGCCTGTCCGGGCTGAAGGGACACCGCACCGGCGGCTCGATCCACTTCATCATCAACAACCAGATCGGCTTCACCACCTATCCGCGCTTCTCGCGCTCCTCGCCCTACCCGTCCGATGTGGCGAAGACCATCGAGGCGCCGATCTTCCATGTGAATGGCGACGACCCTGAGGCCGTGACCTTCGCCGCGAAGATCGCCACCGAATTCCGCCAGCGCTTCCGCAAGCCGGTCGTGGTGGACATGTTCTGCTACCGCCGCTTCGGCCACAACGAGGGCGACGAGCCGGCCTTCACCCAGCCGCTGATGTACAAGCTCATCAAGCAGCACCCGACCACGCTTGAGCTGTATTCCCGCAAGCTGGAAGCCGAAGGCGTGATCGCGCCGGGCGAGATCGACGCCATGCGCGCGGAATGGCGCTCGAAGCTCGATATCGAGTATGAAGCCGGCCAGGCCTACAAGCCGAACAAGGCGGACTGGCTCGACGGCCGCTGGGCCGGCCTCAAGGCCGCCGCCGCCGAGGACGACCCGCGCCGCGGCGTCACCGGCGTCGCCCTCGACGAGCTGCGCATGATCGGTGACCGCATCACCACCGTGCCGGAGGGCTTCCATGTCCACCGCACCATCCAGCGCTTCCTCGATGCCCGCCGCAAGGCGATCCTCGACGACGGCGCCGGCATCGACTGGTCGACGGCGGAGGCGCTCGCCTTCACCTCGCTCCAGCTCGAAGGCCACCCGGTGCGTCTCTCCGGCCAGGATTGCGAGCGCGGCACCTTCTCGCAGCGCCATTCGGTGCTGATCGACCAGGAAACCGAGGAGCGCCACACCCCGTTCAATCATGTGCGGGAGGGCCAGGCCCATTACGAGGTCATCAATTCGATGCTCTCGGAAGAGGCGGTGCTCGGCTTCGAATATGGCTACTCGCTTTCCGAGCCCAACGCGCTCACCATGTGGGAAGCGCAGTTCGGTGACTTCGCCAATGGCGCACAGGTGATCTTCGATCAATTCCTGTCGTCCGGCGAGCGCAAGTGGCTGCGCATGTCCGGCCTCGTCTGCCTGCTGCCGCACGGCTATGAAGGCCAGGGGCCGGAGCATTCCTCCGCCCGCCTGGAGCGCTATCTGCAGATGTGCGCCGAAGACAACATGCAGGTCGCCAATCTGACGACGCCGGCGAACTATTTCCACGCCCTGCGCCGGCAGCTCAAGCGCGACTTCCGCAAGCCGCTGATCCTGATGACGCCGAAGAGCCTGCTGCGCCACAAGCGCGCTGTCTCGACCCTGGCGGAACTCGGGCCGCAGACCACCTTCCACCGCGTGCTGTGGGACGATGCCGACCGCAACTTCGCCGCCGCCCTGCCGGCGGAAGCGGTGAAGCTGAAGGCCGACAGCGAGATCCGCCGCGTCGTGCTGTGCTCGGGCAAGGTCTATTATGACCTCTATGAGGAGCGCGAGCGCCGGGGCATCGACGACATCTACCTGCTGCGCGTCGAACAGCTCTTCCCCTTCCCGCTCAAGACGCTGGCGCAGGAGATCGGCCGCTTCAAGCAGGCCGAAATCGTCTGGTGCCAGGAGGAGCCGAAGAACCAGGGCGCCTGGGCCTTCGTGCAGCCCTATCTGGAATGGGTGCTGGAACAGGCCGGCTCTGCCTCGTCGCGGCCGCGCTACACCGGCCGCCCGGCCTCCGCCGCCACGGCGACGGGGCTGATGTCCAAGCATCTGGCACAGCTCAAGGCGTTCCTGCAGGACGCTCTGGGCTGAACTGACCGACGACCCGCATTCGCAAGACCCGAGGGAGTGCCGGCCCCGTAGCCGGCAAACGGTGAGGAAGAACGAGCATGGCCACCGAGATCCGCGTTCCGACGTTGGGCGAATCGGTCACCGAGGCAACGATCGGCAAGTGGTTCAAGAAGGCCGGCGACACTGTCGCCGCCGACGAGCCGATCGTCGAGCTGGAGACCGACAAGGTCACGATCGAGGTGCCCGCACCCTCGGCCGGCGTGCTCTCGGAGATCATCGCCAAGGATGGCGAAACGGTCGGCGTCGGCGCGCTGCTCGGCTCCATCGGCGAAGGCTCCGGCGCGGCCAAGGCGGCGCCCGCCGCGGCACCCGTCAAGGCGGAAGCGCCCAAGGCTGAGGGCCCCAAGGCGGAAGCGCCCAAGGCTGAAGCTCCGGCTCCGGCCCCGGCAGCCGCGCCGGCCGGTTCCAACGGCCCGGCCGTCGCCAAGCTGGCGGCGGAGAGCGGGCTGAACCCGGCCATGCTCGCCGGCACCGGCAAGGATGCGCGCGTGACCAAGGGCGACATGCTCGCGGCTCTGGCCGCCGCGCCGGCGCCCGCCGCCGCCCGCGCCCCGGCCGCCCCGCGCGCGCCCTCCGCGCCGGACGACGCCGCGCGCGAAGAGCGCGTGAAGATGACCAAGCTGCGCCAGACCATCGCCCGCCGTCTCAAGGACGCGCAGGACACGGCGGCGATGCTCACCACCTTCAACGATGTCGACATGTCGGCGGTGATGAGCCTTCGCGCGCAGTACAAGGACGTGTTCGAGAAGAAGCACGGCGTGAAGCTCGGCTTCATGGGCTTCTTCACCAAGGCGGTCATCCAGGCCCTGAAGGACGTGCCCGAGGTCAATGCCGAGATCGACGGCACCGATCTGGTTTATAAGAACTACTACCACATCGGCATCGCCGTCGGCACCGACAAGGGCCTTGTGGTTCCCGTGGTGCGCGACGCCGACCAGCTTTCCGTGGCTGGCATCGAGAAGGCCATTGCCGGCCTCGGCCGCAAGGCGCGTGACGGCAAGCTCGGCATTGAGGACATGCAGGGCGGCACGTTCACCATCACCAATGGCGGCATCTACGGCTCGCTGATGTCGACGCCGATCCTCAACGCGCCGCAGTCGGGCATTCTCGGCATGCACCGCATCGAGGAGCGCCCGGTGGTGGTGAAGGGCCAGATCGTCGCCCGGCCGATGATGTATCTGGCGCTGAGCTACGATCACCGCATCGTCGACGGCAAGGGCGCGGTGACCTTCCTGGTCCGCGTCAAGGAAGCCCTCGAAGACCCGACCCGCCTCGTGCTGGATCTGTGATCGGCCGTCGCCTTCTTCTTCCGAGCGGCTGGCCCGGTCCGGCCGCTCCCCTCAACGGGTAGCAACATGTCCTACGATCTTGTCGTCATCGGCACCGGCCCCGGCGGCTATGTGTGCGCCATCCGCGCCGCCCAGCTCGGGCTCAAGGTCGCGGTGGTCGAGAAGCGCGCCACCTTCGGCGGCACCTGCCTCAACATTGGCTGCGTTCCCTCCAAGGCGCTGCTGCACGCCTCGCACCGCTTCGAGGAGGCCGGGCACCATTTCGCCAAGATGGGCATCAAGGTCGGCACGCCCGAGCTCGATCACAAAGCGTTTCTGGGCTTCAAGGATCAGGCGGTGGAAGGCAACACCAAGGGCGTCGCCTTCCTGATGAAGAAGAACAAGATCGACACCTTCCACGGCACGGCGAGCATCCCCGCAGCGGGCAAGGTCGATGTCGCCATGGCGGACGGTTCGCAGCAGACGCTGGAGACCAAGGCCATCGTCATCGCCACCGGCTCGGATGTGGCCAAGCTTCCCGGCATCGCCATCGACGAGACCCGCATCGTCTCCTCGACCGGTGCCATCGCGCTGGAGAAGGTGCCGGGCAAGCTGCTCGTCGTCGGCGCCGGCGTCATCGGGCTGGAACTGGGCAGCGTGTGGCGCCGCCTTGGCGCTGAGGTCACCGTGGTCGAATATCTCGACCGCATCCTGCCCGGCATGGACAATGAGGTCGCCAAGTCGTTCCAGCGAATCCTGGAGAAGCAGGGCGTGGCGTTCAAGCTGGGCGCCAAGGTCACCGGCGTCGACAGCTCCGGCGAGACGCTGAAGGTCTCGGTCGAGCCCGCCGCCGGCGGCGAGGCGCAGACGCTGGAGGCCGATGTGGTGCTCGTCGCCATCGGCCGCGTGCCCTATACGGAAGGGCTGGGGCTGGAGGCGCTCGGCGTCGAGAAGGACAGCCGCGGGCGCGTCGTCACCGACCACTATTACCGCACCAATATCCCCGGCATCTTCGCCATTGGCGACGCCATTGCCGGTCCGATGCTGGCGCACAAGGCTGAAGACGAGGGCGTGGCGCTGGCTGAACTCCTCGCGGGACAGGCCGGCCATGTGAATTACGACGTGATTCCGGCGGTGGTGTACACCTTCCCGGAAGTGGCTTCGGTCGGCAAGACCGAGGAAGAGCTGAAGCAGGCCGGCATCGCCTACACGGTCGGCAAGTTCCCCTTCCTCGCCAATGGCCGCGCCAAGGCCAATGACGAGACGGACGGGTTCGTGAAAATCCTCGCCGACGCCACCACCGACCGCGTGCTCGGCGCGCATATCATCGGCTCGGAAGCCGGCGAGCTGATCCATGAATGCGCGGTGCTGATGGAGTTCGGCGGCTCGTCGGAGGATCTCGCCCGCACCTGCCACGCCCACCCGACCCGCTCGGAAGCGGTGAAGGAAGCGGCCATGGCGGTGGAGAAGCGCGCCATCCACATGTGAGGCGCGCGCCTTACTGCGCAGATCGTAAAAAAAACCGGCCCGGAAGTCGCCTTCCGGGCCGTTTTCGTTCAGGTGGAGAAGAGGCTGGGTCAGGAACCCTTCACCTCGGTCTGCGCCGGCTTGGCCGCATGCGCCGGGCAATCGGCGAAAGCGGCACCCGTTGCGGCCGTGGTGAGGGCAAGCGCGCACAGAGCGGTCACGAGACGCTTCATGGAATGTCTCCTCTGCTGTCGGGGTCCAATGGCCCGAAGTGTCACTCAGCTTCCCCAGCGTGAAAAGCCCCGCCCCGGTTTCCAAACACCGCCCTCGGTGATTTAACGGCCGGCTCACGCATCCGTGTAGGTCACAGCCTCGATCTTCCATCCATCGGGATCGAACAGGAAGGCGGCGAAATAGCCTTCGCCGTAATGCGGCCGCAGGCCCGGCCCGCCGGCATCGCGCCCACCCGCCGTCAGCCCGGCGGCGTGGAACGCCTCCACCGCCCGCCGCGTCGGTGCCATGAAGCAGAGATGGAATCCCGGCGGCGGGGCAATCACATCGGCGCGGTGCTGGATCCAGAACGGGGCGGCGCCCGGCGTGCCCTCGGGCGACGGCATCTCTCCTTCCGGCCCCCAGCAGGCGGATTCCCCCTCGGGCTCCTCATGCGACGACACCCGGACGAAGCCGAGCGGCGCCAGCACCGCATCATAGAAGGCAAGGGAACGCGCATAGTCGCTGACCCCGATCGACATATGCTCGATCATCGGCTGGATTGGCGTCATGGGCCCCTCATTTGGCGGTGGCGCGCGGATGCGCTGCCTTCCACGCTGCCATCAGCGTCTCGGTATCGACGGCGGCATAGATCTGCGTCGTGGAAAGCGAGGCGTGGCCGAGAAGTTCCTGGATCGAGCGCAGGTCACCGCCGCGCCCCAGCAGATGGGTCGCGAAGGAATGGCGCAGCGCGTGCGGCGTGGCGCTGTCGGGCAGGCCGAGCGCACCGCGCATGCGCTCCACGGCCAATTGCACGATGCGCGGCGAGAGCGGACCGCCCTTGGCGCCACGAAACAATGGCGCGGTCGGTTCAAGCTCATACGGGCACGCGCGAGCATAGGCGTCGACGGCCTCGATCACCGGCCGCAGCACCGGCACCATACGGGTCTTGCCGCCCTTGCCGTGGACGACGATCTGATCGCCGCGCCCCGGCTCAGGCATGTCCCGGCGCATCATTCCCAGCGCTTCCGAGATTCGCAGGCCAGAGCCGTAGAGCAACGCGATCACCGCCGCATCGCGGGCGAGAATCCAGGGCTCGCGCGCGTCTCCCGCCCGCGTGGCGGGGTCGGCCAGCGCGCGGGCGTCCTGCGGCGCCAGCGGGCGCGGCAGGGTGCGTGGCACGCGCGGCCCACGCACGGCCGTGAGCGCGCCGACCTTGCCAAGCCCCTCGCGTTCCAGATGCCGGGCGAAGGAACGGGCGGCGGCGAGAAAACGCATCTGCCTGCGGGGCTCGATCCCCTCCGCGCGACGGGCGGCGATCACCGCGCGCACGTCGCGCGGCTCCAGCGCGCCAAGGTCGCCGAGTGTTGGGCCATGCCCGATCTGTCGCGCCAGCAGGCCGAGAAAGGTCGCGACATCGCGGGCATAGGCCTCGCGGGTCTTGGGGGAGAGCCGACGCTCATGGCCGAGCCGCCCGAGCCAGCCTGTCAGCCCCTCCGCCACATCCGGCGCCGCCCCCGCGAGCAGAGCGCGCTCGGCGCGTGCCGCCTTCTGTGCGTCCGTGCTTGCCATGCCGCCCTCCGTATAGGCGTCTCTAATATCGGCCGGCGGTTAAGATTCGCCATCCCGGAACTGCCGCAGGCACTATTCGGGATGGCTACCAGAATGGAGAGCGGTCCCGGCTCTGCGCTACGCTCCGGCCGGGATGACGATGTGGCGACGCTTGCTGCCGCAATGCGCTAAGAAGGCGCCATGCCGAGCCCACACGCCGCCGATTCCCCTCCCCTCTTCCCCGCGCCGGTGCGCGTGGTGGATGTGCTGCTGCCGCTCGCCCTCGGCGCCGCCTATTCCTACCGCGTGCCGGACGGGATGGAGGTGGCGCCCGGCGATATCGTGGTGGTGCCGCTCGGCACGCGGAACATGCTGGGCTGCGTCTGGCCGAGCCCGGAAAAGGCCACGCCGGTCGACCCCGCCAAGCTCAAGCCGATCCAGCGCCGCTGCGAGGTAGAGCCGCTGAACGCGCGGATGATCGCGTTCATACAATGGATCGCCGACTACACTGTCACCCCGCCCGGCATGGTGCTGCGCCTCGCCCTGCGCCATGATGAAAGCGCTGGCATCGGCCGCGAGCGCGTCGGCGTCCGCCTGACCGACCACCGCCCGGCTCGGCGCACGGCAGCGCGCGAGAAAGTGGTGACGGCGCTGGCGGATGGCCTCGTGCGCGCCAAGAGCGAAGCGGCGAAGGAGGCGGGCGTCTCGCCCTCCGTGGTGGACGGGCTGATCGATGACGGCGTGCTCGAAACCGTCGTCCTACCGCCCGAGCCCGCCGCCGAGACGCCGGACCCGGACCACGCCGCCCCGGATCTGCTGCCGGCACAGGCGGAGGCCGCCGCGCGGCTTGTCGACTCGGTCAAATCCGGCAGCTTCCAGCCCTTCCTCATCGACGGCGTCACCGGCTCGGGCAAGACCGAGACATATTTCGAGGCGGTGGCGCAGGCGATTCGGCAGGGGCGGCAGACGCTGATCCTGATGCCGGAAATCGCCCTCACCCAGGCATTTCTCGACCGCTTCGCCCGCCGCTTCGGCGTGCGCCCGGCGGAGTGGCATTCGGCTGTGTCGTCGAAGCGACGCGGGCGGGTGTTTCGCGGCGTGGCGTCCGGCGAGGTCGCCGTGGTGGCCGGTGCCCGCTCGGCGCTGTTTTTGCCCTTCCGCGACCTCGGCCTCATCCTGGTCGATGAAGAGCACGACAGCGCCTACAAACAGGAGGACGGGGTCCACTACCACGCCCGTGACATGGCCGTGGTGCGGGCACGGCTGGAGGGGGCGAGCATCGCCCTCGTCTCCGCTACGCCCTCAATAGAGACCGAGGTGAATGCACGGCGCGGGCGCTACACGCGCCTCGCCCTGCCCGAGCGCTTCGCCGGCACCAAGGTGCCCCGGCTGGAGCCGATCGACCTGCGCCGCGAGGGCCCGCCGCGCGGCCAGTGGATCGCTCCGCGCCTCGCCCGTGAAATGGAGCGCACCATTGAGGCCGGCGGACAAGCACTGCTGTTCCTCAACCGGCGCGGCTATGCCCCACTCACCCTCTGCCGTGCCTGCGGCCACCGCATCAAATGCCCCTCCTGCTCCTCCTGGCTGGTCGAGCACCGCTTCCGCCGCCGGCTGGAGTGCCACCAGTGCGGCTACGCCATGCCGGTGCCCCATGAATGCCCGAACTGCCACGAGCCCAATGCGCTCATCCCCTGCGGTCCTGGCGTCGAGCGGCTGCATGAGGAGGCGGCGAAGCTGTTCCCGGAAGGCCGGCTTCAGGTGCTCTCCAGCGATCTCGCCGGCGGGGTGGAGCGGCTGCGCGCCGAGTTGAAGGCGATCGAGGATGGCGAGGTCGACATCATCATCGGCACCCAGCTCGTCGCCAAGGGACATAATTTCCCCGGCCTCGCCATGGTCGGCGTCATCGATGCCGATGTGGGCTTGGGCCATGGCGACCCCCGCGCCGCCGAGCGCACCTTCCAGCTGCTGCACCAGGTCGCCGGCCGCGCCGGCCGCCATGAGGTGGAAGGGCGCGCCTTCCTGCAGACCTACATGCCCGAGCACCCAGTGATGCAGGCGCTGGTGGCGGGCGACCGCGACGCCTTCTACGACCGCGAGATCGCCATTCGCGAGGAAGCGCATCTGCCGCCCTTCGCCCGGTTCTGCGCCCTCATCATCTCCGGCACGGACCCGCATGCGGCGCAGGCGCATGCGCGCGCGCTGGCTGCCTGCTCGCCCTTTACCGACAAGGTGCGGGTGCTGGGGCCCGCCGAAGCGCCGCTGGCGTTGATTCGCGGCCGCCACCGCTACCGCCTGCTCGCCCGCTGCGAGCGCAGCTTCGATCTCTCCGCCTATGTCCGCGCCTGGATGGCGGGCGCGCCGCGCGCCACGGGCAGTTTGCGCGTGGATATCGACATCGACCCGCAGAGCTTCGTCTAGAAGCCGCCTGCCGCGCTGCGTCATGACTTTGCGGTATAATCCTGCTCTTGTGTGTCGACGGTAGACGAGCCGACGCGCGGAGTGCAGCCTGATGATGAGCCTTCCCTTTTTCGGGTTCTGTTTCGCTTTGGCCTTCGCGGCCCTTGGCCGGCGCGCGCTGGCGCTCGCCGCCTGCCTCCTCTCGATCGCCGTGCTGCTGACCCTGTTCAAGCTGCACGTCACCTCCGCGCTCGATATCGTGCTGTGAGGGACGCGACATGAACAACGACACTTCCCCCGGCTTCCTCTCCCCGGAGCTCGCCCGCCAGCTCAACGCGCTTGGCCTCATAACCATCGGCGTTGTGCTGCTGGTCGCGTTCTACGACCAGTTGGTCGGCGGCGAACTGCCCTGCCCGCTCTGCATTCTGCAGCGCGCCGGCTTTGTCGGCGTCGGCGTGGGCCTGGCGCTGAACCTGAAATTCGGCCCGCGCCCGAGCCACTACGCGCTCGCCATTCTCTCCGCCATGGCCGGCGGCGCGGTCGCCGCCCGGCAGGTGCTGCTGCACATCGTGCCCGGCACCGGCACCTTCGGCGCGGCGTTTCTCGGCATGCATTTCTACAGCTGGGCGCTGCTGCTGTTCATCGTCATCATTGCCGGCTGCGCACTGCTGCTGCTGTTCGACCGGCAGTTCGCGCCGGCCGCGCGCGTCCACACGCTCAGCGGGCTGGTGCTGTTCGCCTTCGCGCTCATCGCCCTGCTGGCGCTGGGCAATGGCGTTTCCACCGTGCTCGAATGCGCCGGCGGCCTGTGCCCGGACGATCCGGTGAGCTATCAGCTCCTTGAGGGCGCGGCGCCAGCCCCGGCACCCTGAGCGCAGACGTGGAAGGGCGCCTGCCATTGACGGCGGCGCGCGCGGCGCCTAGTTTCCGCTCCATGATGATCGCTTCGATCGAGACAGCGCGGTTTTGCGCGGGACGGCGAATTCGCCGCCCGGCCGACAGGTTCGGCCGGGTTTCCTGAACGCACGCCCTCCCGATTCCTCGTCATCATCGGACGCTCCCATGACTGCCGGTCTTTGCCGCCACCGCCTCGTCGTCGAGGCGGATGCCCATCCCAATCTCATGCTCCGCCTGCTGGAGCCCTTCGCCATCCATGACGTCCAGCCGACTCGCATCCGGCTGGACGGTCCGGCCGATGGCAAGATCGACCCCGCCCATCTCGGCACGCTGCGGGCGGAGATCGCCTTCGTCGCCGGGCCGGAACTCGCCGAGCGGCTCTGGGCGCGGATCGACGTGATGGTGCCGGTGCGCACCTCCCACCTCGTCTCCAGCGCCTCCGGCGAGATCGCGGCCTAAGCGATGCTGGCCCAACTCGGCGCCATCGCCCTTGTCGTGACGCCGGTCTTCGGCCTCATCGGCCTCGGCTTCATCGCTTCCATCTCCGGGCATCTGCGCGAGCGTGCCGCCGAGGGCCTATCCGAATATGTGTTCGGGCTGGCCGTGCCGGTGCTCATCTTCAAGACCCTGGCCGAGGCGCAGCTTCCGGCGGAGGGTCAGCCCTGGGGCTACTGGATCGCCTATTTCACCGGCGCCTTCACCGTTTTTGCCCTCGGCATGCTCGCAGCACGCCGGCTGTTCGGCCGGGGCCACCTCGAATCGGTGATCCAGGGTTTCACCTCGGGGCAGGCGAACACCGTATTTGTCGGCGTGCCACTCATCCTCCAGGCTTTCGGGCCGGAGGGCGCGGTGCCGCTCTTCCTGCTCATCGCCATCCATCTGCCGATCATGATGGTGCTGGCGACCGTGCTAGCCGAAGGCGCGGCCGCCGGCCTGTCGCTCAAGACGATGCGTCAGCTCGGCCGCATGCTGGCGCTCAACCCGATCCTGCTCGGCATCTATGCCGGCGGCATCGCCAAGCTCACAGGCTATATGCCGGGCGGCGTTCTGAAACAGACGCTGGATCTGCTCGCCGCCTCCGCCGTGCCCTGCGCGCTGGTCTCGCTCGGACTCGCTCTGCACCGCTATCCCGTGCGGGGCGATGTCGGCCCGGCGATCCTGATCTCGACGCTTAAGCTCGGTGTGCACCCGGCCATCGTCTATGCGCTGACCCGGGTGCTGCCGATGCCGCCGGTCTGGGCGGATGTGGCGGTCGTGTTCGCCGCCATGCCCTGTGGGATCAACGCCTACCTGCTGGCGCAACGTTACGGAACCGGCGTCGCCGCCTCCGCCAGCGCGGTCTCGCTGTCGACGGCGGTCAGCCTGTTCACCGTAACGCTCTGGTTCCTGATCCTCGGCGTCAGCTGAGGCGCCGCCCTCAGTCGAGCTTCAGGCAGTTGGCGTAGAAGGTCGTGGTCGCCGGCCAGTCGGAGAACACGCCGATCACACCGATGTCGCGGCCGAGCACGTCGAGCAGCGCCAGCATGTCGCCGTCGCGGTCGATCACCGGCTTGACTGACTGGTAGTAATAGCCGCCGCCGGTATTGAGCGGGCCGGAGCGCTCCAGCGACCAGCTGATGAGGCCGAGCCCGGCCTTCTTCGCCTCCTCGGCGTAAACGGAAGGCCCGATCCGGCCGTCCTTATGCGTCACCAGCATCCACAGCGGCGGGGCGAGGATCTTCACACCCTTGTCGGCCAGTTCCTGCATGGAGGGCTGCCAGGTCTCGGGCTTCATATTGTCGAAGCCCTTGCTCTCCTCGTCGCGCCCGTCGAGATACACCGCCTGCGCGCCAAAGGCGGGCTCGGCCTTCAGCCAATAGAGCACGTCGTCGAGACGGAAGGACTGGGCATAGACATCGCGCGGGTCGACGCCGGCCGCCTTGTACTCGTCGATCATCTGCTGAGCATAGTGCTCCTGACTATAGCTGCCCTCGAAGGGCATGGCGACCTCAGGGGTCTTCAGCTCGGGGGTGAATTTCAGCCCGAGCGATTTCACCAGTTCGATATATTCCTTGTGCGACACCAGCGTCGCCCGGTTCACGTAAAGGTCTGTGCGCCAGCTCGGCGTGCCGTCCATATATTCCTGCGCCGTCACCCCGCGCGGATTGAAGCCGTCCATCTTCGGCCGCAGCGATTTGAACTCGGCCAGCGTCAGGTCGCTGGTGCAGCATTTGGCGCTGGCCTTGCGCCCGGTGGCGGGGTCGGCCGGCTGAAAGCCTTCGGAGCATTTCGCCGCCAGTTCCGGCCGGGCGAGAATGTCCGTCGTGGTGTGCAGGTCGCACTGGGCGTGACGGCACACCAACTCGCGGTCCTTGGTGAAAGCGACATCGCATTCGATCACGCCGGCGCCCATGCGCGCGGCGGCGATGTAGCCCTCGCGCGTGTGTTCGGGAAACTGCAGCGGCGCGCCACGATGAGAGATGGAGAAGTTTTTCGCGGTGAACGGGCCCTTGCACTGAGCCAGTTGCTCCTTCAGCGCGCCGTCCTTCATCTCGCCGACGAGATAGAACGGGCGCGGGCCGATCTCGATGTCGCTTATCGCGGCGCTGCCGTTCTCGGCCGCCGCCGGCGCGGCCAGCACAAGCGCGAACAGCACCGGGACAAGCGGTCGGGCGGCAGGGCGCAGCGTTGCGCGCAGGGCGTGGAAGAAGGTCACGGGAGCTCTCCTGTCGGCTCGGGCGATGAGCGTTGCTATCCCGGGGCGGTGACAGGGGTTTGACGCGGCGTCAGCCGCCCCCCTCCTCGCGGGGCGGCTGCGGCCAGCGCGCCAGCGCCTCATGTCCCGCTGGGGTGAGGGCATAGACACCGCGCTCGGCGCGGGCGAACCAGCCATAGACATTGGAAAGCAGGATCTTGCCGGCATCCGGGGCATGCGGACGCAGGTCGCGCGGGCGCGCCGGGCCCGCGGCGAGCGCCGCCGCGCAGGCCAGTGCCTGCTGCCGATAGGCGGTCATCACAGGCACGCGCGAGCCACCGCCCACCGCCGGGTCGCCCTGCCGCCGCCGGTGCTCGGCGACCAGACGCGAGCGGCGGCGCGGGTCCTTGCGCGGCATCGGCGCGTCGGGAGCGACGAGGATCGTCACCTCGCCATCCGGCAGCACGGCGAGCATGCCGAAGCCGAGCCGGCGGCAGAGGTTGCGGAAGCGGGCGTCGCTTTCTCGGCCTTTGCCGCGCGCGGAAGCCCGCGCCGCCAGCCACACCTCGTCGCCGGCGCCGGCGCGGTGCACCGCCTGAAGCACCAGCTCCAGATTGAAGCTGAGCTTCAATTCCCCGATGATCACCACCGGCGTCTCATCGTCGGATAGCGCCACCAGATCGCAGCCACCGATCTCCCCCTTCACGGTGAAGCCGCGCTGTTCGAGAAAGCGCTTGATCGGCAGGTAGAGCGAGGTCTCCAGGGTCCGTCCTCCGGCTTGAACTCAGGGACGGCGCGGCGGGCGCGGCGCCGCCGGGGCACCGCCGGCGCGCTTTTCGGCCAGCCAGATGACATGGCGCGCGCCGCTCTTGCCATGGGCGCGCACCCGTGCCTCCTCCACCGCAAAGCCCGCTTGGCGCAGGCGCCCGGTGAAGCCGCTGTCCGGCGCCGAGGACCACACCGCCAGCACCCCGCCCGGCCGCAGCGCCGCCCAGGCCGCGCCGAGCCCGGCTGGGCTGTACAGTCCGTCATTCGCCGCCCGCGTCAGCCCGCCCGGACCGTTGTCGACATCGAGCAGGATGGCGTCATAGGCGGCCCGCCCCGCACCGATGAGCCGCGCGACATCGCCTTCCTGAAGGGTGACGCGCGGATCATCCAGGCTGTCGCCAAAAATCTCCGCCATCGGGCCACGCGCCCAGTCGATCACCGCCGGCACCAGCTCCGCCACCACGATCCTCGCCTCGGCCCCTACCTCGCCCAAAGCCGCGCGCAGGGTGAAGCCCATGCCGAGCCCGCCGATCAGCAGCACCGGCGCCGGCCGCGCGCCAAGCCGGGCGCAGACCAGTGTCGCCAGCGCCTGTTCCGAGCCGCTGAGGCGGCTGTTCATCAGCTCGGTCGCCCCGGCCATGATGGAGAATTCCGCCCCCCGCCGCTTGAGGCGCAGCTCGCCGCCGTCGGGCACTTGGGCGGTATCGAGCAGGGTCCAGGGAATCATAAGGGCGTCTCGGTGCGCGGCATCCCCCGAGGTAGCGCCGAACCGGGCCACCGGGCAAGAAGATGCCGACGCGCCGACGCTTTCCTCAGATCAGCGGCGGGATGGACGGGTTGATCGGCACCTCGAACACGGTCGGCCCCGTGGCGTTGAACGCCGCCGCCACCCGCTCCTTGAGAGCGCTGAGATCGCTGATCCGCTCGGCGGCGCAGCCAAAGCCCTTGGCGAGGCTGACGAGATCGAGTCCGGGAATGTCCAGCCCCGGCACGCCGGGCGTTTCCTCCAGCACGGCGAAGGATTTGAGGATGCCATATTCCCCGTTGCGCAGCGCGATGACGACCAACGGCACCTGCTCGCGCGCCGCTGTCCACAGCCCCTGCAGCGAATATTGGAACGAACCGTCGCCGATGATCAGCATCACCGGTCGGTTGCGGCCGGTATCGCGCTCGCCGAGCGCGATACCGACGGAGGCAGGCAGGTTCCAGCCGAGCCCGCCGCTGGCGAAGGTGAAGAAGGTCGCCGGCTCGGTGATCGGCCAATGCGTGTGCAGATCGGCGAGATTGGAGGGCGATTCCTCCACCAGCACCGTGTGCGGCAGTCGCACCTCAGCCAGCGCCGCGAACACCTCGGCGGCAGTGGGTACATCGCCCCCGGACGCCGGCGCGTCGGACGCCGGGTGCGGCGCCATGCGGTGCGCCAGCTTCTCGCGGGCCGCGCCCGTGGCCGCACGGGCGCTCACCAGCCCGGCCAGCCCGCGCGTCGCCAGCACCGCATCGCCCACAATGCTGTCGCCGACAGGCGCGCGCGACGTCTCCGCCGGGTCGTCGCTGATATGCAGCAGCCGCAGCCCCTGGGGGAGATAGGCGCCGGCGACATAGGGGTAATAGCGGAACACCGGCGCGCCGATGACGAGGGCGACATCGTGCCCTTTCAGCCTCTCGCTGAGCGGGCCGATGGCGAAGGGCAGCCCACCGGCATAGAGCGGGTGGTCCTCCGGAAAGGGGCAGCGCTCGCTCGCCGGCGCCGCAAACACGGTGGCGTCCAGCGCCTCCGCCAGCGCGATCGCGTCCGGCCATCCCGCGCCCCGGTCGATCGCCGCGCCGAAGATCAGCGCCGGGTTGGTGGCGCCGGAAAGGATGCCGGCGAAGTCTTTCAGCCGCTCCGGGTCGGGCGCGATGCGGTGGCTCACCGTGCGCACCACCGCGCGGCCTTCCAGCTTCTTGTCCCAGTCATCGAGCGGCAGTGAGAGGAACACCGGCCCCGCCGGCGCCTGCGTCGCGGTGGCATAGGCGCGCATGAAGGCGGCGGGCACGTCTTCCGGCCGCGCCGGTTCATAGCTCCATTTCACCCAGGGGCGCGGCAGTTGCGTGGCGTCGACATTGGTCAACCACGGCTCCATCAGCAGCATCTCACGCGTCTGCTGACCGGCGGTGACGATGAGCGGCGTCTTGTTGAGCGCAGCGGTGATGAGGTTGCCCATCGCATTGCCGAGCCCTGCGGCGGTATGGACATTGACGATCGCCGGCTTGCCGGTCGCCTGCGCGTAGCCATCGGCGATGGCGATGGCGGAAGCCTCCTGCAAGGCGAGGTGATAGGTGAAATCGGCCGGGAAATCCTTGAGGAAGGTTTCTTCCGTCGAGCCCGGATTGCCGAAGAAGGTCGTCAGTCCAAGATCACGCAGAAGATCATACGTGACCGAACGCACGGTGGAGCCCGCCATATCGTCCTCACCCGGCCCCCGCAGGCCGCACAGCTTGCCCCGCGCGATCACCATGTCGCGGCGCCGGGCGGACAAGCTTTCCCGATTACGCAGGGGAACTCAACCCTATCATTTGCGTACGAGTGAAGACTCCCCGCTTTTGCCCGCGCCTTGCGTCTCCAGCGCGCGGCGGCGCACCTCCTCGGGCGTCACACCCTCGGCTCGCAAGGAGGCCAGACTCTGCGAGCCAATGGATTTGGAAAGCTTGCGCCCTTCCGCATCCAGCAGCAGCGCATGATGGGTATAGAGCGGCGCCGGCAGGCCCAGCAGCACCTGCAAGAGCCGATGCACCGAGGTCGCCGCCTTCAGGTCCGCTCCGCGCACCACATGGGTCACACCTTGCAGGGCATCGTCCACCACCACGGCGAGGTGATAGGCGGTCGGCATCTCCTTGCGGGCAAGGATGACATCGCCCCAGGCCAGCGGATCGGCGGCAACATTCGTCACTTCTCCCGCCGCATCCACCTCTCGCCAGGCAAGGGGGCCCGCCCTCTCCACCGCCCGCGCCATATCCAGCCGGAGCGCATAGGGCTCGCCCGCCGCCACGCGCCGTGCGCGCTCGGCGGCACTCATCGCCGCGCGGGGGAACGGGAACAGCGGCGCCCCGTCCGGGTCGCTCGGCCAACCCGACCGCCCGGCCACCGCGCGGCGGATGTCGCCACGGGTTTCGAAGCTGGGATAGATCAGGTCCAGCGCTTCCAGCCGGGCCAGGGCTGACCGATAGTCGGCAAAATGCTGGGATTGCCGACGCACTGGCTGCTCCCAGTCCAGCCCGAGCCAGGTGAGATCCTCATAAATCCCGGCCTCGAATTCCGGCCGGCAGCGCGTGGCGTCGATATCCTCGATCCGCAGCAGCAGCCGCCCCTCGCTGGCTCGCGCCAGCGCGTCATTGATCAGCGCGGAGCGCGCATGGCCGAGATGCAATGGCCCGTTCGGGCTCGGCGCGAAGCGGAAGACGGGATGGGTCACGGGTTCAGCGGACCGCCACCACCGCGACGCCCGCACCCACCATCACGCCCCCCGCGGTGCGGTTCACGCGGCGTACCACCTTGGGCGTGCGCAACAGCCGGCGCGCGCGACCCGCCAGCAGCACATGACCGCCAACCACCACCAGCTCGACGGCCAGGATAACGACGGACAGGCTGGCGAGTTGGCCAAGCGTCAGGGAAGGTCCCACCACATTCGGCAGCAGCGCGACATAGAACAACGGCATCTTCGGGTTGCCGAGATTGAGCGCGACGCCGGTGGCGAAGTCCGGCAGCAGCCCGCGCCGCGCCGCCATGGGCGCCAAATCGGGTACCACCGGCGGGGCGGTCCAGAGCCGCACGCCCATCCACACCAGCCAGGCGGCCCCGGCATAGCGCAGCACCGTCATCAGCCAGCCCATTTCCTGCGCCAGCAGAGAAAGACCGCAGGCGGCGAGACCGAGAAAGATGAGCACCCCGGCGACCGTGCCGGCGCCATAGGCCAGCCCGGAGGGCGCACCATGCGCGAGCGTGCGCGCGACAATGGTCATGTTGTCCGGGCCGGGACTCGCGGCGAAGACGAAGAAGGCCGCCGCGAAGGCAAGCAGCGTCGAGGCATCCATGGGTTCCTCCCCCGGCGCGCCAACGCGCCCCAGAGGCTCAGGATAGAGGCTTCGCCGATTGGCGTTAACCTCAGAACTGCCGCGCCACCATCATCTTCTTGATTTCGGCGATCGCCTTGGCCGGGTTCAGCCCCTTCGGGCAGGCCTTGGCACAATTCATGATGGTGTGGCAGCGGTAGAGCCGGAACGGGTCTTCCAGGTCGTCCAGCCGGTCGCCGGTGGCCTCGTCGCGCGAATCGATCAGCCAGCGATAGGCCTGCAGCAGAGCGGCGGGGCCGAGATAGCGGTCGCCGTTCCACCAATAGCTCGGGCAGGAAGTGGAGCAGCAGGCGCAGAGAATGCACTCATAGAGCCCGTCCAGCTTCTCGCGGTCGCCGCGCCCCTGTCGCCATTCCTTTTCCGGCGCCGGTGTCTCGGTGTGCAGCCAAGGCTCGACCGAGGCGTGCTGGGCGTAGAACTGGGTGAGGTCCGGCACCAGGTCCTTCACCACGGGCATGTGCGGCAGCGGGTAGATTTTCACCGCCGAGGCATCCACATCGTCCATGCTCTTCAGGCAGGCGAGCGTGTTGGTGCCGTCGATGTTCATCGAGCAGGAGCCGCAAATGCCCTCGCGGCAGGAGCGGCGGAAGGTGAGCGTCGGGTCGACCTTGTTCTTGATCCAGATCAGCCCGTCGAGCACCATCGGCCCGCAATCGTCGCGGTCGACATAATAGGTGTCGACGCTCGGATTTTTCCCGTCATCCGGGTTCCAACGGTAGATCTTGTACTCGGTCAGCCGGTTGGCGCCGGGCGGCTTCGGCCACACCTTGCCTTCGACAAGCTGCGAGTTCTTCGGAAGCGTGAGCTGGACCATGGCGAGCGATCGTTCCCCGGCTCAATACAC
The DNA here is from genome assembly GCF_022836935.1 of Ancylobacter polymorphus. Taxonomy (NCBI): domain Bacteria; kingdom Pseudomonadati; phylum Pseudomonadota; class Alphaproteobacteria; order Hyphomicrobiales; family Xanthobacteraceae; genus Ancylobacter; species Ancylobacter polymorphus. The sequence goes on along the minus strand of NZ_CP083239.1, from coordinate 1,701,335 downwards.
CCGCTTGCGCGGCTCGATGTACTGGATGTCGTTCGACAGCGTGTAAGTATGCACCGGCCGGTCATCGAGCCGCACGGACTGCGTCTCGAAATCCATGAAGGCCAGCGTGTGCTTCATCCAATGGGCGTCGTCACGCTCGGGATAGTCCTCGCGCGCATGGGCGCCGCGGCTCTCGGTGCGGGCGGCGGCGCTTTCCATGGTCACGCTCGCCTGCGCGATCAGATTGTCATATTCCAGCGTCTCGATGAGATCGGAATTCCAGATCAGCGAGCGGTCGGTGACGCGGATGTCGCTGGAGCCGGCGAACACGCCGGCGATCAGCTTGCGCCCTTCCTCCAGAACCTCGCCGGTGCGGTAGACCGCGCAATTGTTCTGCATCACCTTCTGCATCGACAGACGCAGATCGGCGGTCGGCGTGCCGCCCTGGGCGTTGCGGAAATGATCGAGGCGCGCAAGCGCGAGATCGGCCGAACCGGAAGGCAGCTCGCGCTGCTTGTCGCCCGGCGTCAGCAGTTCGGCGCAGCGCAGCGCCGCCGCGCGGCCGAACACCACGAGGTCGGTCAGCGAGTTGGAGCCGAGCCGGTTGGCGCCGTGGATGGAGACGCAGGCGCATTCGCCCACCGCCATCAGCCCGGGCACCACATGGTCGGGATTGCCGTGCTTCTTGGTGACGACCTCGCCGTGGAAGTTCGTGGGAATGCCGCCCATGTTGTAATGCACGGTCGGCAGCACCGGGATCGGCTCCTTGGTCACGTCGACGCCAGCGAAGATCTTCGCGCTCTCGGAAATGCCCGGCAGGCGCTCATGCAGGATCGCCGGGTCGAGATGATCGAGGTGCAGGTAGATGTGGTCCTTGTTCTTGCCGACGCCGCGCCCCTCGCGGATTTCCATCGTCATGGAACGGGAGACCACGTCGCGCGAGGCGAGGTCCTTGGCAGAGGGGGCGTAGCGCTCCATGAAGCGCTCGCCCTCGGCATTGGTGAGGTAGCCGCCCTCGCCGCGCGCGCCCTCGGTGATCAGGCAGCCCGAGCCGTAAATGCCGGTCGGGTGGAACTGCACGAACTCCATGTCCTGCAGAGGCAGGCCGGCGCGCAGCACCATCGCGTTGCCGTCGCCGGTGCAGGTGTGGGCGGAGGTGGCGGAGAAATAGGCGCGGCCATAGCCGCCCGTGGCGAGGATCACCGTCTGCGCGCGGAAGCGGTGGATCGTGCCATCGTCCATCTTCAGCGCGATGAGGCCGCGGCAGCGCCCCTCCTCGTCCATGATCAGGTCGAGGGCGAAATACTCGATGAAGAACTCGGCCGAGTGCTTCAGCGCCGCGCCATAGAGCGTGTGCAGAATGGCGTGGCCGGTGCGGTCGGCGGCGGCGCAGGTGCGCTGCGCCGGGCTCTTGCCATAGTCCACCGTCATGCCGCCGAACGGGCGCTGGTAGATGCGGCCTTCCTCGGTGCGCGAGAACGGCACGCCCCAATGCTCCAGCTCATAGACGGCGGCAGGGGCATGGCGCACGAGATACTCAATGGCGTCCTGGTCGCCCAGCCAGTCCGACCCCTTCACCGTGTCGTACATGTGATAGCGCCAGTCGTCGGTGCCCATATTGCCGAGCGAGGCGGCGATGCCGCCCTGCGCCGCCACCGTGTGCGAGCGCGTCGGGAACACCTTGGTCACGCAGGCGGTGCGAAGCCCCGCCTCGGAACAACCGACCACGGCGCGCAGCCCCGCGCCGCCGGCGCCGACCACCACCACGTCATAGGTGTGGTCGGTGATGGGATAGGCCGCACCGAGCGGCGACGCCCCATTGGCGGCGCCATTGGCGGAAGAGTTCCCGGCCATGGTCTCAGCCTCCGAAACTGATCTTGAGGACGGCGAACGCACCGGCGCTACCGACCGCGATGGTGAAGAAGGTGTTGGCGATCAGCGCGAGCACCTTCAGCCCCTCCGTGTGGACATAGTCCTCGATCACCACCTGCATGCCGATGCGCATGTGGAAGCAGATCGAGAACAGCAGCAGCAGCAGCACGATGGCGACAAGCGGATGGCCGATGATGGCCACCACCTGCGCCTGCTCCTGACCCGCTGCCGCTATTACGATGGGCAGGGCGATCAGGATCAGCAGAAGATTGCCGATCGCGGTCACGCGCTGCAGCCAGAAATGGCCGGTGCCGGAGCGCGCCGAGCCGAGGCCGGCGACCCGCCGGCGCGGCGTGCGCATGGAGGAACCCGGGGAAACGCTCATGATCAGCCCTTCACCAGCCAGATGACGATCCACAACACCACAGTCAGTGCGACCGAGCCGATGATGGTGAGCTTGGCGAACAGTTCGCGGGGCCCGGGGCCGAAGCCCGCGCCGGTGTCCCAAACGAAATGGCGGATGCCGCCCAGCGCATGATGGATCAGCGCCCAGCTGTAGCCGATCAGAACCAGAAGCCCCAGCCAGCTGCCGTAAAGCCCGTTCACAGTGCTGAAGGCCTGGCCGGGGCTGGCGGCAGCCAGCAGCCAGATCACCAGCAGCGCCGTACCGAAATACAACGCGACGCCGGTGATGCGATGCACGATGGACATCATCATCGTCAGCATCGGGCGGTATATTTGCAGATGTGGGGAAAGGGGCCGCTCGGCCGCTCCTGCCATGTCGGTGTCCCAGATCACTCAGGAAGATGAAGTGTGCGTAGCGGAAACGATTGCAGTTCGCAATCATTCCAAAGGCAAATCCTATCGTTCAGCCACAAGCCCTCATTCAGGTTGCGCTGCAGCGTGCGCACCCTAGCGCAACCGCGCCGGCCCGCGCACCCCCCTTTTCGCCAACGCGGCGCTGGGAGGAAAGCTCCACGAAAGCTGCCGCTGACGGGCTGTTAACCATCTTTGCCTTTTAATTGACGGAAATCCGCCGTCTGTTGGGGTCCTGCGGAACCCGCCGATCCGAGGTCGCGCCGTCCATGCTTTTTGCGAAACCCAGATGCCTGCTGGGCGCAGCCCTGGCGATGTTCCTCGCCCTTGGCGGGTTCGCTTCCTCCCCGGCCAAGGCCCAGGCGGACGACGCGCCGCAGGATTCGGTGCGCAGTCTGGTCTCCGGCGGCCTCTCCCGCGAATTCATCCTGCACCGTCCGGCGAACGCCCATCCCGGCCCGCTGCCTCTGGTGATCGCGCTGCACGGCGCGCTGCAGCCGGCCGGCATGATGCAGCGCTATCTCGATCTCGACGCCATCGCCGATCGCGAGGGATTCGTTGTCGCCTATCCTAAAGGCATGAACCTCCTCTGGAATGACGGCCGCAGTTCGATCGCCGGCTTTATTCCGCTGCTGCACAAGCGCGACGATGGCCGCTTCGTGCTAGACGTGCTGGACACGCTGGTGGCGGAGGGCATCGCCGATCCCGCGCGCGCCTATCTCATGGGCTTTTCCAATGGCGGCTTTCTCACCGCCTATGTCGCCTGCAACTATGCCGACCGCTTCCAGGCCTATGCGACGATGATGATGACGGTGCCGGTCGGCTATACCGAGAGCTGCCGTCCGTCGAAGCCGGTGCCGATCCTCTTGATGAACGGCACTTATGATCCCATCGTGCCGATGTTCGGCCGTCCCACCCCCGGCGCCCGGCTGATGTCGGCGGATGCCACCGCCGCCCTGTTCGCGCGGCTCGACGGCTGCGCCGCGCCGGACATCTCCAGCGCTCCGCACGCCCGCATCACCCGCTGGACCAATTGCGCCCCCGGCGCCGCCGTCGCCTATTACGAGATCGCCGGCGGCCACCAGCCGCCCGCGCAGTCGACCGATGCGGTGGATGCGCTCGCCTCCGTGCTGCTCGGGCCGCGCCGCAGCGGGCTCGACGCGCCGGAAGAGATCTGGAGCTTCTTCAAGCGTTTCGGCGGCACCCCGGCAGCCGAAATCGCGACAGCCGCGCCCGCCGCCGCAGCGCCGGTGGCCGTCACCTCCCACACCCGTGCCGCCGCCGCCCCCGCACGGACGGCCACCGCTGCCCGGCCGATCCTGCGCGAGCCGACGACGCTCGCCAACGCCTGGCAGGGCATCGTGCCGGAAGCCGAAACGCCTGCCCCCGGCACGCCCGCCCCCACCGCTTTCGCCGCGACGGAGGCCACCCCCGCGCTCAACCGGCCGCTTGCGCCCGGCGCCCCTCTGCCTTTGCAGGCGGGTTTCGGGCAGGGTGGCTTCGTTCAGGTCGGCGCGGGTCAGGCAGCTGCGCCGGCCGTCGCGACCCGCCTCGCGCAGGTGCCGCTGCCGCCGCCCTCCCCGCTGCGCGCTCGGGCCGCCAGCGCCCAGTAGCGCTCCCGCCATCCTTTTGCCGCGAGGCCCCGCTTTAGATCGGGACTTCGCCGCTCGGCGCTCGCGTCGAATCGATGACGGGCTGGGTTGACGGGCGCGATCATGGGCGGCATCGTCCCTCCATCCGTCGCGGGGGTATCTTAAAACCTCTCGACGCATGCTTTCGTAAGCGACCGCTTGCCGGGCCGGATCACGGAGCCAGCGCCCAGCGGGTGGCGGGCTGACTGCACGAGCGCCGCCCGGCGCCGTGGGAAACATATGAGCGCTCCCCGGTCTTCGACCGCGCGGCGCGCCACGAGGGAAGGCGGGGAAGCCTGTTGGAGACGAGGCGCGGACTGGCAGGCGCGAGGCGTTCGAACCTCGCGGCGTTCGATCTCGGCGACGAGCCCCCGCTCGGCGTCGACGGCGATGCCGAAGAGCCGATCAACCGCCGCCGCATCTCCATCCGCTGGCTGATGGCGACGCTGCTCACCGGCATTTGCGGGGCGGCGCTGATGGGCGGCGCGGTCTATGCCGCGCTCGACGGCGAATACCGCTTCGCCCAGTCGCCGGAGACGGTGCGCTCGGCCTTGCGCGGCACGCTGGCGGCGGGCGAGCGCCCCTCAAACGTCGCCCGCAAGGGCGACCGCATGTCGATCCTCTCCGAGAGCTTCAGCGCCAAGCAGACGCTGCGCCTGTCGACCACCGTCAAGGACGGAGACCGCGAGGTCATCAAGGTGCGCGCCGTCACCAAGGTGGCGACCAATCTGGCCCAGTCCGTCACCTCGGCCTCGGTCGACGTGCCGCGTTTCAACCCGGCCAAGCTGATCGCCGAATCGACCAATGACGACGCCGATGCGGTGCAGGCCGAACCGACCGGCGACCTCACCATCGTTCTGCGCGACATCGCCACGCTTCCGCCCAGCACGCGCTTCGCCGCCGAGCTGCCGATGGAAGATGTGCTGATGAAGGTGCGCGAAACCGCCGAGTTCAGCCTGCCCACCGCCGACGCCCGTGCCCCGGCACTGCCGGGCCTCGGCATGATGGCCTATGCGCCGTCCGGTGCCGCCGATCCGCTGAACGCGCTGCATCAGCCCGAGAACATGTCGGCGGTCGACAAATCGGCCGAGGATGCCTCCGGCGGCAATGACTGGTCCGAGCGCACTGTCGTGGCGAAGGCGGGCGACACCGTCGCCTCCATCCTCATCGACCTCGGCGTGCCCGATGTCGCGGCCAATGGCGCGGCGCGGGCCTTCGGCACGCGTGAGCTCTCTGGCAAGCTCACCCCGGGCCTGCGGCTCAAGGTACTGCTCGACAACGCCACCGAGGGGGCGATGCCGCTGCGCGTGGCGGTGTTCGGCGAGAGTGGCCATCAGGGCACGGTGGCGCTGTCCGACAGCGGCACCTTCCTCCCCGTTCAGGAGGCGAGCGACACTCAGCTCGCCGATCTCGGCCCGGACGATGGCGACGAGGACAGCGGCGGCGGGCGCATCACCCTTTATGACAGCATCTGGGAGACGGCGCTGCGCCACGAGGTGCCGCGCCCCGTGATCGAAAGCATGATCCGCGTCTATTCCTTCGACGTGGATTTCCAGCGCCGCGTGCGCGCCGGCGATTCGCTCGAAGTGCTCTATGAGCCCGACGAGGCGGGCGGCGCCGGCGGCGTGCTCTATGCCGGCCTCACTGTCGGCGGCGAGGAACGGCGCTATTACCGCTACCAGACCCCCGATGACGGGCTGGTCGATTTCTATGACGATGCCGGCAAGAGCGCGAAGAAGTTCCTGGTGCGCAAGCCGCTCTCCGGTGGCCAGCTGCGTTCTGGCTTCGGCATGCGCCGCCACCCGATCCTCGGCTATAGCCGCCTGCATTCGGGCGTCGACTGGTCCGACCGCACCGGCACGCCGATCTACGCCGCCGGCAATGGCGTGATCAAGAAGGCCGCCTGGACCTCCGGCTATGGCCGCCGGATCGAAATTCAGCACGCCAATGGCTACGTTACCACCTATTCGCATCAGTCCGGCTTCGCCAAGGGCATCCGCGAAGGGGTGAGGGTGCGCCAGGGCCAGCTCATCGGCTATATCGGCTCCACCGGCCTCTCCACCGGCGCGCACCTGCATTACGAAGTGCTGGTGAACGGGCGCTTCGTCGATCCGATGCGCATCCGCCTGCCGCGCGGGCGGGCGCTGGACGGGCGCATTCTCGCCAGCTTCGAGAAGGAGCGTGCCAATATCGACGCTCTGCTCAACCACAGCAGCGCGCCGCGCGTAGCTTCCAGCACTGCCGGCGACGCCGAGACCAATTGATGCTTGATGGTCCCCGCCTATCGCCCCGCTCCGGCGGCCCCGCCACCTCGCTGGTCGTGCTGCTGCACGGCTATGGCGCCGACGGGCGTGACCTGATCGACCTCGGCGACTATTGGGCGCCGCTGCTCCCCAACACCGCCTTCGTCTCGCCCCATGCCCCGGAACCGCTGGCCATCGCCCCGGTCGGCCGGCAATGGTTCGGCTACACCGAACGAAACGACCGCGAGCGCTGGGTCGGCGTGCAGAGCGCGCAGAGGGCGCTCGACAGCTTTCTCGACGCCGAGTTGGCGCGGCTGAACCTGCCCGGCTCACGCCTCGCGCTGGTCGGCTTCAGCCAGGGCACGATGATGGCGCTGCATGTGGGCCTGCGCCGCAAGGTCGCGCCCGCCGGCATTGTCGGCTTCTCCGGCATCCATGTCCTGCCGCCCGAGGGCGCGACGGCGGCCTTCGCGGAGGAGATCACCGCCCGCCCGCCCGTGCTGCTCATCCATGGCGACCTCGACCAGGTGATCCCGCCCATGGCGCTGCCGCGCGCGGTGGAAAGCCTGCAGCAGCAGGGCGTCGCGGTGCGCGCGCACCTGTCCAACGGCCTCGCCCACGGCATTGACGGCACCGGCCTGTCGCTGGCCGGCACTTTCCTTACCGAGGTGCTGGCCTGAAGCCGGCCCGACGCGGCCAATTGTCGGCCGGCGCTTCACAAGACTGACACGCTCCCTATAGACTATTGCCGTGCGTCACGCGGCGCCGACTCGAGCGACCGTGCGGACGTTCCTGACAGGGAGCGAGCGTTGACGGCGACTTTGTCTCCGGGTGCCTGGCCTGCCCTCGTGCTCAATGCCGATTACCGGCCTCTGAGCTATTACCCTCTCTCGGTCTGGGCGTGGCAGGACGCCATCAAGGCGGTGTTTCTCGATCGGGTGAACATCGTCGAATATTACGAGCGGCAGGTCTCCAGCGCGACCTTCCAGATGCGCCTGCCGAGCGTCGTCTCGCTCAAGACCTTCATCCGCCCGTCGCGCCAGCCGGCCTTCACCCGTTTCAACGTCTTTCTGCGCGACCGCTTCACCTGCCAGTACTGCGATTCGCGCGAGGATCTGACCTTCGATCACGTCATCCCGCGCTCGCGCGGCGGCCAGACCACCTGGGAGAACGTGGTCGCCGCCTGCTCGCCCTGCAATCTGCGCAAGGGGAGCCTGATGCCCGAAGCTGCCCATATGGTGCCGCGGCAGAAGCCCTATCAGCCGAGCGTGTTCGACCTGCACCAGAACGGCCGCCACTTTCCGCCGAACTACCTGCACGACAGCTGGATGGACTATCTCTACTGGGACACCGAACTGGACCCGTGAGCGTCGACGGCTCAGGCCTTGGCCGTCGCGCCCCACATCGCCACCACGAGCAGCGACGCGGCGATAAAGGCATTGTAGCCGGCGAGGGAAAGGCCCAGAAGGCGCCAGGGCGCCTCGTCGCAGCGCACCACCCGCGCCGTCTGCAGCTGGCCGAGCAGGTTGCCGCCCCCCACCGCCGGGCCGGCGCCCGAACAGGTTTCCGGACCTGCCCAGAAGCCCCATTCCACCCCGGCATGGTAGACGGCGAGAAACGCCCCGAGCGCCATCAGCATGCCGGCCAGCGCCAGCGCCACCCGCGCCAACCCCTCCTTGCCGAGCCCCCCGCACAGCGCGCCGATGAGCGCCACCGGCACGCCGATATAATAGGGAATGCGCTGCTCCAGGCAGAGCGGGCACGGCGCCAGCCCGACGACGAGCTGAAAATACCAGGCCCCTCCCAGCGCTCCGGCGCCGATCGCCGCGACCAGCAGTCCGGCGGTGACCTGACGGTTGCGCACCGCGCGGCGGGCGTCGGCGGACGGCGCGGTGGCCGTAGACGGGGCGGGAGACGAGGCGGTCATGGCGCGTCACTCATGCTGGCAGCCGCTGGGCGAGCGGCCGGACATTACTAGCCGCTCCCCCTGCCGGCGCAAATGGGACGGAACATCACGTCTGACGGATGCTGCCGGCGGCCGCATCGCCGCGCGCCGAGAGCGGCGAGACGGGTCGAGCCGAGCCACCGACAACGCCACGCCTCTGTCGTTCGGACGACGTACAAGACTGGCATTCTCCCGCCCCCGAAACCGACCGCCGCCGCGACCCTCGAAATGCCTGGCGCGATTGGCTAAAGGAATGAAAGACTTCCGACGGGCGGCAGCAGCCTCCACCGTCAAACGGATTGAGAACACATATGCGCGTCGCGATGATCGGCACAGGTTATGTCGGCCTGGTCTCTGGCACCTGCTTCTCCGACTTCGGCCACGACGTCACCTGCGTCGACAACGACTCGTCCAAGATCGAGCGGCTGAAGGCCGGCATCATGCCGATCTTCGAGCCCGGCCTCGACGATCTCGTCGCCCGCAACGTGGCCGGCGGACGGCTGCACTTCACCACCGATCTGCCCGCCGCCGTGGCCCACGCCGACGTGGTGTTCATTGCCGTGGGCACGCCCTCGCGCCGTGGCGACGGCCATGCCGACCTGTCCTATGTCCACGCCGCCGCCCGCGAAATCGCCCGGGCGGCCAAGGGCTTCACCGTCGTCGTCACGAAATCGACCGTGCCGGTGGGCACCGGCGCCGATCTTGAAGCGATCATCCGCGAGGACGTGCCGGGGGCGGACATCGCTGTCGTCTCCAACCCGGAATTCCTGCGCGAAGGCGCGGCGATCGAGGACTTCAAGCGGCCGGACCGCATCGTCGTCGGTACGGACGATCCGCGTGCGCGCGAGGTGATGGCCGCGCTCTACCGCCCGCTGTCGCTGAACGCGGCACCGCTGCTCTTCACCGAACGGGCCAATGCCGAGCTGATCAAATACGCCAGCAATGCCTTCCTCGCGATGAAGATCACCTTCATCAACGAGATGGCGGATTTGTGCGAAAAGGTCGGTGGCGACGTGCAGGAAGTGGCGCGCGGGATCGGGCTCGACCGCCGTATCGGCCCGAAATTCCTGCATGCCGGCCCCGGCTATGGTGGCTCCTGCTTCCCCAAGGACACGTTGGCGCTCGCCCGTACGGCGCAGGAAGCCGGCACGCCGCTGCGCCTCATCGAAACCGTCACCACGCTGAACGAGACCCGCAAGGCGGCGATGGGCCGCCGGGTGCTGGAAGCGCTCAGCGTGCCGCCGCGCGGCGCCACCGTCGCCGTGCTCGGCCTCACCTTCAAGCCGAACACCGACGACATGCGCGACAGCCCAGCGATCAACATCGTGCAGTCGCTCATCGACCGGGGGGTGAAGATCCGCGCCTATGACCCGGTCGGCATGGAGGAGGCGCGCAAGGTCCTGCCCGAGGGAATCCATTACGCCTCCGGCGCCTATGAATGCGCCGAGGGCGCCGACGCCCTCGTCATCGTCACCGAATGGGACGCCTTCCGCGCGCTCGATCTCGACCGGCTGAAAGCGCAGCTGCGCAGCGCCATCGTGGTCGATCTGCGCAACATCTACCCGCCGGAAGACCTCCTCCGCCGCGGCTTCACCTATGTCGGCATCGGCCGGGGCGATCTCGTGACCGGCTGAGCCGGGAACGGCATCCGCCCCGTCGCGTTCTCTCCCCGATCCACACGCGGATACGGCGACCACGAGCCACCGCCGGCGGGACAGGGAGGGATGAGCGGCGTGCACAATCGGGACAAACGCGCGCTGTGGAGCGCGGCCCTTAGCGGCGCGGCGATCGGCGCCATCGTCGGAATGGCTTTTCGTCCGGGCGAACGCGCGGACTCCGACACCATTTCACCCACTTCCTGGGCGGAAGCCGGGCGCGGGCGCGCCGCCACCCGCCCCACTGAGATTCCAGCGAAAGGCTGGCGCGACATCGTGCTGCGCACGGGCAAGGCCTTCTTCGCCAACCGGGTGCTGAGCCTTGCGGCCGGCGTCACCTTTTACGCTCTCCTCGCCACCTTCCCGGCGCTTGCCGCCATCATTTCGCTCTATGGGCTGTTCCTCAATCCGGCGACGATTCAGGGCCAGCTCGAAGCCGCCGCCTGGGTGCTGCCCTCCGGCGCCATCGAGGTGATGCGCGACCAGATACTGAGGCTGACCGCGACGGAGACCGCGAGCCTCGGCTGGCGCTTCCTGTTCAGCCTCGGCGTGGCGCTGTGGAGCGCCAATGCCGCGACCAAGGCGATGATCGAAGCGCTGAACCTCGTGTATGAAGAGGAAGAGCGGCGCTCCTTTTTTCGCCTCACCCTGGTCACGCTCACCTTCACCGTCGGTGCCGTGCTGTTCGCCGTCATCGCCCTGGCGGCTGTGGTCGTGCTGCCGCTGCTGCTCAACGTGCTGCATCTTCCCCAGGGCACGGAACGGCTGATCACGCTGCTGCGCTGGCCGGCACTGGCGGTGATCGTCGCGCTACTCATCACCATCGTCTACCGCTTCGGCCCCTCGCGCGAGCGCCCGCAATGGAAATGGGTCAGCTTCGGCAGCGCGGTCGCCGCCGTGCTGTGGCTCGCCACATCGGCCGGCTTCTCCTTCTATGTCAGCCGCTACGCCTCCTATGAGCAGACCTACGGGTCGCTCGGCGCGGTGATCGGCTTCATGGTTTGGATCTGGCTGTCCATGTCAGTGCTGCTGCTGGGCGCGGAGCTGAACGCCGAGATCGAGCACCAGACCGCCCGCGACACCACCACCGGCCCGCCTCTGCCGCTGGGTCTGCGCGGCGCGCATATGGCGGACACCATCGGCGCGGCGCAGGACTGAGCCGCCTTCGCACGTAGCACTCAAAGCACGATCATGCGGTCTGGCAGTTCGTTCGCGTCGCCGGGCAGCGGCGGGACATGAAGGGCGAGGATGCGCCCGGCCACCGCAACGCCGTCGGCCAGTCCATCGGCAAGCCGCCCCTCGCGGGCGCCGGACAGCACGGCGGCGCACACGCCCTCCCAGGCGTCGTGCCCCACCTGGCCATGGATCGCCTCGTCGGCGACGACCTCGACCAGATGGTCGGCGGGCGCCACCAGGATCAGCACCCCGGTGCGCCCGCGCGTCTGATGCACGCCGAGCGTGAGGAAATGGTCGATAGCGGCCGCCCGGCCGGCTTCCTCGCGGGCGAAGCGCGGTATGGTGAAAGCGCCGAGCGGGGTGAAGATCAGCGCCGCGCCGGCGAGGATGAAGGCGCAGGCCTGCAGCGACAGCAACATCGGCGTGTCGAGCGCGGTCAGCAGCGCCAGCGGCCAGGGCAGCACGAGTGCCAGCAGCGCCGCCCACATCAACCCGTAAAAACCATGACTCACCAGCGGCCGGGTGAGCACGACGACGCGAATCTCGCCCGCCGTCTCCGCCTCTGCAGCGGCGATGGCGGCGGCAACCCGCGCATGATCCGGCTCGTTCAACCCCGCCGCCATCACCAGCTCCCCGAAGCGCCGCCGCCACCGGAGGAGCCTCCGCCGCCCGAAAATCCGCCTCCACCACTGCCGCCGGACCAGCCGCCACCGCCGCTGCGGCGGGACCAGTCCCAGCCGGCGGCGCCGCCGGTGAGCGCACCCGCGCCGCGCCGCCCGCGCGTGCGCAGATGGCCCGACTTCGCCTGGCGGTAGAACACATAGGCCCAGAAGGCGATCATCAGCACGATGAAGACGAGATGCGCCCAGTCCTCCGCGCTCATCTCCGGCTCGGCGGCGGTGCGTGCCCTTGCCTTGGCCTCTTCAGGATCGAGATTGAGCACCTCAATGACGGCGTCCGCGCCCTTTTCGATGCCACCGGCAAAATTGCCCTGGCGGAATTCGGGGAGGATCGCGGTCTGGATGATGGTGCTCGCCACGGCGTCGGGCAGCACGCCTTCCAGCCCATAGCCGGTCTCGATGCGCACCCGCCGCTCATTGGGCGCGACCAGCAGCAGCACGCCATTGTTCTTGTCGGCCTGGCCGAGCTTCCAGAAGCGGAACAGCCGGTTGGCATAGTCCTCGACCGAGGTGCCTTCAAGCGAGGGTACGGTGGCGACGACGAACTGGTCGGTGGTGTGCCCTTCCTGCGCAGCGAGCTTCGCCTCCAGCGCCGCACGGGCGTCAGGGGGCAGCACCTGCGCGGCATCGACGACACGGCCGGAGAGCGCGGGAAAAGTCAGTTCCGCGCGCGCCCTGCCCGTGCCGATAGCGAGGCCGGCAAACACCAGCCCCGCCAGCAGCCAGAGCGCGGCGGCACGGTGCTGAGGCGAAGACGGGAGGGCCCGCATGGTCAGTTGAACTTCACCTGAGGCGCCTTCATCTGCTCTTCCGAAATGGTGAAGGTCTCCATCGGCTTGCTGCTGCGGTAGAGCGTGCTCGCCCACAGAACGCCGGGGAAGGTGCGCAACTCGGTATTATAGACGCGCACCGCCTCGATATAATCGCGCCGGGCCACGGCGATACGGTTCTCCGTGCCTTCGATCTGCGCCTGCAGGGCGAGGAAATTCTGGTTTGCCTTCAGGTCGGGATAGGCCTCGGACACCGCGATCAGCCGGCCGAGCGCGCCGGAAAGCTGCGCCTGCGCCTGCTGGAACTGCTTGAACTGTTCGGGATCGGTGATGGTGGAAGCGTCCACCTTGATCGAGGTCGCCTGCGCCCGCGCCTGTGTGACCTGGGTGAGCACCTCGTTCTCGTGCTGGGCATAGCCCTTCACCGTCTCGACGAGGTTGGGGATCAGCTCGGCGCGGCGCTGGTACTGGTTCAGCACGTCGCTCCACGCCGCCTTCGCCTTCTCCTCATTGGTGGGAATGTTGTTCACACCGCAACCGGCGAGGCCGGTCGCCAGCATGACCAGCAATAGCGGCGCCAGAAGGCGGCGGGAGAGCTCGGACAGGCGGGACAGATTCAGCATGACGGGCCCTTTCACCAGCGCAGCCGCCGCAGCGGCTCACCGATTATAGAGCGGAGCGGGTGACAGTTCACCCATTCCCGCGTGGTCGGGCTGGGCCGGTAGGGCGCGAGCCCGTCACGACTTGCCGCCGCGCTCGCCCAGCACGTTGAAGGCGATCATCATGGAGACGGCGAAGCCCACGAGGAAAAGGGCCGAGGCGAAGGGAATGGGGAGAAAGCCGAGAGCGCTCATGGCGGCACGTCCGTTCAGTGAGGCGCTGTATATAGGCGCGCCGGCCCGCTTCTGGATGACGCGCATCCATGCGGGCAAGCCATTGATGAATTGCAAAAATGACCGCGTCGGGGCGGATTTTTTCGCCCGGCTGCGACCTCTTGCCGTCAGGACGGTGATGTCACCAGCTTCAGCTCCCGCAGTTCCGGCGCGGTGAAATAGAACATCTCCTGTGGCGGGGTCTCCATGGCATTGATCCAGACCCGCGGATCGACGCCCATATCGACGAGATGGCGCTGCGCCTCGGCGGAAACACGCTGCGCCTGCGCCATGCCCTCAGCGCCATCGAGCCGGGGCGTTCCCGGCGGCTGCGCCGCGAAAACCTGATGCACGCCGATCGCCGCGCCAGGCTCGGCCGTTCGCGCCACCCCCGCCGCGAAGATGAGCGGGCAGGACGAGGCGCACAGGCCCTTTCCCTCGACACGGGTATCGAGCCCGCGCGCGCGGATCATCCGCCCCATGGCCAGCGCGTCCGCCACCGCGCCGCCGGGAGAGTTCAGCACCACCGTCTTCACATAGGAGCCGCGCTTGTCGAGTTCGGCCGTCAACCGCTCGGCGGTGCCGGGGGTGATGGTGCCACGCGCTTCCAGCCGGCCATCGGCCAGCAATTCGAGGCTCATCGGCTGGCGCAGCGCGGAATCGGGCGCGCGGCCGGGGCGGTCCTTCTCCGGCGCCGCCCGGTCCGGACGGGCGGAGGGGAGATAAGGCACCGCCGGCGCCTCGGCCGGGGCTGCGGGGTTCGCGCCCGGGAGGACGGGCGGCGCCTGCTCGCGCTCATAGATGTCCCACGCCACCGCGACCACCGAGAGCACGACCAGGCCGCGGAAGATCGCCCTCAGCAGCGTCTCGTCCGGCCGGTCGCCGAGAGCACGGCGCCATCGGGCCGGCGGATGGGGAGAGGATGGCGGGGCGGCGGCGTCCACGGCTCAGTCTTTCTTGGCCCGGCCAGCAGGTAGAGGGGTCACCGTGGCGGCGGGCGACATCTCGGCCATGACCGCCTCGAAACTCTCAGCCTCCTCGGCTGATGGCCGCTCCTCGCCCACCTGACGGGCCAGCCGCAACGCGGCGATGAGCTGCGCGGCCGACATCGTCTCCGCCTCGGCCGGCTGCTCCTCGCGACGAATCGCGGCGTGGACGACGCACAGGATCAGCACCAGCACCGCCGGCAGCAGGTCGATGGAAATCGCCCCGGCCCAGCTTGGCAGAAAATCGCTGGCATAACGCACCACCGCCTCGGCGGTGGAGAGCGGTTGGAAGCGCGCCGGCTCGACCGTGCCGGTGCCGATGATCTTGTCCGCCGCCTGCGAGAGCGCGCTCGCCTGCGCCTGCACCGCCTTCTCGACGCTGCCGACGACAGTGCTCTGCCGCCCGGCGAGATCGGCGGTACGGCCATCGGCGGCCGGGGCGATGAAGCCGGTGACGAGATCGTCCGCCGCCCGTCGCACCGCCGGCGCCATCGAGGTCTGTTCCAGTGCGGCAATGGTGCCGATCAGCGCCAGCGCCTCGGCGCCAAAGGCATCCGAGCGGGCCTTGATGTCGCCCTGGCCGGAAACGAATTCGCGCATGCGGGCGATCTGCGCGCTGCCCTCGGCATAGAACGCCTTGGCCCGCTCCCCGCTCGCCGCCACTTCGCGCGCGAGATCGTCGAGCTGGCTCGACATCTGGCTCAGCAGCTGCACCACCGTGCCGGAGCCGCCCGTGCCGGTCAGCGCGCCGCCACGCTCGGCCTCCGCCAGCCGGGCGAAGCGGGTCGACGCCAATTGTATGTCGGGCAGCAGGCTCTGCGCCCCGAGCGCCCGGTTATGCGCCGTGTCGAGGTCGCGCGTGTAGTTCTGCACCGTCACCGCGAGGTGCTGCTCGATCGCCGCCGCTCCGGCGAGCGCCGCCGCGTTCAGCCAGGACGACATGGCGATGATCATCAGCGAGCCGAGCAGCATCGCCGCCGTCAGCCACAGCCGGCTCGCCACATCGCGCACATGCGGCAGGAAGCGCAGCAGGAACGACCAGAAGGCGTAGATGGCGACAGAAACCGCGCTCGAATAGATGATCGCGGCGAACACGGTCATGACGGGCGGGCCGTCAAGCAGTTCGCGCACGCCGAGATAGGTGTAGACGCCCGAGGCCAGCGCCAGCACGGCAAGCGTGAGGCGCATGGTCACGTCGAGCCCGGACACGCCTTCGCGCAGAGCCGATACCATTCAGGGGAGCCTTCGTGGAGAAACTTCCCTGATCTTGCCGGGCTTTACGCCCGCAATGTGACGCAAGAGAAAGCAGTTTGCCGCCCTGCGTCACAGCTCCGTTATCCGTGCACACGAAAAGCCTGCTGCCCGCCCGGCTGGGATGAACGGACAGCGAGTGAATCGAACCATATTTTGATACCGATGGACGTTCGACTCGTGCGCCCTCGGACGCAGTGCTGGGAGGCGTGGCGGCAAGCGAGCTGTGAAGAAGCCGGATCACCGGGAAAAGGCATGAGTTGGTATGGATTTACGTTTCTCCGACGATCAGCGGGAGCTTCCGAGCGTCTGTCCGATGTGCAAACAGCGCGGTGCGACC
Organism: Ancylobacter polymorphus; assembly: GCF_022836935.1. Classification (NCBI taxonomy): domain Bacteria; kingdom Pseudomonadati; phylum Pseudomonadota; class Alphaproteobacteria; order Hyphomicrobiales; family Xanthobacteraceae; genus Ancylobacter; species Ancylobacter polymorphus. The sequence continues at coordinate 1,685,119 of NZ_CP083239.1, read as the reverse complement.
CCGCGCCTGTGCGTCGAGGGTACTCGCTACCTCCGCGCGCCACTGGAGATGTCCGAGTGCATTCATTGCCACACGCTCTACTACACTTCGGAAAACCCCGTGATCGGCTATGATTTTCCAGGCTTTGAAGAAAATTACTGGTTGAACTATGTCCAGTCCGGCGCCGGGATAACCGCCATGCTGGAACCTCTGCTGGCCGTTGCCACCGGGAAGACCGGCCGGCTGCTGGATATCGGCTGCGGCTTCGGTTTTGTCGGGCATTTCTGGGAACAATCCGGCCATGGCCGCGCGGTTGGCCTGGAAACGAGCCTTTATGGCAAAGTCGGCCGCGCTACGCTCGGCACCACGATCTACCATTCCTACTACGCCGACACGCCCGAGATTGCCGGCCAGACATTCGACGTCGTCTATTCCAGCGAGGTGCTGGAGCATGTGCCCGACCCGGCCGCCTTTATCGCCGAGATATCCCAAGCGCTGAGCGACGAGGGGATCCTGATCTTGACCACACCCTGCGCGGACGCCGTGCTCCCGGGAGGGTCCTATCCGGAAGTGATCGCCATCCTCTCGCCCGGGTTCCACTATTTCGTGACCCGCGAACAGGCCTTGCGCACCCTGCTGCACAATCAGGGCTTCGAGCACGTTCAGGTCGCGAACAGCGGGACGCGCCTTTTTGCCTGGGCCTCCCATGCTCCGCTGCCCGAGATTTCGTTCGGCTTCACCCAGTGGGAGGCCTATTACGACTATCTTGAGGCCCTCAGCCGCCATTCGAATCCCCATGTCGCGAACGGCGCCCTTTACCGCCTGGTCAAGGACGCCGTGAATCGCGGCGAGCTTGAGCGCGCGTCGGCCGCCCTGGACCGATGGGTACCTCTGGCCCGGTCCAGCTATGGCGTCGATTTTCTCGCGCCCGAAGCGATAGAGCAGCGTTTCCTAGCGGCGGCAGAGCCGGGCAACGACGAGTTTCCCTCCTGGCTGGGATGCGGCCTCCTGTTCTATGCGCGCACCGCCTCGATGCTGGGTGGCAATCCACGCCTGCTCGCCGGTGTGGTTCGCTCCGCCATCGCCATCATGCGGCGCGAAATCGCCATACTTGCCCAGTTCGCGCAGGAGCCGGCCCATTTTCTCTCGCTCGCCGAGGCGCTTCTGGACGAGTTGGAGCGAGCGGAAACGCCTCCTCCGGCATCAGAGGTGAGGCCCCACTTCGTGCGTGCCCCGACGGCCAGCTTGAGCGGCCGCGCCGTGGCGCTGCTCTGCGGCTACGCACCCGATGGCTTGCCCAGTCCCGCCCTGCTGGCGCTCTGCCGAGCCCTCGCGCGCAATGGCGTCGACACGCATGTCTGCCTGGCCGTGCACTCACCGATTGAGCAGCTTGTCGTCGCCGGGCTGGAGGACGCCCGGTCCATCGCCTACCGGATGAATGACAGTTATGATTTCGGCCTGTGGGCGGCGCAACTTGGCGCGCTGCCGGACATCTGGAACGCCGAACGCATCATCTTTGCCAATGACAGCGTCGTTCTCGTCAACAAGGCCGGCTTTGACGATCTCATGGGCCAGATGAGCCGGGATCGGTCTGAGTTGATCGCCCTGACCGAGAGCATGTCTCCGCTTCCCCATGCCCAGAGCTATTTTTTCCAGATGCGGGGGGACGCGCTGAACGATTGGCGAATCCGTAGCTTCTGGGCGGGCATGCCTGCGGCGATGAGCAAGCAGGAGGTGATCGACAGCTGCGAACTTCAGTTCGCGGGGCTGATCGACAGGAACGCGACCTTTCGCCGGACTATTGTGTTCGGTCTGCAGACGATATTTCCGAATTGCGCGACTGAGGACTGGCCGACCGGGAATATCTCCCACCTGCTCTGGGAGCGGCTGCTGCTGAAAGGCATGCCCTTCATCAAGGCGGAACTGCTCCACCGCAATCCGATGAAGCTGCCGATCGATCATTGGCGCCACGCCGTGCGGAGTCTGGGCGGCGACCTCGATCTGGCCGACAGGCACCTGAAGGAGATGGACCGCACGCGCGGCGTCCCGCATCCCCCGCCCCCCATTGACCTGCCGCGTCCGCGCCCTCTCAAGGACATGCGCAACTACGTCCTGGGAATCATCCTGGGGGAATCACGGCTGGCGAGGTTGCGCGCCTGGAACCGGCGCCGGCGGGCGCGTCGCCGGCAGCGGCGCTTGGCCAGACAGGCGTGAAGGCGCGGGCGGAATGAGGCGTCCGCGCCAGGAACGCTCTTTCTTCATGGCGTGGCGCACCTGTCTCGCCCCCTCCCGCTCCTTGAAGCGCGGGGCAGCCGTCCGCCGCCGTCCGAAGGCTGAAATCTCAGCGCCGGGCACTTGCTTAAGGTGGTGTCGTAAAGCGCCAGACGACGACAGGAATGCCCGGAGACTTGGTGGAGCCGAGGGGATTTGAACCCCTGACCTCTGCAGTGCGATTGCAGCGCTCTCCCAACTGAGCTACGGCCCCAAGCCTCAGGCCGCGCCTTGTACGTTCGCCGCCGGGGCTGTGTCAAGGCGGCTCGGCACGGTTGATGCGCGGGGCTGTGAATCAGGGTTGCCGCAATGCGGCGGCAGCATTAAGCATCGTGGCGGACGGCGCTTCGGGGGTCGGGTCCGGTCCGGTGGAAAACCGGGTCGCAGACCCACTCTCCCGCGTGACGAGACACGTCCGCGCCGTGCTCCCGCCCCTGCTCCGAGGCTGCCGATGTATTCGATTCTCTGGCTGTTCGACACGCTGATCACGCTTTATGTCTGGATCCTCATCGCCTCGGCCATCCTGTCCTGGCTGGTGGTGTTCAACGTGGTCAACGCGCACAACCCCATCGTCCGCAGCATCGGCGAATTCCTCTGGCGGGTGACCGAGCCGGTGCTGGCACCGCTACGGCGTGTGCTGCCCAATCTCGGCGGCATCGACGTCTCGCCGGTGATCCTGATCATCCTGCTCTATTTCATCCGCAACCTGGTGTTCGAACTCGTCGCCGGCTCGTGAGCGCGCCCCTTCCGGCGCCGCCCTGGACGCTGACGGCCGAAGGGGTGACGGTGACGGTGCGCGCCACTCCGCGCGGCGGGCGCGACGCGATTGACGGCATCGTCGAGCTCGGCGACGGGCGGCGCGCGCTGAAAGCGCGTGTCAGCGTCGCCGCCGAGGACGGCAAGGCCAATGCCGCGCTGGCGAAACTGCTGGCCAAGGCGACCGGTCTCGCGCCGTCGCGGGTGGAACTGGTGGCGGGCGTGACCGGGCGGACCAAGAGTTTCCGGCTCATCGGCGACGGGCAGGAAATCGCGGCCCGGCTGGCGCGCTTCGCCGACGCTTCCGATTGATCAACGTTGCAAGGCCGCTGGAGCCTGATCCGATCAGGTTGAAGCAACCTGATCGGATCAGGCTCCAAATTATGCATAGAGAACGTTTTACCGATCTGATTGCGCTGCAATCAGATCGGAACGTGCTCTAGGAGGCGTCAGGCGTTCCAGCCGAAGGCCAGCTTCTCCAGCGCGCGGCCGCCGAAGCTCTCGGTCGAACGCGCGACGCCCATCCCGCCCATAGCGCGGTAGAAGCCTACGGCCGGCTCATTGGCCGCCAGCGCCCACACCGCCAGACCGTCAAAGCCGGCACTGACGAGTTCCTTGCGCGCATCCTCGAACAGGCGGCGGCCGAAGCCGAGCCCCTGATATTCCGGGCGCAGATAAAGCTCGTAGATCTCGCCCTCGAAGGGCAGCCCGCGCGCGCGGTTGCGTCCGACATTGGCATAGCCGGCCACCGCATCCCCGAAGGTCAGGACAATGACGCGCGAGCCGCGCTTCAGCGCGGTGTACCACCAGGCGGGTCCCCGGCGCTGGATCATCTTCTCCAGCTCGGCGCCGGGGATGAGGCCGCGATAGGCCACCCGCCATGCCGCATCATGGATATCGGCAATGTCGCCTGCATCGGCCAGGCGCGCCCGGCGTGTCTCGACGAGAAGCGTGCTCATGGACTGATGGGAGCAAATGCGCCCCGCGGGATCAAGGGCTTTCCGCAGCGTCGGGGCGATCGTTCCACCGCACCGTGGCGCCAGGGTCACGCTTCCACGCCAATAAAAAGGGCCTGCCCGCGCAAGCGGACAGGCCCTTGATCGGTTGCCAAGGCCGGCGTCAGACGCCTTCGGCTTCCTTGCGGCGCTCCTCGCGCTTGCGCTCGTTCGGGTCGAGCAGTCGCTTGCGCAGGCGGATCGACTTCGGCGTCACCTCGACCAGCTCGTCATCCTGAATCCACGCCAGCGCGCGCTCCAGTGTCATGCGGATCGGCGGGGTCAGGCGCACGGCCTCGTCCTTGGAGGTGGTGCGGATATTGGTGAGCTTCTTGCCCTTGAGGACGTTCACCTCAAGATCATTGTCGCGGGTGTGAACGCCGATCAGCATGCCCTGATAGACCTTCCAGCCCGGCTCGATCATCATCGGGCCACGGTCTTCGAGGTTCCACAGCGCATAGGCCACAGCCTCGCCCGCCTCGTTGGCGATGAGCACGCCATTGGTGCGGCCGGCGATCTCGCCCTTATAGGGGGCGTATTCGTGGAACAGCCGGTTCATGATGGCCGTGCCGCGCGTGTCGGTCAGCAGTTCCGACTGGTAGCCGATGAGGCCGCGGGTGGGAGCATAGAAGACGAGCCGAACGCGATTGCCGCCCGAGGGCTTCATTTCCACCATTTCGGCCCGGCGCTCGGACATCTTCTGCACCACGACGCCGGAATATTCCTCATCGACGTCGATCAGCACTTCCTCGATCGGCTCCAGCGTCTCGCCGGTGGTCTCGTCCTTGGAGAACACCACGCGCGGACGCGAGACGGCGAGCTCGAAGCCTTCGCGGCGCATGGTCTCGATCAGCACCGCAAGCTGGAGTTCGCCACGGCCGGAAACGAAGAAGGAGTCCTTCTCGGTCGATTCCTCGATCTTCAGCGCGACATTGCCCTCGGCCTCGCGCAGCAGGCGGTCGCGGATGACGCGGCTAGTCACCTTGTCGCCTTCGGTGCCGGCGAGCGGCGAATCATTGACGATGAAGGTCATGGTGACGGTCGGCGGGTCGATCGGCTGCGCCTTGAGCGGCGTGTCGACCGAGAGATCGCAGAACGTGTCGGCCACCGTGCCCTTGGAGAGGCCGGCAATGGCGACGATGTCGCCGGCGACGCCCTCCTCGATCGGCTGACGTTCAATGCCGCGGAAGGCGAGAATCTTGGAGATGCGGCCCTGCTCGACCAGCGAACCGTCCTGCGCCAGCACCTTCACCGCCTGGTTCGGCTTGATCGAGCCAGAGGTGATACGTCCGGTGATCATGCGGCCGAGGAAGGGGTTGGCTTCGAGCAGCGTGCCGATCATCTTGAACGGCGCTTCCTCGACGGTCGGCTCCGGCACATGCTTCAGCACGAGGTCAAACAGCGGCGCCATGCCCTGGTCGCTCGGCCCTTCCGGCGAATGCGCCATCCAGCCATTGCGGCCGGACCCGTAGAGAATGGGGAAGTCGAGCTGGTCATCGGTGGCGTCGAGCGCGGCGAAGAGGTCGAACACCTCATTGATGACTTCCTGCGCACGCGCGTCCTGACGATCGACTTTGTTGATCGCCACGATCGGGCGCAGGCCGACCTTCAGCGCCTTGCCGACCACGAATTTGGTCTGCGGCATCGGGCCTTCGGCGGCATCGACCAGCACGATGGCGCCGTCCACCATGTTGAGGATACGCTCCACCTCGCCGCCGAAATCGGCGTGGCCGGGGGTGTCGACGATGTTGATCCGGGTGTCCTTCCAGACCACCGAGGTGGCCTTGGCGAGGATGGTGATGCCGCGCTCCTTTTCGAGATCGTTCGAATCCATCACACGCTCGGCGACGCGCTGGTTCTCACGATAGGAGCCGGACTGCTTGAGCAGTTCGTCCACCAGCGTGGTCTTGCCGTGGTCGACGTGGGCGATGATGGCGATGTTGCGCAGCTTCATATGAAAACACCAAAAAGCGGGCCCGAAGTCTTCGGACCCGCGTGAATTTTGCGGCGCACTATACTCACAAAGCCCGCAAGATCAACGACGGAAGCGGGGCGGCACACTCTCGCGGGCGAAAAAGCGATCAATGGTCGCGGCGCAATTCCCACAACCGGCGGATCTGAGCGGGCTTGAGGATTTCGCCCTCGGCCGTGCGCAGCCACGCCACCTCGCGATGGGAAGGCGACTGGGTCATGGCAAAGGCGACCGCATCTTCCACCGAGCCGAACTCATAGGAATCGGGCCATTTGTCAGGGGCATCCACGGTGTGGGAGGGCGGCCAGTATTGCAACCGGACGGGCTCGTGATCGGGGGTCATGAACCTACTCCTCGGCGCGCAGAGGGTCGGAAAGCCGCCGCGCCCGCGCGCGCTGGAACGAGGCGCGACATTGCGAACAACGCGCGCCGACCGGCAAGGTTCCGTCTCGCAGCGCGGCAGGTGGAAACCCTTGAAGCTGCGCGGCCTGGCCCCACTTTGCAGCTATCAGACACAGGAGTGGGCCATGGTTCAGGACAACGGCAAGCCCGGCGATGCGGACTATACCGAGGCCGAGATCGACGAAACCATCGAGGAGACATTCCCCGCCAGCGATCCGCCGGCACTGGGCGGCATTACCGGCGATGTACCGCCCTCCGATGGCGGCGTACCCGGCGGCACCGAGGTGATTCCCCCCGGCGGCCATGCGACGGAGGCGAAAGCCGACAAGACGGACATCGACGAGGCGCTGGACGAGAGCTTCCCCGCCAGCGACCCGCCGGCTTTCACCGGCGTGACCGGCGTGAAGGAAGCCGGCTAGGCGGACCGGCTGCCGTCAGGCAACCGGCCGCGCGGGCGGGCTGCGCTTTGCCCACGGACCGAAGCGGGCGTCCGGCTGGGCGGCGCGCAGCATCATCATCTCACCGACATTCTCCGGCGAGAGCAGGCCGACCAGCCTGCCGCCGGCATCCACCACGCCGACGACCGGAGCGCCGCGCTGGGTGATGAGCGCCAGCGCACGGTCCAGCGGGGTGCGGGTGCCGACCGTCGGCACCTCCGCCATCGCTTCCAGCACCGAAGCGCCGGGCCCCTGCGCCTGCAGCGCGCGAATCATGGCGTCGCGGGTGAGCACGCCGCGCAGATGCACTGCGCCGTCGACAATGGGAAACTCCTTCTGGGTGGTGCGGATCAACGCTTCCGCCGCATCGCCGACGCTCGCCGTCGGGCCCAGCGTCTCGAACTGGGTGATCATCGCATCTTCCACCAGCAGCCCCTGCGCCACCTGCTTCATCTGCACCTGCCCGGCCTCGCCGGACGCGGCAAGGAAGACGAAGACGGCGATGATGATCAGCATCGGGTTGCCGAAAATGCCGAGCACGCCGAGGCCGATGGCAAGGCCCTGCCCGATGGAGGCCGCCGTCTGCGTCGCCTGCGCATGGCTCATCTTCATCGCCAGCAGCGCGCGCAGCACCCGCCCGCCATCCATGGGAAAGGCGGGAATGAGATTGAACACCACGAGAAAGATGTTGGCGGCTGCGAGCTTGGCGAGCAGGCTCACCTGCGGGTTTTCGATGCTCTCGATATGCTCCACCCCGACATTGCCGCCGAGGAAGAGCAACAGCACAGCGGCGATGACCACATTCACCGCCGGCCCGGCCAGCGCCACCACCAGCTCTTCCGACGGCTTTTCCGGGATGCGCTCCAGCCGGGCGATGCCGCCGAACGGCCAGAGCGTGACCTCCGGCGTCTTCACCCCGTAGCGCCGCGCCGCGAAGATATGGCCGAACTCGTGCAACAGCACGCAGAGGAAGAGCAGCGCCACGAAGGCGACGCCGTCCCAGGCCGCGCCCGCCCCGCCCCTCTGGTAATAGGCGACCCAGATCCAGGCCAGGAACAGCAGGAAGGTCACATGAATGCGGACCGCGGTGCCATAGACATATCCGACGGTAAGCGACCAGGCCATGAGCGTCTCCTTGCGTGGGCTCGCTAGCATAGCGAGAGCGCTGCCACATGACAGCGGAACAGCACGGATGCCGCAGGCGGATCGCCGCACGACGCGAGGAACCAGCGCTGCGGCTCCGGGTTCTCCCCTCGAACCCGAGGAGGCTTTTCATGGACGACAAGACCACCGCCGAAGCCATCGACCGCGTTTGGGAGATGATGGAGGATATGCGCATCTGCATGCTCGTCACCCGCGAGGGCGAAACGTTGCGCGCCCGGCCGATGGATGCCCATCCCTCCCGCGAGGAAGGCTGCGTCTGGTTCCTTTCGGACCGCCGCGGCCACAAGGATGACGAACTGGAGCGGGACCCGCAGGCCGCGCTCACCTTCGCCAAGCCGGGCGACAACAACTACCTTTCGGTGTCCGGCCAGGCCGAAGTCTCCAGCGACCGCGCCAAGATCGACGACTTGTGGAGCGACATGAACAAGGCGTTCTGGCCGCAGGGCAAGACCGATCCGAACATCTGCGTCCTGCGCTTCATTCCCGACCAGGCGGAATATTGGGACGGCCCGTCCAATTCCGTCGGCGTGCTGTTCAAGATGATGGCGGCGCGTCTTTCCGGCTCGACCACCGATCTCGGCGAGAACCGCAAGGTGCCGCTGGACTGAGATCCCGCCTCTCGAACTTCAGGCGGCGCGCATCTGCTCCCGCGCCGCCTTCACGTCCCGCACCGGCGGCGCGCCGAAAAGGCGTCCATATTCGCGGGTGAATTGCGGCACGCTTTCATAGCCAACCGCAAAGGCAGCCATGCTGGCGGACGCCCCTTCCGCCGCCATCAGCCGCCGCGCCTCGATCAGCCGAAGCTGCTTCTGGAACTGCAGCGGCGATAGCGAGGTGACCGCGCGGAAATGCTGATGGAAGGTGGAGACGCTCATTCCCGCCACCTCCGCGAGTCGGTTCACCGGCAAGGGCTTGGCGAACTCCGCGCGCAGCAGCGCCACCGCGCGGCCGATGCGTTGGGCGTGGCTATCCGGCCAGCCGAGCCGGCGAATGGCGGCGCCGTGCCGGCCGGCCAGCAGCCAGTAATGCATCTCGCGGATCAGCGAAGCCTGCAGCACCGGCAGCGCGGCAGGACGATCGAGCAACTGCAGCAGCCGCAGCGCCGCGCCCGCCACCTCGCCATCGGTCGGGTCGACCCGCACGGGGTCGGTCACACCAGCCAGCGCCGGCCCCATTTCCCGCGCCAGCTCGGCGACGATGGCAAGGTCCAGTTCCAGCACCAGCGACACATAGGGCGCGGCAGCACTCGCCTTGGTGATCTGGCTGACGATCGGCACGTCGGCGGTGATCAGCAGCGAATCCCCCGCACCAAGGGGAAAATCGCGGCCGCCCATCGTTACCTGCTTGGCGCCCTGCACCACCAGACAGACCAGCGGCCGGGCGATGGCGTGGCTAACGCCCGACGGGGCGGTGACGCGGAAAAACATGACGCCGGGGATCGGCGTCGTGGCGATGCCGTTGGCGTCAGCGTGAAGCCGGCCGTGCCGGTCCATGATGTCGAGCAGCGTTGTCATGCGCCCATCCTACCCCCCTGACGAAGGAAGGGAAGCACCTTCGGAGAAATAGGCAAGAACCCGCGCCGATCCGGCAACCACCGCCGGGCGCCGTGCGTCATATCTGTCTCACCCCAACAGGAGACGGACCCTTGACCATCACCCTCATCACCGGCGGCAGCCGCGGGCTTGGCCGCAACACCGCTCTCAGCGTCGCCCGTCGCGGTGGCGATGTTGTCTTGACCTATCACAGCCGCGCCGAGGACGCGCAGGCGGTGGTGGCCGAGATCGAGGCGCTGGGCCGCAAGGCGGTCGCGCTTCAGCTCGACACCGGCAAGGTCGCCGATTTCCCCGCCTTCGCCGAGCGCCTGCGCGCCGTGCTTTCCGAAGTCTGGAGCCGCGAGAGCTTCGACCACCTCGTCAACAATGCCGGCCATGGCGATTATGCGTCCATCGCCGACACCACCGAGGCGCAGTTCGACCGGTTGGTGGACGTGCATGTGAAGGGCGTGTTCTTCCTCACCCAGACGCTGCTGCCGCTGATCGCGGATGGCGGGCGCATCGTCAATTTCTCTTCCGGCCTCACCCGCTTCGCCTATCCCGGCTACGCCGCCTACGCGGCGATGAAGGGCGCGGTGGAAGTGCTCACCCGCTATATGGCCAAGGAACTCGGGGCGCGCGGCATCGCCGTCAATACGGTGGCGCCGGGCGCGATCGAGACCGATTTCGGCGGCGGCGCGGTGCGCGACAATGCCGAGATCAACAAGCAGCTTGCGAACATCACCGCACTCGGCCGCGTCGGCGTGCCGGACGATATCGGCCCGATGGTGGCCAGCCTCCTGTCGCCCGACAATCGCTGGGTCACGGCCCAGCGCATCGAGGTGTCGGGCGGACAGGCGATCTGAGGACGCCTCTCACACCCCCTCATGCCCGGGCTTGACCCGGGCACCCAGGGTCAGTGCGCACTTCAAGGTCTGGATCCCCGGGTCAAGCCCGGGGATGAGGAAGGTTGCTCAGGGGGCGGGCAGAGCTTGCGGGTCAAGCGCGCGCAAACCCTCCCGCCCGTCTGTTGTCTCAGCCCCGGACCTTGCGGTCGCGATTGGCCAGCGTGCGCAGGCGCAGCGCGTTCAGCTTGATGAAGCCAGCGGCGTCGCGGTGGTCATAGGCCACCGCGCCTTCCTCGAAGGTCACGAGGTCCTGATTGTAGAGCGAATAGGGCGAGGAGCGGCCGACCACCTCGACATTGCCCTTGTAGAGCTTGAGCCGAACCTCGCCGGTGACGAATTCCTGGCTCTTGTCGATCAGCGCCTGCAGCATTTCGCGCTCCGGCGAGAACCAGAAGCCGTAATAGATCAGCTCCGCATAGCGGGGCATGATGTCGTCTTTCAGATGCGCCGCGCCACGGTCGAGCGTGATGCTCTCAATGCCACGATGCGCCTGCAGAAGGATCGTGCCGCCGGGCGTCTCGTAGACGCCGCGCGACTTCATGCCGACGAAGCGGTTCTCGACGAGGTCGAGCCGGCCGATGCCATTGGCCTTGCCGAGCTCGTTCAGCTTGGTCAGCAGCGTGGCGGGGGAGAGCTTTTCGCCATCGATGGAGACCGCGTCGCCCTTCTCGAAGCCGATGGTGATGTAGGTCGCTTTGTCCGGCGCCGCCTCGGGCGAGATGGTGCGCTGGTAGACATATTCCGGCGCTTCCTCGGCCGGGTCTTCCAGCACCTTGCCCTCGGAGGACGAGTGCAGCAGATTCGCGTCGACCGAGAACGGCGCCTCGCCGCGCTTGTCCTTGGCGATCGGGATCTGGTGGGTCTCGGCGAACTCCAGCAGGCGGGTGCGGGAGGTCAGGTCCCATTCGCGCCACGGCGCGATCACCTTGATCTCCGGCTCCAGCGCGTAATAGGAGAGCTCGAAGCGCACCTGGTCGTTGCCCTTGCCGGTGGCGCCATGGGCCACGGCGTCGGCGCCGACCTTGCGGGCGATCTCGATCTGCTTCTTGGAGATCAGCGGCCGTGCGATGGAGGTGCCGAGCAGGTACAGCCCCTCATACAGCGCATTGGCGCGGAACATCGGGAATACGTATTCGGAGACGAACTCCTCGCGCACATCCTCGATGAAGATGTTTTCCGGCTTGATGCCGAGCAGTTCGGCCTTCTTGCGCGCCGGCTCCAGTTCCTCACCCTGGCCGAGATCGGCGGTGAAGGTCACCACCTCGCAGCCATAGGTGGTCTGCAGCCATTTGAGGATCACCGAGGTGTCGAGACCGCCCGAATAGGCGAGCACCACCTTCTTCACATCGTTCGCCATATCACGTTCCGCAGGAAAGGAGCCGAGCCCGGAAGGGCGCGCGGACTATAGGCATGGCGCGCGCCGGTGCAAGCGTTGCAACAGCGCTCAGGGCGCCGTGGGGGGAGCGGGCTGGGCCGGCGGCAGCGGCGCGGCGGGCCGCGTGGGGCCCAGCGGCTTCCAGAAACCGGCGCTCCATCCCGCCACAGCCCAATAGACCAGCCCGCCAGCGAGGCCGGCGCCGAGAATGTAGAGCATGCCGTTGAACGGCACGGGCGCATCCGGATAGGGCGGGAAAATCTGTGCCGCGATCAGGGCGGAGATCGCGCCATTGGCGACATGGAAAACCCAGGAGCGCACCGCGAACGCCTCGGCGAAGAGAACGCCGATCAGCGCGAGACCGCCCATCATCACGACGATGGCCATCATCGCAAAGGCGGCGGTGGTCAGCGCATCCGCCAGCGCCACCGCCTCAATCTCGGCCGCGCCGGAGATCAGGTCGCCCAGCTGCCAGTAGCCGACCAGGATGATGGCCAGCGCGGCGATCATTCCCGCCACGCCGCCGAGCGGCACGATGAGGAGACGCAGCAGCAGCCGCAGCAGATTGTCCATTATGCGCCCCTATTCCGCCGCCGCCGCCATCGCCCGCAGGGCGAGGCGCTCGCGGGCGGAGAGCTTCTCCGTCTCGCTTTTCAGCTGGCCGCAAGCGGCGAGGATGTCGCGCCCGCGCGGCGTACGCACCGGGCTGGAATAGCCGGCGCGAAACACGATGTCGGAGAACTGCTCGATGGTTTCCCAGTCCGAGCACTCATATTTCGTGCCCGGCCAGGGGTTGAACGGGATCAAATTGATCTTGGCGGGAATGCCGGCGAGCAGCCGCACCAGCGCCTTGGCGTCGGCCGGGCTGTCGTTCACACCCTTGAGCATCACATATTCGAAGGTGATGCGCTTGGCGTTGGACGCGGCCGGATAGGTGCGGCACGCCTCCAGCAGATCCTTCAGCGGGTATTTCTTGTTGATCGGCACCAGCACGTCGCGCAGCTCGTCGCGCACCGCGTGCAGCGAGATGGCGAGCATCGGCCCGACCTCGCGGCCAAGCTTCTCGATCTCCGGCACCACGCCCGAGGTCGACACGGTGATGCGCCTCTTGCCGATGCCGAGACCTTCGCCATCGGCCAGCACCTCGATCGCCTTGGCGACGGAATCATAGGCGTAGAGCGGCTCGCCCATGCCCATGAACACGATATTGGTCACCAGCCGGTCGCCTTCGGTGGGAAGGCCGGGACCCGTCGCCCGCTCGCGGCCGGGATAGTCGCCGAGCCGGTCCCGCGCCACCATCACCTGCGCCACGATTTCGGCCGCCGTGAGGTTGCGCACCAGGCGCTGCGTGCCGGTGTGGCAGAAGGAGCAGTTGAGCGTGCAGCCGACCTGGGAGGAGACGCACAGCGTACCGCGGTCGCTCTCCGGGATATAGACCATCTCGACATCGTGCGGCTTGTCGCCGGCAATGTCGGGCGGCAGGCGCAGCAACCATTTGCGGGTGCCGTCATTCGACACCTGCTCGACCACGACCTCGGGACGGTCCAGCGAGAAGGCGGCGCTGAGCTTTTCGCGCAGACCCTTGCCGACATTGGTCATCTCGTCGAAGGACAGCGCCCCGCGCAGATAGATCCAGTGCCAGAGCTGGGCCACGCGCATGCGGCGGTCGCGCTCCGGCAGGCCGATCTCGGCCAGCGCCTCGGCCAGCCCGGCGCGGTCGAGCCCGGCCAGGGAGCGCTTCGCCTCCGCACGCGGCGTCTCGGCGGATGCGCCCTCGACGGGGAGACGCGCCCCGGCGGCGGAGGCCGCTGTGGTATCGATGAGGTTCATGTCGCTATCGAAGATGTCCGTTTGCGCGCCTCATAGCACAGCACGGCGGGCGAGGCGAATGGCCGGACGCCGGACACCCATGCGGCGGGGCGCCGATGATCACTTCAGCGGCACCCAGATATCGATGACGAGGTCGTCCTCCGGCGTGGTGCGTGGGTCGGAGCGGTATTCCTCGACATAGAGGTCCTGCGCTTCCAGATCCTTGGCGTCGAGCAGGTTGGCGATCTGCTCATAGGTCGGGTCCATGGAATCATAGGGCCCGCGATGGGTGAAGCGCAGCGCCCGCCCGGCGGGCGAAGCGGAGAACATCATGCCGTTCTGCGGCTTGTCCGCCGTGGCGCCCTCGAACGGCACCGCCGCCTCGAAATCGAAGCCGAGATCGTCGGTTGCGGTATAGATGATGAAGGAGGCGCCGTTGGGCTTGAGCTTCAGCCGCGCCATCTCGGCGTCGATCTCCTTCAGCGTTGCGACGATGGTCTTGAAGGCGTCGTCCCAGTTCGCGTGGCCGGCCTTCATCAGCACCGGCACCGGCTTCATCACTGATTCCTCGCCAAACCCGTCGGGCCGCTTCAGCGGGTCCGGCGCGGGGGCGACATTCTGCGTCTCCACCGCGCGCGGGTCGATCATCGGCGGGGCGATCATGTCGTCATCGTCGAGCGGTGCCGCGTCGGGGGTGGCAGGCGCGGGATCGGCGGGCGCGGCGTTCGCGGGCGGAGCGGCGTCCTGTGCCCGCACCGTAGCCGGCAGCGCCGGGACGGCCAGCAGCGCCAGCACGAGGAGAAGCCGGCGCGGCAGCGGGCGGGCGGAGACGTTCACCATCATGGTCGATTCACCGGAAAGGGGCGCGGCGCCGGAAACAAGACATGAACGCGACTCCTAGCATTACGCAGGCGCGCCCGCGACGGTCCGCGCGGCCCACCGCGCCGCTTCGCCGCCCCCTGTCGCCGCGCCGCGACACTCGTGCCCAGACGGACCGGCCGGCGATAAGTCTGGTCAAGCCTCGGCGCTTCGCCATATAAGGACCGCATCCTCGTCAACCCACCGGCGGCCCGTCCGCCGCTGCCGCGAAACCGGGTTCATGGCCGCGCTGGAAAACCGACCCTTCGTCAAGATGAACGGCCTCGGCAACGAGATCGTCGTGCTCGATCTGCGCGACGCCCCGCTCGCCGTGCCGCCGGAAGAAGCGCGCGCCCTCGCCCGGCCGGAGGTGCTGCCCTTCGACCAGATCATGGCGCTCTACCCGCCACAAACCGAGGGCACGCGCGCTTTCGTGCGCATCATCAATTCCGACGGTTCGGAATCCGGTGCCTGCGGCAACGGCACACGTTGCATCGCGCTTTATGAATCCGGCCGCACAGGCGCGCAGCATATGCTGTTCGAGAGCGTCGCCGGCCCGCTGGAGTGCACCCTCGCCCCCGAGGGCATCACCGTCGACATGGGTGTGCCGCGTTTCGGCTGGCACGACATCCCGCTCGCCGGCCCGGTCAGTGATACCCGCGCCATCGAATTGCAGGCAGGGCCGGCGGACGCGCCGGTGCTGCGCGCGCCGGCGGTGGTCAATGTCGGCAACCCGCACGCCATTTTCTGGGTGGAGGACATCAACGCGGTCGATCTCGCCCTTCTGGGACCGGAGCTGGAACGCCATCCGATCTTCCCGGAGCGGGCAAACATCTCCGCCGCGCAGGTGGTCTCGCCCGACCACATCGTGCTGAAGGTGTGGGAGCGTGGCGTCGGCCTCACCCGTGCCTGCGGCACCGCCGCCTGCGCCACCGCCGTGTGCGCGGCGCGCCTCGGCCTCACCGGCCGGCGCGTCACCATCAGTCTGCCCGGCGGCGATCTGGTCATCGACTGGCGCGAGAGCGACGACCACATGCTGATGACCGGCCCCGCCGAAGTCGAGTTCGACGGCCGGCTCACCGCCGTCATGCTCGGCGAAGCCGAGTGACGATGCCGCTCGCCGCCCCGGCCCCTGCGTCCGCCGTTGAGGTCGTCAGTTTCGGCTGCCGGCTGAACGCGCTCGATTCCGCCAGCGCCAAGGCGATGGCCGGCGCGGCGGGGCTGGAGAACGCGGTCATCGTCAATACCTGTGCCGTCACCGCCGCGGCGGTGAAGCAGGCGCGTCAGACCATCCGCCGGCTCAAGCGCGAGGCCCCCACCCGCCGCATCATCGTCACCGGCTGCGCCGCGCAGACCGAGCCCGCCCGCTTCGCGGCGATGGGAGAAGTCGACCGCGTGCTCGGCAATGCCGAGAAGACCGCGCCGGAGGCGTGGCAGGCGACCCGCGCCGCGCTCGATTTCGGCCTCGACCACGAGGCGAAGATCGTCGTCGGCGACATCATGGCGGTGCGCGAGACCGCGCCGCATCTGCTGGACGGGCCGGCCGACACGATCGAGGGACACACACGCGCCTTCGTGCAGGTGCAGGATGGCTGCGACCATCGCTGCACCTTCTGCGTCATCCCCTATGGGCGAGGCAATTCCCGCTCCGTGCCCATGGGCGCGGTCGTCGCGCGGGTGCGCGAGCTCGTGGAACAGGGCACGCGCGAAATCGTGCTCACCGGGGTCGACCTCACCTCCTACGGCGCCGGCCTTCCCGGCGCGCCACGGCTCGGCACGCTGGTGCGCACCCTGCTGCGCCATGTGCCGGAACTGCCCCGGCTGCGGCTCTCCTCGCTCGATTCAGTGGAGGTCGACGACGAACTGATGCGCGCACTGGCGGAAGAAGAGCGGCTGATGCCGCATCTCCACCTCTCGCTGCAGGCGGGCGACGATCTCATCCTCAAGCGGATGAAGCGCCGGCATTCGCGCGAACAGGCCATCGGCTTCTGCCGCGCCCTGCGCCGGGCCCGGCCGGAAATGGTGTTCGGCGCCGATCTCATCGCCGGCTTCCCCACGGAATCGGAAACGGCCTTCCGCGCCTCGCTCGATCTGGTGGATTCCTGCGGGCTGACGCATCTGCACGTCTTCCCCTTCTCCCCGCGCCCCGGCACCCCGGCGGCGCGCATGCCGGCGGTCGACCCCGCTCTCGTGAAGGAGCGCGCCCGCCGCCTGCGGGACAAGGGGGCGCAGGCGCTGCTGCGCCACCTCGCCGCCGAGGTCGGGGCGCGGCGCGAAGTGCTGGCCGAGCGTGGCGGCCTCGCGCGCACCAAGAGCTTCACCCCGGTGCGCCTGGCCTCGGCGCTGGCGCCCGGAACGCTGACCCATATCCGCATCGCCGGCCATGACGGCGTTCGGCTGATCGCGGCATGACCGACATGAACGACGAGACGACGAAGGCCCGCCCCGGATTCTGGAAGCGCCTGACCCAGGGGCTGACCCGGACCGCCACCGGTCTCTCCACCGGCATCACCGACCTGTTCACCAAGCGCAAGCTCGATGCCGACACGCTGGAAGACCTGGAGGACGTGCTGATCCGCGCCGATCTCGGCATGGACACGGCCGCCCGCATCGCCGCGGCCGTCGGCAAGGGGCGCTACGACAAGACCATCGAGCCCGAGGAGGTGCGCGCCCTCGTCGCCGCCGAGATCGAGGCGGTGCTGAAGCCGGTGGCGCAGCCGCTCGCCTTCGCCGGCGAGACCAAGCCGTTCATCCTGCTGATGGTCGGCGTCAACGGCTCGGGCAAGACCACGACCATCGGCAAGCTCGCCTCCACCCTGCGCGCGCAGGGCAAGAAGGTGGTGCTCGCCGCCGGCGACACGTTCCGGGCGGCGGCCATCGAGCAGTTGAAGGTGTGGGCGGAGCGCACCGGCGCCAGCCTCGTCTCCCGTCCGCCTGGCGCCGACGCCGCCGGCGTCGCCTTTGACGGGCTGCAGCAGGCCCGCGCGGAGGGCGCCGACGTGCTCATCATCGACACGGCCGGCCGGCTGCAGAACCGCGTCGAGCTGATGGACGAGCTGGAAAAGATCGTCCGCGTGATCAAGAAGCAGGACCCCACCGCGCCGCATGCGGTGGTGCTGACGCTCGATGCCACGGTGGGCCAGAACGCGCTGCAGCAGGTGGACGCGTTCAAGCGGGTGGCGGGCGTCACTGGCCTCGTCATGACCAAGCTGGACGGCACGGCGCGTGGGGGCATCCTGGTCGCCATCGCCGCCAAGCACGGCCTGCCGATCCATCTCATCGGCGTCGGCGAGGGCATTGACGACCTGCAACCCTTCGCGGCGCGCGATTTCGCCCGCGCCATCGTCGGACTGGAGGACTGACCCCATGAGCGATGCACCGTCCGGCCCCGCCACCGGCACCCGCCTGCGCACCATGCACCCGCTGCTGAAATTCGCGCTGGAAATGGGCCCGCTGGTGGTGTTCTTCATCGCCAATGGGAGGGGCGGCATTTATGTCGCCACCGGCGCCTTCATGGTCGCCACCTTCGCCGCTCTGGCGGTCATGTGGATCATTGCCCGCAAGATCGCGGTCATGCCGCTGGTCTCGGCCGGCGTGGTGCTGGTGTTCGGCACGCTCACCCTGGTGCTGCAGGACGACCATTTCATCAAGATGAAGCCGACGCTGGTGAACGCGCTGTTCGGCATCGCTCTGCTCGGCGGGCTGTGGCTGCGCAAACCGCTGCTGCCCTATGTGCTTGGCGATGTCTTCGTGCTCACCGACCAGGGCTGGCGCGAATTGACCATACGCTGGGGCGTGTTCTTCCTCGTCATGGCGGTGCTGAACGAAATCGTCTGGCGCAACGTCTCCACCGACACCTGGGTGGCGTTCAAGACCTTCGGCTATCTGCCGATCACCCTCGTCTTCGCCATGGCGCAGGTGCCGCTGATGACACGCCACGCCCCACCCGAGAGCACGGGCGAGAAATAGGCGGCGAGTGGGCCCGCCGCCTGCGCTAATCAGGGGCAGGGATTGCCGCGAAGCTGATGTACGGCGTCGATGCGCTTGAGCACCTCGGGCGAGAGCGTCACGTCGACCGCCCCGATATCGGTGACGAGCTGTTCCATCGTCGTCGCGCCGATGATGACCGAGGTCATGAACTCCCGCGTCAGGCAAAAGGCGATCGCCATCTGCGAGGGATCGAGCCCGGCGTCGCGGGCGATGGCGAGATAGTCGTCGATCGCCTCCTCTGCCCCCGGCACCTGATAGCGGAAAGCCCGCTGGAACAGCGCGGTGCGCGAGCCCTCGGGGAGCGCGCCCTTCTGGTACTTGCCGGTGAGATAGCCCTGGCCGAGCGGGGAATAGGCGAGAAGCGCCACATCCTCGCGCAGGCTCACTTCGGCGAGCGCCGTCTCATAAGTACGGTTCAGGAGATTATAGGCGTTCTGCAGCGAGGCGACGCGCGGCGCCCCAGTCCGCTCCGCCTCGGCGAGGAACTTCATCGTGCCCCAGGCGCTCTCATTGGAGAGGCCGAAATGGCGGATCTTTCCCTCCTTCACCAGTTCGGCGAAGGCGTCGAGCGTCTCGGCGATGGGGGTCTCCGGCCCGGGCGCGCTCTCCCAGCGGGTCGGGTTGGCGCCGAACAGTGCCACCGGCCGGCCCGGCCAGTGCAGCTGATAGAGGTCGATATAGTCGGTCTGCAGCCGCGCGAGGCTCTTTTCCACCGCCTCGCGAATCTGGCCACGCGTCGGGCGCGCGGGAACGCCATCGTCGCGGAACCAGTCCATCTGCGAGAGGCCGCACACTTTGGTGGCGAGGATCACCTTGTCGCGGTTGCCGCGCGCCTTGAACCAGCTGCCGATGATGCGCTCGGTGGAGCCCTGCGTCTCGGGCTTCGGCGGAATGGAATAGAGTTCGGCGGTGTCAAAGAAATTGATGCCGTGGTCGAGCGCATAGTCCATCTGCGCGTGGCCTTCGGCCTCTGTGTTCTGTTCGCCATAGGTCATGGTGCCGAGACAGATCGTGGAGACCTCGAGGCCGGTGCGGCCGAGCGGGCGATACTGCATGTGGGGAGCTTTTCGCAAAGACGGGGGGAAGGTGCGGACAAGATAGGTAGCCCCCGGCCGGCCGGCAAGCTGCCGCCCCGCTCCTTCGGCACATCTACCGGCGCCCGTTACGGCAGTGGCGGCGTGCTCCCGCTGGGCTTCAGCTCCTCCGCGATCGTGGTGAACGCCGCCGTCATCGCCGGTTCCACCAGCGCCGCGCCATAGGGGGAGAGGTGGTCGCCGTCGATATAGAAGGCCCCGTTGCGGTCGCCCCAGAGATAGCGCCCGCCATGGGCGAAGAGCTCATCGAAGGAGAGCACCCACACCTTCTCTCCGCGCAGCTTGTCCAGCTCCGCCGTGGCGAAGCCTTGCAGCTTGCCATCCGCCTCCACGGTGGTGGAACTCTCCTCCACCGCCTTCTCGAACTGTGCCGGACCGCTGCCATGATCGAGATCGAGCAGGACCGCCTGCTCGATCACCTTGCGCGGCACTACCGGGTGTTCCGGCACCTGGTCGATGAGCACCACGGCGGCGCCGAGAGCGCGATAATCCTGCACCGTCGCCGCGAGATGGCTGGAGAAGGTGGCGCGCGATGTGGCGAGCGAGGGGAAGAAGGGGTCACCCTCAGGCCCAAGCGCGAAGGAGCGGCCGCGCTCGCGGCCGGCATAGACCGACCAGCGGGCGGCCAGCACCACCACGTCGAAGTGTCCGTCGCGCGCGGCCTGCAACTGGTCGCGCGAGGCCTGCTCGCACACACCGATGTCGAAGATCGCCCGGTGCAGCGTGGTGCGGTTGATCGGCGGGCAGCTGGCCAGCGCCATCTGATAGACCGCATTGTCGCGTCCGACCCCGGCAAAGGCCGGCAGGATCGAACCGGCATGGCTGTCGCCGATGATGAGGATGCGCAGCTTCGGGTGCTCGGGCGTGAATACGGCGCAGAGCGGCGCCCGGTTCTCGCCCGGCGGCACCGGGGCGCAGTCGAGCTTGAGCGACGACCGGCGGAACGAGGCCAGAAGCGTGTCGGCATAGCTGCCGGGCGCAACGCCCGCGAGCCGGCCTGGAAAGCCGCCCGAAAAGCTCATTGCAAAGCCGACGACGGCAAACAGCCCCCCCACGACCGCGCTCGCGCGGAAGAGTTCGCGCCGGCCCGGCAGCAGCGGCACGGGGCGGCGGCGGAAGGGTTGTTCGACATAGCGCCAGCTGAGATAGGCAAGCCCTATCGAGAGCACCGCCAGCGCCATCATCAGCGCTGGCGCCGGCTCCACCAGCGAGCGGATGCGCGCAAAGGCGAAAAGCGGCTGGTGCCAGAGATAGGCGCTGTAGCTGATCAGCCCGAGGCCCACCAGCACCCGCGCCGACAGCACCCGCGCCACGAAAGTGCCCTTGTGCGCGAACAGCACCACCAGCGCCGCCCCGACCACCGGCACCAGCGCATAGAGGCTGGGAAACGGCGTCGCCTCGTCAAAGGCAAAGATGGCGAACAGGATCATCCCCAGCCCCAGCGCGCTCAGCCCGTTACTGGCGCGTGGCGCATGGCTGGTGGCGAGAAAGCCGCAGATCGAGCCGGCGAGCAGTTCCCAGATGCGGAATTGCGGCAGGTAGAAATTGGCGCGCGGCGCGTAGCGCCAGCCCCATTCGGTGGCGAGCAGGCTGAGCACCGCCACCCCGACCACCATCCAGAACAGCCGGCGCCGGCCGAAGCGCCACAGCGCCGCCAGAGTCAGTGGCGCGAACAGATAATATTGCTCCTCCACCGCCAGGCTCCAGGTGTGGAGCAGCGGCTTTAGCTCGGCGGCAGCGGCGAAATAGCTGCCTTCCTCCTTCCAGAACAGGAAATTGGAGACGAAGAACACCACGGCCGTGACGCTCTGGCCGAACTCTTTCAGCTGGTCGGGGATCATCCACAGCCAGGCGAAGGGCAGACAGGCCAGCATCACCACGCTGAGCGCCGGCAGAATGCGCCGCGCCCGCCGTTCATAGAACCGGGCGATGGAGAAGGTCCCGGCCTCGATCTCGCTGAGCAGGATGACGGTAATGAGATAGCCGCTGATGACGAAGAAGACGTCGACCCCGACATAACCGCCGGAAAAAGCCCCGAACCCGGCATGAAACAGGATGACAGGAACGACGGCGACGGCCCGAAGGCCGTCGATCTCACTTCGGTACTTCATGTGCCCCCGCACAGGCCGACTATGCACGATATGCCCCGGGCCGAGCGTTAGCTCGCCCCGCCGCCCCCGTCGAGAACTCACGGGACACACAACGTCACAATCCGGGCGTCACCGCCCCCTGCGGTGGGCGCGTGATCGCCGCGAAGGCCTTTGTCACGCTGTCGCGCAGAAACGCGCTGCCATGAACTGAGAGATGGTCGCGGTCGGAATAGAAGGCGCCGTCGCGATCCCCCCAGACATAACGCCCGTCACGCTCGAAAACCTCATCGAAGGACAGCAGCCAGACCTTCTCGCCCTTTACCTTCTGCAACTCGCCAACGCTGAAAGCCTGTCGCTCCGCATCGGTCTCGACGGTGGACGAACTCTCCCAGATCGCCTGTTCAAGCGCTTCCCCGTCGAACCCGCCGCGCAGGCCGAGTAGAGCCGCCTGTTCCAGCACCTTCTGCGGCAGCACGGCCTGTTCCGGAATCTGGTCCAGCAGCACCACCGTCACGCCCCGTTCGACATAGCGCCGCACCGTCTCGGGCAGTGCGGCGGCGAAGGCTTCCCGCGCGTCGGCCTGCGAGGGGTAGCGCCGGGCTCCCTCAAGCGAGATCAACACCTTGTTCCTGAAGCCGAAATGGTACATCGACCACCGGGCCACGAACACGACGATATCGAACGCGCCCTCCTCCGCCGCGCGCAGTTGACGCCGGGCGAGATCCTCGCACACGCCGAGCTCGAACAGGCCGCCATGCACCGACACGCCGATCAGCGGCGGACAGCTCGGCGCGCCCATCCAGTAGACGGCGTCGGTCTCGCCCACCCCGGCGAAGGCGGGCAGCGTTGCCTGGGCATGGCTGTCGCCGATGATGAGGATGCGGTGGCGCGGATTGGCCGGCTGGAAGATCGGGCAGAGCGGCCCGACCTGATTGGGGGCGCCGCCCCGATCGCAATGGGCGTCGGTTGTAGGGCGTCTGGCCGAAGCGATCAGTTGTTCCGCGTGGCTCCCCTTCTCGATGCCGGCCAATCGGGAGGGAATGCCCTTGGACACATTCGCATAGATCCCGACGACGGCAAACAGCCCCCCCACGACCGCGCTCGCGCGGAAGAGTTCGCGCCGGCCCGGCAGCAGCGGCACGGGGCGGCGGCGGAAGGGCTGCTCGACATAGCGCCAGCTGAGATAGGCAAGCCCGATCGAGAGCACCGCCAGCGCCATCATCAGCGCCGGCTCAGGCTCCACCAGCGAGCGGATGCGCGCAAAGGCAAAAAGCGGCTGATGCCAGAGATAGGCGCTGTAGCTGATCAGCCCGAGGCCCACCAGCACCCGCGCCGACAGCACCCGCGCCACAAAAGTGCCCTTGTGCGCGAACAGAACCACCAGCGCCGCCCCGACCACCGGCACCAGCGCATAGAGGCTCGGAAACGGCGTCGCCTCGTCAAAGGCAAAGATGGCGAACAGGATCATCCCCAGCCCCAGCGCGCTCAGCCCATTGCTGGCACGCGGCGCATGGCTGGTCGCGAGAAAGCCGCAGATCGAGCCGGCGAGCAGTTCCCAGATGCGGAATTGCGGCAGGTAGAAATTGGCGCGCGGCGCGTAGCGCCAGCCCCATTCGGTGGCGAGCAGGCTGAGCACCGCCACCCCGACCACCATCCAGAACAGACGGCGCCGGCCGAAGCGCCACAGCGCCGCCAGAGTCAGCGGCGCGAACAGATAATATTGCTCCTCCACCGCCAGGCTCCAGGTGTGGAGCAGCGGCTTTAGCTCGGCAGCGGCGGCGAAATAGCTGCCTTCCTCCTTCCAGAACAGGAAATTGGAGACGAAGAACACCACGGCCGTGACGCTCTGGCCGAACTCTTTCAGCTGGTCGGGGATCATCCACAGCCAGGCGAAGGGCAGGCAGGCCAGCATCACCACGCTGAGCGCCGGCAGGATGCGCCGCGCCCGCCGTTCATAGAACCGGGCGATGGAGAAGGTCCCGGCCTCGATCTCGCTGAGTAGGATGACGGTAATGAGATAGCCGCTGATGACGAAGAAAACGTCGACCCCGACATAACCGCCGGAAAAAGCCCCGAACCCGGCATGAAACAGGATGACAGGAACGACGGCGACGGCCCGAAGGCCGTCGATCTCGCTGCGATATTTCATGTGCCCCCGCACAGGCCGACCATGCACGACATGCCCCGGCCGAGCGTTAGCCCGCCCCGCCGCCCCCGTCGAGACCCCGCGGGACACACAACGTCACAATCCTGCCATTCGCGGCTTGGCGAGCGGAGGTACGTCAGTCGGGAGTGGCGGTGCCGGCAGGGGTACGGGACTTCAGCGTCGCCAGAAACGCCTCCACCACCGGCAGCGTGCGCGCGACGATGATGTCCACCCCCGCCGCCGTGGGATGCACGCCATCAGGCAGGTTGAGCCCGGGGGTCCCCGCCACGCCGTCGAGAAAGAACGGGTAGAGCGGCACATCGTATTTCCGCGCCAGCTTTTCATAGATGCCATCGAAACGCGCCTGATAGGCACTGCCGAGATTGGGCGGGGCGCGCATGCCGGCCATCAGCACCGGAATGCCGCGCGCCTTCAGTCGCGCCAGAATGGCGTCGAGCGAGCGCTCGGGGATCGCCGGGTCGAGGCCGCGCAGCGCGTCATTGGCGCCGAGCTCAAGGATGACCCCGTCCGTCCCCTCGGGGATCGACCAGTCCAGCCGGGCGAGGCCGGCACTGGTGGTGTCGCCGGACACGCCGGCATTCTCGATCACAACCTCGTGTCCCTTGGCCCGCAGCGCCGCCTGCAGCCGTACCGGAAAGGCCTGGCTGGCGGCGAGGCCATAGCCGGCGGTGAGGCTGTCGCCAAACGCCACCAGGCGCACGGGTTCGGCGGTGGCGGCGCTGGCGGCGGCCGTCGCGCCAACAAGCGCAAGGGCGCAGAGCGCAAAGAGCCGATGGAGCAATCGTGACAAAGGCCTACCCTTTCGGAAACGGTGCAGCGCAACATATGGTGCACGGGATGCCGGCCTCCAGAGGACAAGCCTCCGCCGGCCTGCAACAGACGCGAAAAGAGCCCCATGCCTTCTGACACGACACAGGCCACCGCCATTCGCCTTGAGGGCGTCGAACTCTCTCTCGGCAGCGGCGCGGCGCGCGTGCACATCCTCAAGGGCGTCTCGCTCGCCATTCGCCAGGGCGAGGCGGTGGGCCTCGTCGGGCCGTCCGGCTCGGGCAAGTCGAGCCTGCTCATGGTGCTGGCCGGGCTGGAGCGCGCGGATGCCGGCCGGGTCGAGGTGGCGGGGCAGCAACTCACCGGGCTCGACGAGGACGCGCTGGCGCGGTTTCGCGGCCGGCATGTCGGCATCGTCTTCCAGGCCTTCCACCTCATCCCGACCATGACCGCGTTGGAAAACGTGGCCGTGCCGCTGGAACTGGCCGGCCGCCCCGATGCCTTCGCCCGTGCCGCCGCTGAACTCACCGCCGTCGGCCTCGGCCATCGGCTCGACCACTACCCTTCCCAGCTCTCCGGCGGCGAGCAGCAGCGCGTGGCGGTGGCCCGTGCCCTGGCGCCGGAGCCGCGCATCCTCGTCGCCGACGAGCCGACCGGCAATCTCGACGAGGCGACCGGTAAGCAGATCATGGACCTG
Organism: Ancylobacter polymorphus; assembly: GCF_022836935.1. Taxonomy (NCBI): domain Bacteria; kingdom Pseudomonadati; phylum Pseudomonadota; class Alphaproteobacteria; order Hyphomicrobiales; family Xanthobacteraceae; genus Ancylobacter; species Ancylobacter polymorphus. The sequence continues at coordinate 1,659,855 of NZ_CP083239.1, read as the reverse complement.
CTGTTCGAGGCGCAGGCGCGGCGGGGCGCCACACTGGTCATCGTCACCCATGACCCGACGCTGGCAAGCCGCTGCAACCGGACGGTGCGGCTGCGCTCCGGTGCCGTCGAGACGGCGGACGCCTTGGTCGGCGCCGGGGCCGGCGCATGAATTCGGATCAGGTTTCGGCTTCGGTGGCCGGCGAAAGCCGCACCGCCCCGCTGCGCGCGCCGAGCCGCCGCACCTTGCCGCTGCGCTTCGCCCTGCGCGAACTGCGCGGCGGCCTGCGCGGATTCGCCGTGTTCCTCGCCTGTCTCGCGCTCGGTGTCGCCGCCATCGCCGGTGTCGGCGCCTTCTCGCGCGCCCTGACCGACGGTCTGGCGCGCGAGGGCACGACGCTGCTCGGCGGCGATGCCGCCTTCACCCTGGTGCAGCGCGAGGCGAGCCCGGAGGAAGTCAGGCTCATCGAGGCGGGGGGGCGCGTTTCCACCGTCGCCACGCTGCGCGCCATGGCGCGTGCGGGCAGCGGCGAGGCGCTCGACGCCACGCTGACGGAGGTGAAGGCGGTGGACGGCGTCTACCCCATGGTCGGCACGCTCGACATCACCCCGCCGCAGCCGCTCGCCGCGGCGCTGGCCCGCGACGGCGACGCCTATGGCGCGCTGGTCGACCCCGCCCTCACTGACCGGCTGCAGCTGAAGATTGGCGATCGCTTCCAGCTCGGGGCCGCGACGCTGATCCTGCGCGGCACCTTGGAGCGCGAGCCGGACCTGCTCTCCACCGGCATCGGCTTCGGCCCACGCGTACTGGTGTCCATCGACGCGCTGCGCGCCAGCGATCTGCTGCAGCCCGGCAGCCTGGTGCGCTGGCATTACCGCGTGCGGATGGACCGGCCCACTGAGCTTTCCGCCTTTGTCGACGAGGTGCAGAAGGGCGCGCCGGAGGCCGGCTTCGAGGCCCGCACCCGCGACGCTGCCGCTCCCCGGCTGGAGAATAATGTCCGCCGCTTCACCGAATATCTCACCCTCGTCGGCCTCACCGCCCTCCTCGTCGGCGGCGTCGGCGTCGCCAATGCGGTGAAGAGCCATCTCGACGCCAAGCGCGGCGTCATCGCCACCTTCAAGAGCCTCGGCGCGCCGGGGCGGACGGTGTTCGCAATCTACCTCGCGGAAGTCGGGCTTATCGCGGCCATCGGCATCGCCATCGGCATCGCAGTGGGCTCATCCCTGCCCTTCCTCGCCAATGCCGCCTTTGGCCACTTGCTGCCGGTGGCCATCGAGCCGAGCCTGCAGCCCGGCGCGATTCTGCTGGCGCTGGCCTATGGCGCGCTCATCGCGCTGGCCTTCGCGCTGTGGCCGCTGGGCCTCGCCCATGATGTGCCGGTGTCGGCGCTGTTCCGCGAGCATGTGGAAGGTGGGCGCCGCCGGCCGCGCCTTGCCTATATCGCCCTCACCTCGCTCGCCGTGCTGGCGCTGGCGGCGCTTGCCGTCTACGCCTCGGAACAGCGCAACATCGCGATGATCTATCTCGCGGCGGCCGCGAGCGTGCTCGTGGTGCTGCGGCTGGTCGGCGCCGGCATCATGGCGATCGCCCGCCGGCTGCCGCGCCCGCGTTCCACGGCACTGCGGCTCGCGCTCGCCAATATCCACCGGCCGGCGGCGCTCACCCCCACCATCGTGCTCTCGCTCGGCCTCGGCCTCACCTTGCTGGTGACGCTGGCGCTGATCGACCGCAGCCTGACGCGCGAACTCACCTCCCGCCTGCCGACGGAAGCGCCGAGCTTCTTCTTTCTCGACATCCAGAACACAGAGACCGACGCCTTCACCCAGTTCCTCAAGCAGAAGGCGCCGGAGGGCGAGGTCGAGGTGGTGCCGATGCTGCGCGGCCGCATCCTCACTCTGGGGGGACGGGCAGCTGAAAGCCTTGACCCGCCGCCAGAATTCGCCTGGGTGCTGTCCTCCGACCGCGGCATCACCTATGCGCAGACGCTGCCGGAAGGCTCGGTGCTGGCGGGCGGCGAGTGGTGGCCGGCCGATTATGCCGGCCCGCCGCTGGTCTCCTTCGAGCGCGAGATCGCCGACGCCTTCGGCCTCAAGATCGGCGACGAGGTGACGGTGAACGTGCTCGGCCGCTCCATCACCGCCACCATCGCCAATCTGCGCGATGTGGAGTGGGAACGGCTCGCCATCAACTTCGTCATGGTGTTCTCGCCCAACACCTTCGCCGGCGCGCCGCACACCTCGCTGGCGACGCTCACCCTGCCGGAAGGCGGCGACGTCGCCACCGAACGCAGCCTGGGCCGCGCCGTGGCGGCGGATTTCCCAGCCGTCACCGCCGTGCGGGTGAAGGAGGCGCTGACCCAGATCGGCGAGATCGTCGCCAATCTGCTCATCGCCATACGCGGCGCCAGCCTCGTCACCCTGCTTTCCAGCGTGCTGGTGCTTGCCGGCGCACTCGCGGCGGGCCAGCACCACCGGGTGTATGACGCGGTGATCCTGAAGACACTCGGCGCCACGCGGGCGCGGCTCGTCGCCGCCTATGGGCTCGAATATGCCGCGCTCGGCCTCGTCACCGCCATTGTGGCGGTCGGCGCCGGCACGGCGGCGGCCTATGTCGTGGTGGTCTATGTGATGAAGCTGGGCTTCGCCTGGTCCACCGGCGCGGCGCTCGGCGCCGTCGCGGTGGCGCTGGTGCTCACCGTCGGCTTCGGCCTCATCGGCACCTGGCGGGCGCTGGGGCAGAAACCGGCACGCATCCTGCGCAATCTCTAGCGCGCCGGACACCAGGCCGGGGCCGCGCGCACCGTGCCGTAGCGTCAAACCTGTCGCAAACTTCACTTGCGGCAGGAAGGGCGCGCCCTCATATTCACGCTGATTTCCCACGCTTACCGGCATGTCGCCGGGATCGGTGGGCCACGGGATTATCGGGAGAGGATCCGACCATGTCCGACTTTAACCGCAACGTCTCCGTGCCGCGCTTCGGGGCGACGGCGGCGCGGACGCAGGCCGAGATCGACCAGGGCCTGCGCGCCTATATGCTGCGCGTCTACAACTACATGACGCTCGGCCTCGCCATCACCGGCGCGGCGGCGCTTGGCATCTACATGCTCGCCGTCTCCGACGTGGCGACGCCCTACCAGTTCGCCGGCATCTACCTCACCGAGTTCGGCGCGACGCTGTTCGGCAGCCCGCTGCGCTATGTCGTGATGTTCGCGCCGCTGGCCGCCGTGCTGTTCCTCAGCTTCCGGGTGGACCGGCTGAGCGTCGCCACCGCGCAGACCATCTTCTGGGTCTATGCCGCGCTCGTCGGCGTGTCGCTGGCCAGCATCTTCCTGGTCTACACGCATGAGAGCATCGTCCGGGTGTTCTTCATCACCGCGGCGGCGTTCGGTGGCCTCAGCCTCTACGGCTACACCACCTCGCGCAGCCTGTCGGGTCTCGGCTCGTTCCTCGTCATGGGCCTGATCGGCATTCTGGTCGCCATGGTGGTGAACATCTTCCTCGTCTCCTCGATGCTGCAGTTCATCATCTCGGTGGTGGGCGTGCTGGTGTTCGCGGGCCTCACCGCCTATGACACCCAGCGCATCAAGGAGATGTACTTCGCCGGCGACGACGATGTGGTGGCCGGCCGCAAGGCGATCATGGGCGCGCTGACGCTCTATCTCGACTTCATCAACATGTTCCTCATGCTGTTGCAGCTTTTCGGCAACCGGAACAACTGAGCGCTCTGACGACGCCAAACAGAGGAAAAGCCCCGGCCCGTGCCGGGGCTTTTTCGTTGGGCCTCCCGCCCGGCCTACCGCTCTTCCCCGGGGGAATGGACCTACTATCGCCTCCAACCCGACCAAGGGAGGAGGACGCCATGAGCTATATTGACGGTTTCGTCATCGCCGTGCCGACCGCCAAGAAGGACGCCTACCGCACCATGGCGGAGAAGACGGCGCCGATCTTCTTCGATCACGGCGCCCTGCGGCTGATGGAGACCTGGGAAGACGACGTGCCACACGGCAAGCTGACCGATTTCCATAGGGCGGTGCAGGCGACGTCCGAGGAAGCCGTGGTGTTTTCCTGGATCGAATGGCCCTCGCGCGAGGCGCGCGACGCCGGCATGAAGGCGTTCATGGACGACCCGCGCCTCAAGGAGTTCACCGACATGCCCTTCGACGGCGCCCGCATGATCTTTGGCGGCTTCACCCCGCTGGTCGACATGCGGCCGGGCTGAGGCCTTGCCCCACGCCTTCACAACGGATGTGACCGGCGAGTGATTGTCGCCCTGCCGCCCGGGCGCTACATAGCCTTGGCCGGCGCCGGCCAGAAGAGCCGCGCCCCGGGAGGCTGAGCCGGTCAGGGCGTACCGCCTGACGGGTTCTCCAGCTTCCCCCTGACGGAGAGGCGGAACCCATGAACTGGGCGGATTTCAAGCGCGACGCGAATCTCATCGACGGGCAGTGGGTCGGCGCCGATGGCGGCGGCACGATCGAGGTCACCAATCCGGCTACGGGCGAAGTGATCGGCACCGTTCCCAATGCCGGCACGGACGAGACGCGGCGCGCCATCGCCGCCGCCGAGCGGGCGTTCGAGAGCTTCTCGCGCACCACGGCGGATGAGCGCGCCAAGCTGCTGCGCCGCCTCTACACCGCCATCATGGACAATCAGCGCGCGCTCGCCGAACTGCTGACCATCGAGCAGGGCAAGCCGCTCACCGAATCCATGGGCGAGGTCGGCGCCAGCGCCGCCTATGTGCTGTGGTTCTCGGAAGAAGCCCGCCGCGTCTATGGCGACGTGATTCCCTCGCCCTGGGGCGAGCGGCGCATCCTCGCCACCAAGCAGCCTGTCGGCGTGGTCGCGGCCATCACGCCGTGGAACTTCCCCTCCTCCATGGCGGCGCGCAAGATCGGCCCGGCGCTCGCCACCGGCTGCACCTCGGTGATGAAGCCGGCGACCCAGACCCCCTATTCCGGCCTCGCCTGGGGCATACTGTGCGAACAGGCCGGCTATCCCAAGGGCGTGGTCAACATCCTCACCGGCTCGGCCTCGGCCATTGGCGGCGAGATGACCTCCAACCCCATCGTGCGCAAGATCACCTTCACCGGCTCCACCCCCATCGGCAAGCTCTTGATGAAGCAGGCCGCCGACACGGTGAAGCGCGTCTCGATGGAACTCGGTGGCAACGCCCCCTTCGTCATCTTCGACGACGCCGATCTCGACAAGGCGGTGGAAGGCGCCATCGCCTCCAAATACCGCAACTCCGGCCAGACCTGCGTCTGCGCCAATCGCTTCTATGCCCAGGCCGGCATCTATGATGCGTTCGTCGAGAAGCTCGCCACCGCCTCGGCCAAGCTGAAGGTCGGCTCCGGCCTTGAGGAAGGCGTGGTGCAGGGCCCGCTGATCGACGACAAGGCGGTGGCCAAGACCGAGAGCTTCGTCGCCGACGCGCTCGCCAAGGGCGGCAAGGTCGTCACCGGCGGCGGGCGCCACGCGCTCGGCGGCCAGTTCTTCCAGCCGACCGTCATCGCCAATGCCTCGCCGGACATGAACTTCGCTCGCGAGGAAATCTTCGGCCCAGTCGCCCCGGTGTTCCGTTTCGAGACCGAAGAAGAAGCGGTGCGCCTCGCCAACGACACCGAGTTCGGCCTTGCCTGCTATTTCTACACGCGCGATCTCGCCCGCGCCTTCCGCGTCTCGGAGCAGCTGCGCTACGGCCAGGTCGGCATCAATGCCGGCGTCATCACCACGGAAGTCGCGCCCTTCGGCGGGGTGAAGGAATCCGGCGTCGGCCGCGAAGGCTCGAAATACGGCATCGAGGAATATCTCGATGTGAAATATGTGTGCATCGGCGGCCTGTAAGCCGGCAAACGACCCTTGAGTCAAAAGGCCGGTCTCGCGACCGGCCTTTTCATTTTACGGCGGGTTGCGCCGGACGCGCTGTCAGACCTTGAAGTCCTCCAGCCGGAAGGGCAGCGAGCGCAGCCTCTGGCCGGTGGCGGCGAAGATGGCGTTGGAGAGCGCCGGCGCCACCCCCGGCACCCCCGGCTCGCCGATTCCCGTCGGCGGGTTGGCCGAGGGAAGGATATGCACCTCGACCTTGGGCATTTCCGACATGCGCAGCGGCACATAGGTGTCGAAATTGGCCTGCTCGACCACGCCGCCGTCGAGCGTGATCTCGTCATGCAGCGCCGCGCCGAGGCCGAAGCCGACGCCCCCCTCGATCTGCGCCGCGATCACGTCCGGATTGATGGCGATGCCGCAATCCACCGCGCAGACGACGCGTTCGACCTTGATCCGCCCGTCGACCACCGACACGTCGATGACGCTGCCGACCACGGTGTTGAAGCTCTCATGCAGCGCCACGCCGCGCCCCTTGCCGGCGCCGGGCTTCCCGCCCCATTGCGCCTTCTCCGCCAGCAGCTTCAGCACGGCGGCGTGGCGCGGCTTGTCCTGCAGCAGTTCCAGCCGGAACGCCACGGGATCGCGCCCCGCCGCATGGGCGAGCTCGTCGATCATCACCTCCACCACATGGGCAGTGTGGGTGTGGCCGACCGAGCGCCACCAAAGCGTGGGCACGCCCACTTTCACCGTGTGCAGGTCGACCCGGAAATCGTCGATGGCGTAATTGGTATCGGAGGCGCCCTCCACCGAGGTGCCGTCGACGCCCTCCTTGATGATGAAGGCCTCGAAGGGGGTGCCGACGATGAAGGACTGGCCGACGATGCGCTGGTCCCAGCCAGCGATCTTGCCGTCCGCCGTCAGGCCGGCGCGCACCGAGTGATAGAACATGGGCCGGTAATAGCCGCCCTTGATGTCGTCCTCGCGGGTCCAGACGAGATGCACCGGCGCGCGCCCGTCGATCGCCTTGAGGATGGTGGCGGCCTCCGCGACATAGTCCGCCGGCGGGTTGGCGCGGCGGCCGAAGGAGCCGCCGGCATAGAGCGACTCGATCTTCACCTGCTCGGGCTTCACACCGAGAATGCCGGCGGTCACCGCCTGCTCGATGGTCTGGAACTGCGAGCCGGTCCAGATGGTGACACCGTCGCCGGTCTTCTCGATCACGCAGTTCAGCGGCTCCATCGGCGCATGGGCGAGATAGGGGAAGCTGAACTCGGCCTCGAAGATCTTCGCCGCCTTCTCCAGCCCCTTGGCCGCATCGCCCCGACGGGCCGCGGGGAGGCCCGGCGTCTTCGCCAGCTTGGCGTATTCGTCGAAAAGCTCGGCCGTGCCGCGCCGCTCCGCCTTGGACTCGTCCCACTCTATGGCGGCAAGGGCATCGCGCCCCTGGATCGCCGCCCAGGTGTTGGTCGCAAGCACCGCGATGCCGGAAGGCACTGCCACCACCTCGACCACACCCGGAACTTTCTTCGCGGCGGTCGCGTCGAAGCTCTTTACCGTCGCGCCGAAGCGATCCGGCCGGCGGACCACGGCGGTGAGCATGCCCGGCCGGCGCATGTCCAACGCATAGGTCGCGGTGCCGTCGGTTTTGGTGGCGGAATCAAGCCGCGGCAGCTTCGTGCCGATCAGCGTGAAATCCTTGGGGTCCTTCAGCTTCACATCGGCCGGCACGGGCAGCTTGGCAGCGGCTTGCGCGAACGCGCCGAACGTGCCGGAATGCGTGCCGCTTCTCAGCACGCCCTTCTCGACCGTGATGCTATCGGCCGGTACGCCCCATTGCCGGGCGGCCGCCTCGACCAGCATCGCACGGGCCGCCGCGCCGGCGCGGCGCAGCTGGTCCCAGCTATTGGCGATGGAGGTGGAGCCGCCCGTGCCCTGGACCGGGCCGAAAGCGAGGTTGTTATAGAGTTTGGCATCGGCCGGGGCGAAGGCGGTGCGCATCTGGCCCCAGTCGGCGTCGAGCTCTTCCGCGACGATGGTTGGCAGGCCGGTGGTCACGCCCTGCCCCATGTCCACATGCTTGATGAGCACGGTCACCGTATTGTCGGGCGCGATGCGGATGAAGGCATTGGGCATCGGCGGGGCGGGCGGGGCGGCAGCGGCTTCCTCCGCCTGCGCGAGGCGCGGGGAGAGATGCACGCCGATGACGAGCGCGCCGCCGGCGGCGGCGAGCCCCTTGAGGAAGCCGCGACGCGTGGCCGCCGCCGGGGCGCCCATGCCCGCAAGCATCTGCCGGTACTGGTCGGGTGTGAGGAGGTGCATGGCGATCACCCGAGGTTGGAGGCGGCTTCGTGGATGGCGGCACGGATGCGCTGATACGTGGCGCAGCGGCAGACATTGCCGTCCATGGCCGCGTCGATGTCGGCGTCGCTCGGGGCACGGTTCTCGCTTAGCAGGCCGACGGCCGACATGATCTGGCCGGACTGGCAATAGCCGCACTGCACCACGTCGAGCTTGCGCCAGGCGTCGATCACCGCCGCGCCCACCTTGCCGGTGGCGGCGACGCCCTCGATGGTGGTGACGCTCTTACCCTCGACATCGGACAGGAAGGTCTGGCAGGAGCGCACCGGCGCCCCATCCACATGTACCGTGCAGGCCCCGCACAGGGCGGCGCCGCAGCCGAACTTGGTGCCGGTCAGCCCGGCCAGGTCGCGGATCGCCCAGAGCAGCGGCATAGCGCCGTCAGCGTCCAGCGTCTGCTCGCGACCATTGAGTATGAATTTCATCAGAACGCCCTCTCCTTCCCGGGGATGAGGACGCGCAACGGCACCCTGTCCACCGCAACAGCAATGGCTGGACGGGGTGTCTGCGCTCCCGGCGTGAGGCTACCGCTTCATGATGAGCGTCATCTAATCACCCTTGCGTGAAGGGGAGAGCCGCTCAGGCCACCGGTACGCCGCGCACCGCGAGCAATTCGCGCACGAAATCGGCGAGATCGGCGATGTCGGCGACGATACGGTCGTCGCCACGGCTGGCGGAGGCGTAAAAGATGCCGTCGAGCATCAGTCCGATACGCCGGGCGGTGCGGGCGATGTCGACAGGGGCAAAGGCGCCACTCGCAACTCCGCGCGCCAGCGCACTTTCCAGCAGTTGCTTTTCACGGCCGTAGAAGCCCGCGATCAGGGCATCCAGTTCCTCATCGCGCAGGCCGGAGGAGGCATAGTCGCTCATCAGCTTGACCATAAGGGCGAGGGTCGGCGCCAGCTCCATATGGATGTCAAGCCAGGCGAGGATTTCCGCCAGCGGCTCCGCCCCGGCGGCGCGCCGCTCCTCATAGCCGGCCACGAGTTGTTCGATCGCGTGCCCAAGCGCGCGGCGCACAAGATCGTCCTTGTTCTCGAAATAATGGTAGAGCAAACCGACATTGATGTCGCAGACCAGCGCGATGTCGCGCACCGTGACGACGGAGAAATGGCGCGACGCGAACAGCCGCAACGCTTCTTCCAGAATCAGCACCCGCCGCTCGGCGGGCTGAAGGCGCTTGCGGGCGCTGCGTGCGGTCATGCGTTTCCTCCGTATTTGTACGGAATTTTCTGCCTTGCTCATATGCTAAGCGTGCCCATTTGTTGGGCTTGCACGTCATATTAAGTCACCGTTTAATAACCCGGTCCAGCCATTTCAGCGACCGGAGCCTCCCCTCATGAAGCGCATAATCAGGGCTGCAGCCGTCTTCGCCAGCCTCGCCGCCGCAGCTCTTGCGGGGGCGCCCGCGGCGCATGCCGCCCCGAAGAAGAGTTTCAAGGTCGCCTACACCGTCTATATCGGCTTCATGCCGTTCGCTTACATGAAGTCTTCCGGCATCATGAAGAAATGGGCCGACAAATACGGCATCGATGTCGAGATCATCCAGGCCAACGACTATGTCGGCTCGATCAACCAGTTCATCGCCGGCGAGATCGACGCGGTGGGCGTGGCCTCGATGGACGGCCTCACCATGCCAGCGGCCGGCGGCGTCGACACCTCCATCCTGCTGATCACCGACTATTCCAACGGCAACGACATCGTTCTTTCCAAGACTGCGAAGAACGTGAAGGAGCTTGCGGGGCAGGACGTGTACCTGCTGCAGTACAGCGTCTCGCACTATCTGCTCAATCGCGGCCTTCAGCTCGCCGGCATCGACGATCCCACCGCCACCAAGACGGTGAACATCTCGGATTCGGAAATCTCCGCCGCCTTCATCTCGCAGGCCGACATGAAGCACGCGGTGTCGTGGAAGCCGCTCACCGAGGATATGCTCAAGGTCTCTGGCACCACGAACCTGTTCGACTCGTCCAAGATCCCCGGCGAGATCATGGACGTGTTCATCGGCAACACCGCCACGCTCAAGGACAATCCGGACTTCGCCAAGGCCGTGGTCGGCGCCTGGTACGAGGCGCTCGGCATCCTCAAGGCCGGCGGCGCGGCGGGCGAGGAAATGCGCGCGGTGATGACCAGCGCGATGGGCACGGATGCCGGCGGCCTGCAGGCCCAGCTCGACACTACCCATTTCTTCTACACGCCCCAGGAGGCCGCCAGTTTCCTGCTTTCGCCCGACAACGCCAAGATCTGGAACAACATCCGCACTTTCTGCTTCCAGCAGGGCCTGTTCGGCCAGGGCGCCACCAGCGTCGATTCCATCGGCATCGAAGTCGCCGACGGCACCGTGCTGGGCGACAAGGCCAACATCAAGATGCGTGTCAATGCCAGCTTCACCAAGGACGCCGCTGACGGGAAGCTGTGACCCAGCGGGCGGCGAGTGCGCCGTCGCCTGTGCCCCGGACGAGTTTGCGCACCGCGCAACGATGATCCGGGGTCCAGGGGAGCCCTCGGCGTAGCCGCCGGATCTTCGCAACGTGCCTGATCCACTGCCACCAGCTTTTGCTGAGAGTTTTGCGCTGGGTCCCGGCTCGGCGCTCCGGCTTCGCCTCCGCTGGGCCGGGACACGACAGATAGCCGTCGCGCCCCGCCCATCCCCCGCCCCGTCACGCGGAAGGCCCCCATGCGCCGCATCATCAACTACGCCCCCCGGCCCGGCGTCCGGCTCATCCTCGCCATCCTGCCCTTCATCATTGTGCTGGCGATCTACATGCTGGGCTCGAATGCGCGCCTCGCCGTGGAGCCGGCCGACAAGCTGATGCCCAGCTTCGCCAGCTTCTGGAACACCATGGTGCGCATGGCGACCACGGTGGACAAGGCGACGAACCAGTATCTCCTGTGGTGGGACACCTGGCTCAGCCTGCAGCGCCTGTTCCTCGGCCTCGGCATTTCCGCCGTGCTCGGCCTGGTGCTCGGCATCATTGTCGGCTTCGTGCCCTATCTGCGCGCCACCTTCGAGCCGTTCTTCGCCGCCTTCTCGCTTATCCCGCCGCTGGCGGTGCTGCCGATCCTGTTCATCCTGTTCGGCCTTGGCGAAGCCTCGAAGATTGTGCTGATCGTCTTCGGCATCGCCCCCTTCATCATCCGCGACGTGATGCTGCGGGTCTCCGCCCTGCCGACCGAACAGATCATCAAGGCGCAGACGCTCGGCGCCTCGACCTGGCAGATGATCTCCGGCGTGGTGCTGCCGCAGGTGATGCCGCGCCTCATCGACTCGGTGCGGCTCTCCCTCGGCGCCGCCTGGCTGTTCGTCATCGCGGCGGAAGCCATCACCTCCGAGGGCGGCCTCGGCTACCGCATCTTCCTGGTGCGCCGCTACCTCGCCATGGATGTGATCCTTCCCTACGTCATCTGGATCACCCTCCTCGCCTTCCTCATGGATTACGCGCTGCGCCGCCTCGCCGTCGCCGCCTATCCCTGGGACCAGATAAAGGCGGCCTGAATGACTACCATCACCTTCGAGAATGTCTGGAAGGAATATGACGAGCGGGTCGTGCTCGAACAGGTCAACCTGTCGCTCGACGACCACGAATTCCTCGTCATCATCGGCCCGTCCGGGGTCGGCAAGACCACGCTGCTGCGCATGCTGCTCTCACAGGAACAGCCGACACGCGGGCGCATCCTGATCGACGGCGAGCCCATCGCCAGCGAGCCGACCGCCGATCGCGGCGTGGTGTTCCAGCGCTATTCCGTGTTCCCGCACCGCACCGTGCTGGGCAATGTGATGATGGGCCCGCAATGGGCCGGCGCGCCCTTCCTTGGCCGCTTCTTCGGCACCCGCCGCAAGGCGCTGGAAGACAAGGCAATGGCGCTGCTCACCCGCGTCGGCCTCGGCGAGCACGCGCATAAATACCCCGCCCAGCTGTCGGGCGGCATGCAGCAGCGTCTCGCTCTGGCGCAGGCGCTGATCATGAAACCGAAAGTGCTGCTGCTCGACGAGCCCTTCGGCGCGCTCGACCCCGGCACCCGCAAATCCATGCACGAGCTGGTAGGCGAGCTCTGGGAAGAGAACCGCATGACCATCGTCATGGTCACGCATGATCTGCCCGAAGCCTTCCTGCTCGGCACCCGCGTCATCGCCGTCGACAAACGGCGCAACGACCCGCAGGCGCCGGAGCGCTTCGGCGCCAGCATCGTCTCCGATTTCGAAGCCAAGTGCCGCAGCGTGCGCGAATCCCGCCTGTTCGAGGCGGAGCGCGCGCGTGTGCGCCTCGCCCTCCTCGCCGCCGCGCCCGCCACCGGGGACGCCCCGGCCGTCCCGGCATTCGAGACCGCTTTAGTGAAGGACTGACACAATGGCCGACAAGCGCTTCCACCTCGCCTGGTTCATGAACTTCACGCCCGACGAATGGCGCGAACCCTTCGGCCAGGGCGGCAACCCGTGGGATGGCCGTTTCTATATCGAGATGGCCCAGGCGATGGAGCGCGCCTGCTTCGATCTGATCATGATCGAGGACAAGCTGATGGTGCCGGAGACCTATGGCGGCTCGCGCGACCTCTCGCTCAAGCACGCCATGATGGTGCCGAAGGCCGACCCCGCCCCGCTGGCGGTGGCCATGGGCATGGCGACCCAGCATCTCGGGGTCGTCGCCACCATGTCCACCATGGCCTACCCGCCCTTCATGCTGGCGCGGCTGTCCTCCACCATCGACAGCCTCACCAAGGGCCGCTTCGGCTGGAACGTCGTCACCTCGGCCGAGGACCTGATGGCGAAGAATTTCGGCATGGACAAGCTGCCTCCGCGTGAGGACCGCTACGCCATGGCCGAGGAATACATGGAAGTCTGCGACAAGCTGTTCAACAGCTGGGAGCCGGACGCCGTGGTGCTGGACCGCAAGAACGGCATTTATGCCGATGGCTCCAAGGTCCACACCATCGACCACAAGGGCAAATATTACCAGGTGCGCGGCCCGCTCAACACCGTGCCCTCGCCGCAGCGCCGCCCGGTCTATCTTCAGGCCGGCGCCTCGCCGCGCGGGCGCGATTTCGCCGCCCGCTATGCCGACGCCATCGTCTCGGTCGCCAATGGGGTCGAGGGCATGAAGGCGTTCCGCGCCGACATCCGCGCCCGCGCCGAAGCCATCGGCCGCAACCCGGACGACATCAAGGTCTTCTTCTGCATCTGCCCCAGCCTCGGCGAGACGGAGGCGGAGGCACGCGCCCGCTATGAGAACGTCACCATGTCGGACAATTTCGTCACCGACGTGCTGATCTCCATCTCCGCCATCACCGAGATCGACTTCTCGAAATATGATCTCGACAAGCCGCTGCCGGAAAAGCTCGTCACCAACGGCGAATCCGGCACGCTCGACAAGTTCCAGCAATGGGGCTCGGGCAAGACGCTGCGCGAGCTCGCAGCCTCGGGCGGCGGCGGCCTCGTCTCCTCCATGGAACTGATCGGCACCCCGGCGCAGGTCGCCGACAAGATGGGCGAGGCGATGGCGGAAGTGGGCGGCGACGGCTTCCTCATCACCACCCCGGTGCTCCGCGTCTCCCGCCGCTACATCACCGAAATCTGCGACGGGCTGGTGCCGGAGCTGCAGGCGCGCGGCCTCGTGCGCACCGAATACAAGCACCAGCTGCTGCGCGACAATCTGCGCGAGTTCTGACCCGCGCGAAGCATAGGGCGCGGATTTCCCGCGCCCGCCGGCGCCGGCGCTGGTCCGGCAGGAAGGAGAAGGGCATGTCCCCCCCGTGCTCGCCGCTCGACGGCGCTCCCGATAACGGCCCGCCGCCGGTGACCCGGCAGGGCTTCCGCAACGCCATGGCCCGCCTCGGCGCGGCGGTGAACATCGTCACGACAGATGGACCGGGTGGGCGCCACGGCTTCACCGCCTCGGCGGTGTGCTCGGTCACCGACAGCCCGCCGACCCTGCTGGTGTGCCTCAACAAGGGTTCCTCCGCCGCCGCTCCGGTGCACGCCAATGGCGTCGTCTGCATCAACACGCTGGCGGCCGGGCACGAGCCGCTGTCCAATCTGTTCGGCGGCCGCACCCCACCGGACGAGCGCTTCGCCAGCGGGAACTGGCGGCCCGCCGTCACCGGCGCGCCGATGCTGGACGGCGCGGTCGTCGCCTTCGACTGCCGCATCGTCCGCACGGTGGAAGTCGGCACCCATGACGTGCTGTTCTGCGAGGTGGTCGGCGTCGCCGAGGGCGGCTCGAATGAGAGCCTCATCTATTACAGCCGCCGCTACCACACCCTCTCCGGCCCCACCGACGACTGAAGCGGGGTCTGGCCCGCCCCTCAGCTGCCGCGATAGGTGGAATAGCTCCACGGCGTCACCACCAGCGGCACATGATAGTGCCCCTCCGGCTCGGCAATGCCGAAGCGGAGCGGCACCGTGTCGAGGAAGGCCGGGCCGGGCAGATCGAGCCCGCGCGCCGCGAAATAGGCGCCGACATGAAACACCAGCTCATAGCGCCCGGCCCGCAGCGGCGCCCCGGAGAGCAGCGGCGAGTCGGTGCGCCCGTCCGCATTGGTCACCGCCTCGGTGAGAAGCGCCCGCGCGCTCGCCCCCACCTCGTACAGCTCCACCCGCACGCCCTGCGCTGGCCCACCTCTATGGGTGTCGAGCACATGGGTGGAAAGGCGGCCGAACACTTTCGGCTGGCCGGGACCCGTCACCCGCTCCACCAGCCGCAGCGCGGTGATATGGCCGATTTCGACCAAGGCGGCGGCGAGTTCCTCCTCGCGCTTGTGCGAAAGGCGCGCCTCGAAGGCGTCGAGCAGCGCGTCGCGGGTCTGCCGCCGCACGCAGATGACGAAGGGAAAGCCGAAGCGGGCGCGATAGGCGGCATTGAGCCGTTCGAAACGGGCGAACTCCTCATCCGACAGCCGGTCGAGCCCCAGCCCCGCCTGTTCCGACACCGAGGCCGGGGCGATGTCGCCGGCCCGCGCCGCCCTACCGGCGAGGTCGGGATGCGCCGCCACGAAGGCGACGCGCTCCGCCTCCGGCCGCGCCCACACGGCCGCCATCAGTGCCTCATGCAGTGCCGAGACGGTGGCGAAGGGCGCATGGGCGAAGGCCGCCTCCGCCACCCAGGGCGCGTGCTCGAAAATGCCGTCCAGCGCGGCGATGAAGCCGTCGCGGTCGAGCGTGTTGAGCGTGTCGAGGGAGACGGGATGCGTCACGGTTGCTCCTCACCATGCGCCGGCCGGAAAGGATCGCCCGGCCGGTCGCGGTCATAGACGGGGCGGCCGGCGACATAGGTGGCGCGCACCGCCCGGTCGTCGCCCAGCGTCATCAGAAGAAACAGCAATTCCTCCATCGATGCGCAATAGCCGGCGCGAAACGCCATGAACGAGGTCGCCTTCGGGTCGAGCACGCAGATATCGGCCTCCATCCCCGGCGCCAGCCGGCCGATCCTGTCGTCCAGCCCCAGCGCCCGTGCCCCGCCCAGCGTGGCGAGATAGAAGCCCTGCACAGCGTCAAGCTTGTGACCGACCATCGCCGCGACCTTATAGGCCTCGTTCAGCGTCTGCAGCTGCGAGAGCGAGGTGCCCCCGCCGACATCGGTGCCGAGCGCCACCTTCACCGGCCGGCGCGGGTCCACGGCCTCGAACAGGCGGAACAGGCCGCTGCCGAGAAACAGGTTGGAGGTCGGGCAATGCGCCAGCGCCGCCCCGGCCTGATGGCAGGTGCAGAAATCGCCCTCATGCAGATGGATGCCATGGCCGAACATGGAGCGCGGCCCCACCAGCCCGGCATGGGCATAGACATCGAGATAGGAGGCGCGGGCGGGGAAAAGCTCGCGCACCCATTCGATCTCGGCCAGGTTCTCGCACAGATGCGTCTGCAGGAAGAGCCCGTCCCTTTTCTTCAGCAGCGCCCCGGCGGCATCGAGCTGGGCGTCGGTCGAGGTCGGCGCGAAGCGCGGCGTGACGCAGTAGAGCGCCCGTCCCCGCCCATGCCAGCGCTCGATCAAGGCGAGGCTTTCATCATAGCCGCGCTGGGCCGTGTCGAGCAGGCCGGCCGGCGCGTGTCGGTCCATCAGAACTTTGCCGGCTATCATTCGCGCATCGAACCGTGCCGCCTCGGTGAAGAACGCGTCCACCGATTGCGGATGCACGGTGCAATACACCATCGCCGTGGTGGTCCCGGCGCGTAGCAATTCGCGCAGGAACAGATGCGCCACCCGCCCGGCATGACCGGCATCGGCAAAGCTCATCTCGGCGGGGAAAGTGTAGGTCTCCAGCCATTCCAGCAATTGCGTGCCGAAGGCCCCGATCACCTGCATCTGCGGGTAATGCACATGAGCGTCGATGAAGCCGGGGACGAGGAGGTGGCCGGGATAATGCTCCACCGCCACGCCCTCGGGCAGCGTGTCACTGAGCTCCGCATAGGGACCGAAGGCGACGATCCGCCCGTGCTCGATGATGATGAGCGCATCATCATGGGTGATGAGGCAACCGCGCGAGGGCTGTTCGAACGGATTGCCCGCCAGCGTCGCCGCCGGCCCGCGCAGGACCCGCGATTGCAGGCTCCCGCTCATGACGCGGCCTCCTTCGCCGCCTGGGCGGGCAGCAGGGCGTAGAGTTCATCGGCCACAAAGGGCGTGGCGCGCAGCCGCACGCCGGTGGCGTCGAAGATCGCATTGGCGAGCGCCGCCGCCACCGGGTTGAACGGGCTCTCGCTCATCGATTTCGCTCCCAGCGGGCCGATGGCGTCAAACGTCTCGGCGAAGAACACCTGCGTGCGCGGCACATCGGCGAAGGCCGGGATATGGTAGCCGCGAAAGCTGGCATTGGTCACCGCACCCGCCTCATCCATTATCAGCCGTTCGTAGAGCGCGGCGCCGATCGCCTGGGCGACGCCGCCCTCCACCTGCCCCCGGCACTGCATCGGGTTCACCACCGTGCCGGCATCCGCCGCATGGACAGAGCGCAGGATGCGGATTTCGCCGCTGCGCCCATGCACCGCGACCTCGAAGCCCTGCACATTGAACGCCACCGAGCGCGGGCTGCCGGAAGCGTCGCCCACCGCCTCCAGCGGCGCCAGCGCGGCGAGGGCGATCCGCCTCTCCCCCGCCACCACCGCCTCACCCTCGATCCGGCACGCCTCGGCCGGCACGCCGAGCCGTGCGGCGGCCGCCGCGCGGATCGTTTCCGCCAGCCTTTCCGCCGCCGCCTGCGTCGCGCTGCCGGCCACCACCGTGCCGGTCGAGCCATAGGCGCCGGTGTCGTGGTCGACATGGGCGGTGTCGGACTGGCGCACGCTTATCTGTTCCGGCCGCGCGCCGAGCAGCGTGGCGGCGATCTGCACATGCACGGTGGTGGTGCCGTTGCCGAATTCCGCCGTGCCGGTGCGCAGCTCATAGGTGCCATCGGGCGTAAGCGTCAGTCGCGTCTGCGCGACATGGCCGCGCGGGGGAATGGTGTCGATCATCGCCGCCGCGACGCCGCGCCCCACTAGCCACTCCGCCCCCAGCCGCGCCGGCGAGGGCTTGGCCAGTTCCGCCTCTACCCGGTCGAGGCACTGGTCGAGCCCATAGCTGCCCATCTCGACATCGTGGTGCGGGGGGCCGGAAGAGACCATCGCATCGCCCGGCCGCACCATGTTCAGCCGGCGCAACTCCACCGGATTGATACCGAGCTTGTGCGCCAGCTCGTCCATGGCCGATTCCACCGCGAAGATGGTCTGGCTCAGCCCATAGCCGCGAAAGGCGCCGCTCGGCAGGGAATTTGTGTAGACCGACCAGCCCTCCACCTGCTTGTTCGGGCACTTATACAGCGCGACGCTCTCGCCCGAGCCGTGAAACAACACGCCCGCCGCATGGTTGCCATAGGCGCCGGTGTCCAGCAGCATCCGCATGGAAAAGGCGGTGAGGCGCCCGTCCCACGTCGCGCCGAGCGTCACCGTCACCTTCATCGGGTGGCGGCTGGTAGAAGCGGCGAACTGCTCGGCGCGGGTATATTCCAGCTTCACCGGCCGCCCGGTCTTCAGCACCGCCAGCGCCACGATGTCCTCGGTGAGCATTTCCTGCTTGCCGCCAAAGCCACCACCCACCCGCGCGGCGAAGACGCGCACGCCCTCGCGCGGCAGGTCATAGAGCGCCGCCAGCGCGTCGCGGGTGAGGAAGGGCGTCTGGGTGGAACTGCGGATCACCAGTCGGCCGTCCGCATCGCGCCAGCCGATGCAGCCATGGGTTTCCAGATGCGCGTGCTGGACGCGCTGGCTCTCATAGGTCGCCTCGTGGATCACATCGGCGGCATCCAGGCCGGCAGCGATATCCCCCACCCCGCCTGCCAGCGCGGCGACGATGTTGCGCGAGGGATCCGCGATGCGGCTGTCCGGCCCCTTGTCCCCATGCACCAGCGGCGCGCCGGGGCGCATCGCCTCCTCCGGGTCGAACACCGCCGGCAGTGGCTCATAATCCACGCGCAGCGCCGCGCATCCCGCCTCCGCCGCCTGTTCGCTCACCGCCACCACGGCGGCCACGCGCTGGCCGATATGGCGCACCACATCGTCGAGCACGCGGGTGTCGTCGGCATCATCGGTGGCGTGGTGGTGCCGGGCGGAAGAGAACAGGCGGGAAGGCGCGTCCTCATGCGTCAGCACCGCCACCACCCCCGGCAGCGCCAGCGCCGCCGCCGTGTCGATGGCGCGGATGCGGGCATGCGGGTGCGGCGAGCGCAGCAGCTTCATGTGCAGCAGCCCCGCCAGTTCGCCCTCCGGCGCCACATCCATCGTGTAGCGCGCGGCGCCGGTGACGATGGCCGGCCCGGCCGGCGCGGCGACGGAACAGCCCACGCGGCCTTGCCGCGCGTCGGCCTCCACCGTCGCAATCCCGGCCACCGCATCGGCGATGGCGGCATAGCCGGTGCAGCGGCAGAGATTGCCCTTGAGCGCGTCCGGCAGTTCCGCCCTCTGGCCCTGGTCGAGCGCGGCTGAGGTCATCACCATGCCGGCGGTACAGAAGCCACACTGGAAGCCCTGCGCCGCGAGAAACGCCTCCTGCATCGGGTGCAGGCCGTCGCCCTCGACTGTGTCCGCCAGCCCCTCGATGGTGGTGACGGCCCGCCCCTCGGCACGGAAGGCCGGGGTGACGCAGCTATGCACCGGCCGCCCATCGAGATGCACCGTGCAGGCGCCGCAATCGCCGGCATCGCAGCCCTTCTTCACCCCGAACCAGCCCAGTTCGCGCAGCAGGGTGCGCAGGCACTGGCCCGGCCGGGCTTCGGTCTCGACGGCACGGCCATTGACAGTCAGCCTCACGCGCGCCCCTCGCCCGGTTCACTCAGTTCGTCGCGGATCTCCTGCGCGAGAAGATGCGTCATGTGGCGGCGCCAGTCCGGCCGCCCGTGCATGTCGTCATAATAGAGCGCCTCCGGGATCGCCGCCGCCAGCCGCGCGGCCAGCTCCGCCGCGCCCGGCAGCGCGGCAAAGGCGATTTCCACCGGCCGCCTTGTGGCGGCCGTCACGGTCAGCGCGAAGGCGCCGTCCGCCGCGCGCGTGCCGATCAGCAGCACGCCGGAGCGGCCGAGCGGGGTCAGCGAGGCGCGACGGAAGGCGGCGCGGCGGCGCAGCGCCCGTGCCGGCAGTTCCACCGCGCGCAGCACTTCCCCGGGCGCCAGCGCCACCTCGCGCGGGCCGCGCACGAGATCGGCGATGCGGGCCCGCCGCTCCGCCCCGTCCGGCCCCCACAGCACGCCCTCGCTTTCCAGCGCGACGGCGAGGGAGATCATCGGCCCGGCCGGCAGGCCGAGGCAGATGTTCCCGCCCACCGTCGCCATGTTCCAGATCTTGAACGAGGCGAGGAAGGAGCGGCAGCATTCGCGGATGAGGAAGGCCGCCCGCCACTCCGCTGGCGGCTCGACGCCGGCGAGTTCGGCGATGGTGCAGGTCGCGGCCACGCTCAGCCCGTCCGCCCCGGCGCGGAAAGGCTCCCACCCGAAGCCGGAGAGATCGACCAGCCGCCGCACCGAAGGTTGCGGCTCCGAGAACAGCCAGGTGCCGCCGCCGAGCACCGCGTCGCCCGCGCCGGCGGCGGGAAGATCCGCCCGTGCGCGCGGGCGCAGCACCTCGGAAACCGTGTTGAGGTCCATCGGCCAATCCCCGCCGCCGCCCTTCCCGCCCGCTCAGCCCCGCCCGACGGTGCAGACGATCTGGCCGTGCGGCTCGTCGGTCGGGGTGAAGACCTGCCCGTCAAAGGCGCGGCCGAAGGGCGAGAGGTCGATGGGGAGGTAATGCTTGTTCGGGCAGGCCATGGAGATCTCGGCCACCTCGGGCACGGCGGCGAGCACCGCCTCGCCCATCTGGTACAGCGTCGCCTGCACGCCGGGGCTGTAGGTGGTGGCGAACACTTTCAGCGCCGCGTCCAGCACCGCCGCATTGGCGGCTTCATAGCTCGCGGGCACGCCGCTCCAGCGCCACTGCGCCTCCATTGCGGTGGCGAACAGCCGGTCGGCGGTCGGCTTCAGCGTCGTCGCCTCGTCGAACCAGTAATCCTCCCAGCCGGACTGCGTGGTCTTGAGGAAGGTGAAGCCCTCGACGCCGGAGGCGAGGCGGCTGTCCTCGCGCGTCGCCTCCAGCCGGACGACGGGCCGGCCATTGCCGTCGAGCACGAAGGCGTGGTCATGCGCCGCACCGTCCACGTCCAGCCGCCGCCATTTTGTCTCATGGGCGGTGATGGAGACGGCGGCGACATGGGGGTAGCGGTCGAGGAAATACTGCGCCAGCACGCCGGCGAACACTTCGTTCTCCGCCCCGACATGGTCGCGGGCAACGATGTTGATGATGTTCTTGATCGAATCGGTGGCGATCACCTGCCGGTTGTCGCCCTGCGTGTAGGCGGCGGCGAAGTCGCCGGTCAGCATCGCCTGCACGGAAAGCTCGCGCACCTCATGGCGGGCGCTGTCGCGCGCAACGCGCATGATGCGTACCCGGCCCTTGCCGTAGCTGTTGGAAATGAGCGGCATCGGCACTGTCCCCCGGCTGCGGATCGGTCGTTCGGAACGATCACTTATGCGAAACCGATGCCAGTCTGGCACCGCGGCGCGCGGCGCGGAAGTCACCCGGACCGGCCGGACCGAAACGCCGCAGCGCGGATCGTCGCGGAAGCGGGTGGCGCCGGTCGGCCGGGCAGGCGAAACTGCGCGCCCCTGCCCAAACCGAGTTCATCATGACTATTTTACCGCCGCCTGCCGCCTCCACACCCGATCGCCTGCCGCGCCCCTTCCGCCTCGACGGGCGGGTCGCGCTGGTGACCGGGGCCGGGCGCGGGCTCGGCTTCGAAATGGCCAAGGCGCTCGCCGCTGCCGGCGCGCAGGTCATCATCAATGGCCGCCATGTTGGGCGGCTGGAGGCGGCGGCGACGGCGCTGGCGGCGGCCACGGGCCGGCCGGTCGGCATCGCCCCGTTCGATATCGCCGACACCGCTGCCGGGCGCGCCGCCATCGCCGCCATCGCGGCGGAACACGGCCGGCTCGACATTCTCGTCAACAATGTCGGCGCGCGCGACCGCCGGCCGCTGAAGGACTTCACCGCCGGTGAAGCCACGGCGCTGATCGCCACCGATCTCGTCGGCCCGATGCTGCTGGCGCGCGAGGCGGCCGAGCACATGGTGGCGCACCGCCATGGCCGGCTGATCACCGTCACCTCCATCGCCGCCCACATCGCCAACCGGCACGACCCGGTCTACACCGCCGCCAAGGCCGGACTCTCCGGGCTGATGCGGGCGCTGGCGGTGGACTACGCCCGCGTCGGCATCACCAGCAACGCCATCGCGCCCGGCATGTTCGCCACCGAAACCAATGCCGGCCTGGTCGCCGACGCCGCCTTCTCCGCCTTCGTCGACACCCGCGTGCCCATCGGGCGCTGGGGTCATCCGCCGGAAATCGGCGCCGCCGCGGTGTTCCTGGCGTCGGATGAGGCCTCCTTCGTCAACGGCCATGTGCTCGTCGTCGATGGCGGGCAGTCGATCCGCATGTGAACGCCACCCTGCCGCCTCACATCTTACCCGCGCGACCCGACATGCTGGGGGGCGTTAAGGATAGTGCCGCTCTTCCTCAGCCAATGATTTCACTTGTCTGCAAAGGGCTCTAGATAAACTCCCGACGACGGACACACGGCGGAGAGGAACGATGAGCTTCAGCGATGAACTTCGGCAGGTGAACGCACAGGACTGGCAGGCCTGTGTCGAGCACCGTTTCGTCCGCGAGATCTTCGCCGGCGCCGTGGCGCCCGATGTCATGCGCCGCTACCTCGCGCAGGACTATCAGTTCATCGACGGTTTCGTCGCTCTGCTTGGCATGGCCATCGCCACCGCCGACCGCTTCGACTCGCGCATCCGCTTCGCCCAGTTCGCGGCCATGATCACCAGCGACGAGAACACCTATTTCCAGCGCGCCTTCGTCGCGCTCGGCGTGCCGGAGGCGGAGCGGGCGCATCCCGTGCTCACCGCACCCACCGCCGGCTTCCAGACCCTGATGAAGGATGCCGCCGCCAGCCGCGGCTATGCAAACTGCCTCGCCGTGCTCACCGTCGCCGAATGGCTCTATTTGAGCTGGGCCGACCGCCCGGGTGAGGCACTGCCACCGGACTTCGTGCATGCGGAATGGATTACTTTGCACAATAATGATGGCTTCCGTGGCTTCGTCACCTGGCTGCGCGGCGAACTCGACCGGGTTGGCGCGGTCATCGACGACGCCGGGCGCGCCGATGCCGCCGCCTTTTTCCGCCGCGCCGTGACGCTGGAGCGGGCTTTCTTCGATCACATCTATGAGTGATTCGAGTAAGTGTGAGCTGTGCCCCGGCCGCTCAGAGATTGTACTTAGCGACCGGCTTCATCAAGAAATTGTGCATGTCGATCCGATTATTTTTAGCCACATTCAGTCATGGCTGACGTCACCCCGTGACGCTGGGGCAGTACAAAGGCACCCTTTTAGTCTTGGCGGCGCGCGTGGCCGGCGCGGGCGAAAAACCTTTTCCGGCGCGCCACTTCGTTCGACTTGGTCAGAAGCCGCCGCAGCGAGGCCGTGAGTCAGTGGAAGCCTCCAAAACAGAAGGCTCGGCCTGGTATTTTTCATTTAGAGCCGAGAAAGCTGCCATACGGACGCCGCTTTGCTTGTCAATTGCTTATTGACGTTTGCCCGTTTGATGTTAAATCGATCTCAGTCTCAATGGAGAAAATAGATGTCTGAGCAGGAAAGCGTGTCGGCTGATTATCTCGGCCTCACTGCGGATGTCGTTGCGGCATTTGTCGGCAACAACTCGGTGCCCGCCGCCGAACTTCCCGACCTGATCGCCAAGGTCCACGGTGCCCTGCTTCGCCTCTCCGCTCCCGCTCCGGCTGTCGTCGAAGAGGTGCTGAAGCCTGCGGTGCCGGTGAAGAAGTCGGTGACGCCGGAATATATCATCTGCCTGGAAGACGGGCTGAAGTTCAAGTCGCTGAAGCGTCATCTGCGCACGAAGTACAACATGACGCCGGAAGAATACCGCGCCAAATGGGGCCTGCCGAACGACTATCCCATGGTCGCCCCCAGCTATGCCGAGGCACGCTCCAATCTGGCCAAGAAGATGGGCCTCGGCCAGCAGCGCAAGAAGCCCGCGCCGGCCCCGGCGGCCAAGCCGCGCGGTCGCGCCAAGAAGGTGGCCTGAGACGCACCGCCAGCGGTTCGCTGGCGGTTTGCGTAAGGTTATAAGAGCGAATGAGAAAAGGCCGCGCGGGCAACCGCGCGGCCTTTTTCGCCTGGCTCCTCGGCGATGCCGCCCGCCGGCGGGCGGCGGCCTAATGGCCGGAAGCGGACGGCGCGTTCTCATCGCCCAGCCAGCGGCCGAGAAACGCCTCCAGCCAGAGCCGGATCCGCGCATCATGCTGCAGGCGGTCGGTGAAATGCGCCCGGCGCGGGCGGGCGCCCGGCAGGTCCAGCCGCTCGCCGCCCTGCACCGTCCAGCGGCACATCATGTGATGCGTCACCTCAGGGTGAAACTGGATGCCGAAGGCGCGGGGGCCGTAGCGGAAGGCCTGGTTGGGAAAGGTCGGGCCCTTCGCCAGCAGTTCCGCACCGCTGGGAAGCTCAAACCCCTCGCTGTGCCAGTGATAGACATGGTCGGGCCAGGCCGGGCCGGGCAAGGTTGACGCGGCCGGCGCGTGCAGCATCCGCGCGCCCGCCTCGGTGGCGCGGATCGGGTAATAGCCGATCTCGACCAGCCCGTCGGGGTGCGGGGCAACCCGCGCTCCAAGCTGCCGCGCCAGCATCTGCGCGCCGAGGCAGATGCCGAGATAGGGCTTGCCCTCGCGCAGCGGCACGCCGATCCAGTCGATCTCGGCCCGCACATAATCATGGCAGTCATTGGCGCTTTGCGGTCCGCCGAATACCACCGCCCCGGCATGACCGGCGAGCGTGGTGGGGAGTTCATCGCCGAGGCAGGGCCGTCTTATGTCGAGCCTGTGCCCGCGCTCGGCCAGAAGGCGCCCGACGCGGCCGGGCGAGGAATGCTCCTGATGGAGCACGATGAGGATGGGAAGCGGGGTTTCTGCGACAGCCATGATCTCGTGCGGCACGAACGGGGCGGAGAGTGCTGGGTCTCCCCGCAAGCAAGGATGACGCCACGATTCGCGCCGCGCCTCAACCCCGCGCTCGCCTGCCACGCGCGAGGAAGCCTAAGCCGGCCTCAGCCCTCGAAGGCGTCGCGCACGCGCTTGCGGATGTCCACCCGGTCGCGGGAGGTGACGTTGAGCAGTTCCGCCGCCCGCCACACCAGATTGTCCTCGAACTCGGTCAGCCCGCCATCGGCATAGGCGACCTCGAACATCATCTCCACCACCCGCCGGCGGCCCTCTTCGTCCATGGCGCGGTTGAGCACGCTGGTGAAAGCGTAAAGGTCCACCGCCTCGGCGTCGCGGGCGATGGCGGCCTCCAGCAGCTTTTCCGCGTCGTCCTCGGACAAGGTGAAGCGGGCGGCGAGCAGGCGGCGCAGCTTGTCCATCTCGTCGGCGCCGATCACGCCGTCAATGGTGACGACATGCACCAGCAGCGCGGCCGCCGCCAGCCGGTAATCGTTCTCGGCAAAGGCGGAGGTCTCGCGACCGCCCCCGGCAATCTCGGCGATGAAATCGGTCAGCGAGCGCAGCATGCCGGACGGCTCCTCCGCAGCAGGTCGGTCGGTTCGTCGATGGGATGGGGTCCTATGGTGGACCTGAAGCGTGGGTAACCCAATCACCGCAAGGGCGCAACGGCCGGTCTGCCGCGCACGACCGAAGGCGCGACGCCGGTGCAGCCGCGCCACACCTCGCCGCCCCCATGCAAAAAAGCCCGGCGGGGTCGAGGAACCCGCCGGGTCGAAGTGTCGGATAGGACGCCGTCGCGGTGGCGCGGCCCCTATTCGAGATAGTCGGCGTAGCGCGCGACGTGGTCGGCGAGGCCGAGGGCGTGGTTGCGCACCAGCACCTCGGCCGCATCGGTGTCGCGCGCTTCCAGCGCCTGGATGATGGCGAGATGGTCCTGGATCGAGCGGTCGGCCCGGTTCTCCTCGCCGATGGTCTTGCGACGGATCATCCGCATATGGGTGAACAGGTTTTCCGCCAGATTGACCAGAATGCCGTTGCCGCCCATGGCGATGATCGTCTGGTGAAACTGGATGTTCACCTCCGAATACTCGTCCAGCTTGGCATGCGGGCCGCCGGCCTCGTCGAAGGAGGCGAACATCTGCCGCAGCCGGCCGATCTCCTCGTCGCTGGCATGGACGGTGATCAGCCGGGCGGCGAGGCTTTCCAGCGCCGCCCAGACCTGGATCATCTCGATGACTTCGCGGCGCGTCTTGCGCACCACATAGATGCCCCGCCGGGGCACGGAATGAACGAACCCCTCGCGTTCCAGCTGGGCCATCGCCTCGCGCACCGGGGTACGGCTGACCCCGAGGCTCTGCGCCAGCTGGCGCTCGTCGAGGCGCACCTCGCCGGCCTGGTCGTAGATGTTGAGCGAGACGATCACCTCCTTCAGCGCGGTATAGGCGCGGTTCTTGAAGGTGGAGGTGTCTTCGAGCGGTGCCACGGAGAGCTTGGCCGCTCCTCCATTGACCCGGCGGATCGTGCTCTCGACGCTCATCATGAGGCTTCCATCCCCTGCCTGCGCCCGGGCGTCGGCCCTGGGCATCGGCGATGAAGCTCCGTATCGGCGTAGATCATTGGCGTTGCCTCCCGTCCCCCCGAAACGTCGGTTCGCGCTTCCATCCGCCGGCCACCTTCTGCTGCGTGGCTCGGGCGCCGGAATATCCCGCGACCGTTGATGGCCCGATTTCCCTCTCCGGGGGCGAGGGATTCGGCGGAAGAGCGATTGGCCCCGCCCTTCGCCTGGGCGCCCGAGGCAGATGACATTGCATCATCTTCTCGTGGCTGAACCCGCCGCACGCTGCCGCGCGGCGGGTCCGTTGCTTACCGGGCTCAGGCCGGCTGGGCGGAGGTGCCGCGCAGCTTGCTGAACGCCAGGCCGATCAGCGGCCACAGGCCGGCGATGAGGCCGAGACCCATGATCGAGGACACCAGCCCGTTCGACCAGAACACCGAGATGGCGCCGCCGGAAGACAGCAGGGCCTGGCGGAAGGCTTCCTCGGCGCTGTCGCCGAGCACGATGGCCAGCACCAGCGGCGCCAGCGGGTAGTTCGTCTTCTTCAGGAGGTAGCCGAGGACGCCAAACACCATCATCATGATCACGTCGAACACGTTGTTGTTCACCGTGTAGGCACCGATGGCGCAGATCACCAGGATCACCGGGGCGATGATCGAGAAGGGGATGCGCAGGATCGAGGCGAACAGCGGCACCGTGGTCAGCACGAGGATCAGGCCGACGATGTTGCCGAGATACATGGAGGCGATGAGGCCCCACACGAATTCGGCCTGCTCGACGAAGAGCATCGGGCCGGGCTGCAGACCCCAGATCAGCAGGCCGCCGAGCAGAACCGCGGCGGTCGGCGAACCGGGAACGCCCAGCGCCAGCATCGGCAGCATGGCGGCGGTACCGGCAGCGTGGGCGGCGGTTTCGGGAGCGACGACGCCCTCGATCTCGCCATTGCCGAAGTTCTTGCCGTTCTTCGACACGCGCTTGGCGATGCCATAGGCCATGAAGGAGGCCGGGGTAGCGCCCGCCGGGGTGATGCCCATCCAGCAGCCGATGATGCAGGAGCGCAGCGAGGTCATCCAGTAGCGCGGAAGCGTCTTCCAGGTCTTCCACACCACCTTCGGGTCGATCTTCGCCGCCTTGCCGCGGAACTCCAGGCCTTCTTCCATCGTCAGCAGGATTTCGCCGATGCCGAAGAGACCGATGACCGCGATGAGGAAGTCGAAGCCGTTGAGCAGTTCGGTGATGCCGAAGGTCAGGCGCAGCTGGCCGGTCACCATGTCGAGGCCGACCGCCGCCAGGGCGAAGCCGATCATCATGGAGACGATGGTCTTGGCCGGCGGTTCCTTACTCATGCCGACGAAGGAGGCGAAGGCGAGGAAGTAGACCGCGAACTTCTCGGCGGGTCCGAACTGGAGCGCGAATTGCGCGACCAGCGGGGCGATCAGCGTGATCATGACGATCGCGAAGAACGCACCGACAAAGGACGAGGTGAACGCCGCCGTCAGCGCTTCGCCGGCCCGCCCCGAACGCGCCATCGGATGGCCGTCGAAGGTTGTGGCCACCGACCAGGGCTCGCCCGGAATGTTGAACAGCACCGAGGTGATGGCGCCGCCGAACAGCGCGCCCCAGTAGATGCAGGTCAACAGGATGATCGCCGAGGTCGGCGACATGGAGAAGGTGAGCGGCAGCAGGATGGCGACGCCATTGGCGCCACCGAGGCCCGGCAGCACGCCGATGATGACACCCAGCAGAATGCCGATGGCCATCAGCAGGATGTTGAACGGATCGGAGGCGATGCCGAACCCGTGGTAGAGGAAGGTGAAATTCTCAGCAATCATGTTCATGGGCGCTATCCCCTTGGGTGGCCTTCTTGTCTGTCCGGATCAGAGACCGAGCATGGCCTCGACCGGCCCCTTCGGGAGCGGGATCAGGAACCACCGTTCGAGCGTGATGTAGAAGAAGGCCGGGACGCCGAAGGCGACGGCCAGGGAGAGCGGCCAGCCATAATGGCCGAGCCAGACCATGAAGAGGACGATGAGCGCCACCGAGGGAATGTAGATTCCGAGGAAGGGCACCAGCGCCACATAGATGCAGGCGGGGATGAGAACCTTGAGCACCTGAACCAGCTGCTGGTTCTCGGCGAAGATCTCGTCCGGGTCTTCGCGCAGGCCCGACACCACATTGATGACGCTGCACACGCAGATGATGAGGCCGACATAGAAGGGGAAGAAGCCGGCCTGCGGACCGTCCGAGCCCCACCCGAAGCCGACGAGGACGCTGCCGTAGAGAACGATGAGGCCGAAGACCAGGGTCAGCAGCGCCGTGCCGACTTCTACGGCGCGTTGCTTGGGCCCCGACTCGGCTCCGTGGTGAGACTGTTCCATCGCGATGTCTCCGAAAATCCGCGCAAAAGCCGGGCCGGCGGGACAAGGCCCGTCGACGGCACACTGGCGCCAGCCCGCTGAATGATTGTTGTTATGTCCCGGCCGGGATGCGGCCCGGCGGAGACGAGGAGCCGTCTCCGCCTTTCCGCCGCGCATGCCGCGATCCGGTCGAGGATCGCGCGGCCGGCCCGTGAGGATCGCTGTTAGGGATCGCCCTTAGAGGGTCGGCCGTGCTCGGGGCTACGCCATCACAAGGCGTATCAGTTGCCGGCGATGAAGCCAGCCGCCGTCATCAGGTCCTTGTGCGTCTTCTCGGACTGGTCGAGCCACGCCTTGAACTCGTCGCCAGCCATGAAGGTCTGGTTGAACGCGCCGTCCTTCATGAGCTGCTGCCACTCGGGGGTCTCGCGCACCTTCTTGAACAGGTCGACGAAGTAGGCCACCTGCTCCTGGCTCACGCCCGGGGGCATGAAGATGCCGCGCAGCATGAGATATTCGACGTCGAGGCCGGCCGACTTGCAGGTCGGGACCGAGGACCAGGACAGATCGCCGAGGATCTTGTCGGTGTAGGGGAGCGGCTTGGAGTCGAACACGCAGAGCGGGCGCACCTTGTCGCCGCGCCACTGGGAGACGGCCTCGATCGGGTTGTTCACGCTCGAATTGATGTGGCCGCCGACCAGCTGCACCGCGACCTCGCCGCCGCCCTTATAGGGGATGTAGGTCATCTTCTTGCCGAGCGCCTTCTCGATGGCGACGGTAATGATCTGGTCTTCCTGCTTGGAGCCGGTGCCGCCCATCTTGAAGGTGTTGTCCGGCGCCGCCTTGATCGCCGCCTCATATTCCTGGGCGGTCTTGTAGGGCTCCTGGGCATTCACCCACAGCACGAATTCGTCGAGCGCCAGCATCGCGACCGGGGTCAGGTCCTTCCAGTTGAAGGGAATGCCGGTGGCGAGCGGGGTGGTGAACAGGTTGGAGAGCGTGATGACGATCTTGTGCGGATTGCCCTTGTTGCTCTTCACGTCGAGGAAGCCCTCGCCGCCGGCGCCGCCCGACTTGTTGATGACGACGAGCTGGGTCGACATCAGGTCGTGCTTGGCGATGATGCCCTGCAGCGTGCGGGCCATCTGGTCGGCGCCACCGCCGGTGCCGGCGGGAACGATGAACTCCACCGGCTTGGTGGGCTCCCAGGCGGCTGCGGCGGGCAGCATGGACAGGGCCGTCATGCCAAGAGCGGTCACGGCGCCGAGGCCGAGAGCATGCAGATGTTTCATTTGGCGTTTCCTTCCCAAAGGGTTTTGGCGAACGGCCGACTCATTGGCTGGTCGGCTCTTTAGTTTGGGTCCCACCGCACACCGTTTGGCGGGGCGAGACCTCGATAGCCGGGGGCGTTGTTGTGTCTCTCCGCCGGATATTCTGTGGAATAACTTGTACCAAGAATAAGCCGAAGCCAAGCGATAATTCTAAAGTTCAATGGTGCATCGCAAGGTCAACTGGCATTACGTATTATGATTATTATGTATTTGGCATACCAACTGTGGCATACGGCATACTTTATAAAGTACGTGCGAATACGTTATTACTCAAACCATTGAACAAAAAGCGCTTTTTATCCGCACCTAAGCACCGTTTCGGCTCATTTCCCTTAAGTCGTCCGTGCCCAAACGGAGGATCAGCGCGAGCCCACCTCCACGCGCACCCTTAGACGCGAATACTTGCCCAGCCGGCTTCCGCCCGATTTCGCCCCGAACTCGCCCACTTTCTCGCCATATTGTTGCGTTGCAACACACTTTCCGCACGGGCGGAAAGGGAGAGCCGCCGCTGAATCGGCTCCACCCCCGCCCCGGCGCCACGACCGCCACAGGGCACCCGCGCCGGTCGCGGCGCGGAATCGTTTTTGCTAGGAGTCGCGTGAAACGACTCCCCGCCCCCAGGGGCACGAGACGGACCGACCCACCTCCCGTCCCACCGCGGGACGCCATGGAGACACAGTCCATATGACCAGCCGCGTAATTCCGGTGGCGCCCTTCACCCTCACCGTCTTCGGGGCGACGGGCGACCTTGCGCGCCGCAAGCTGATTCCCGCCCTGTTTCATCGCGATCTCGACGGGCAGCTTCCCGACGACGCGACCATTATCGGCGTCTCCCGCCGCGCGCTCAGCGACGAGCAGTTCCGCGCCTTCGCCCGGCAGGCGTTGACCGACCACATTCCCGGCAGCGAGCTGGAAGGGCCGGAGGTGGACCGCTTCCTCGCCCGCCTCTCCTATGTCGCCGCCGATGCCGACGCCGACGGGGGCTGGTCGGAACTGGCCCAGCGCGTCGAGGCCTTCCCCGAGCATATCCCGGTCTATTATCTCGCCACCGCCCCGCATCTCTTCGGCCCGATCTGCGAGCGGCTGGGGAAATACGGCCTCGCCGAAAAGGGCCGCGTCGTCATCGAGAAGCCGATCGGCAAGGATCTGAAGTCGGCGGTGGCGCTGAACCAGCAGGTCGGCCGCATCTTCCCGGAAGACCGCGTCTACCGCATCGACCACTATCTCGGAAAGGAGACGGTGCAGAACCTGATGGCGCTGCGCTTCGCCAACGCCCTGTTCGAGCCGCTGTGGAACAACGCGCATATCGACCATGTGCAGATCACGGTCGCCGAAGCGCTGGGTGTGGAGGAGCGCGCCGGCTATTACGACACGGCCGGCGCCATGCGCGACATGGTGCAGAACCATATCCTGCAGTTGCTCTGCCTCGTCGCCATGGAACCGCCCGCCTCGCTCGACGCCGACGCGGTGCGCGACGAGAAGCTCAAGGTTCTGCGCGCGCTCAAACCCATCGACGACCAGAACATGGCCGCCGTCACCGTGCGCGGCCAGTACCGCGCCGGCGCCTCGGCGGGCGGTGCGGTGCCCGGCTATCTGGATGAGCTCGGCTCCTCCACCAGCAGCACCGAGACCTTCGTCGCGGTGAAGGCGGAGGTGGAGAACTGGCGCTGGGCCGGCGTGCCGTTCTATCTGCGCACCGGCAAGCGGCTCGCCTCGCGCGTGTCGGAGATCGTGGTCGGCTTCAAGCCGGTGCCGCATTCGGTGTTCGACGCCAATGTCGGGCCCATCGAATCCAACCGCCTCGTCATCCGCCTGCAGCCGGATGAGGGCGTGAAACTGTGGCTGATGATCAAGGATCCCGGCCCCGGCGGCATCCGCCTCACCCATGTGCCGCTCGACATGAGCTTCGCCAAGGCGTTCAAGGTCCGCAACCCGGACGCCTATGAGCGGCTGATCCTCGATGTGGTGCGCGGCAACCAGACCCTGTTCATGCGCCGCGACGAGGTCGAAGCGGCGTGGAAATGGGTCGATCCGATCCTGGAAGCCTGGCGCAACGCCAAGGAGCCGCCGCGCCCCTATACCGCCGGCACCTGGGGGCCCTCGGCCGCCATCGCCCTCATCGAGCGCGACGGCCGCACGTGGCTTGAAGACGGCGCCTGACCGGCGCCCTTGGCTTGAAGACGGCGCCTGAGCGGCGCCTTTGGCTTGAAGACGGCGCCTGAGCGGCGCCGGCCGTGACCACCGCGCCCCGCCGGGACCCGTGGGCGCTCAACCAGACGTGCGGCGGCCGGCCTCCGGTCGTCGCACAACTGCCCTATACTGAGCGCAGGCGCCTCAGGCGCCGCGATCCGTAGAGGCGCCGGCTGGGGCCGGCACGAGAGGGAGACTGCCGGGCATGCCGGAACTGCACGAGTTGAAGGACAGCGCCGAGGTGGCGCGCGCGGTCGCCGATTTCGCCAGCGCGGCGCTCGCCGCCCGCGTCGCCCGCAGCGGCATGGCCAGCCTCGCCGTCTCCGGCGGGCGTACCCCCACCCGCTTCTTCGAAGAGCTCTCCACCCGCGACCTGCCCTGGGACAAGATCGCCGTCACCCTGGTCGACGAGCGCTGGGTGCGCGAGACCTCCGACCGCTCCAATGCGAGGCTGGTGCGCCAGCATCTGCTCCAGAACAAGGCGGCGGGCGCGAAATTCGTGCCGCTCGCCAATGACGCCCCCACCCCGGAAGAAGGCCTGTTCGCCGTCAACGAGGCGCTGGAAGATATCTCCTGGCCGCTCGCCTGCGCCATTCTCGGCATGGGCGACGATGGCCACACCGCCTCCTTCTTCCCCGGCGGCGACCATCTGAACGAAGCCATCGACCCCGACGCGCCGCTGGGCCTCATCCCGATGCGCGCGCCCGATGCTGGCGAGCCGCGCATCACCCTCACCTTGCCGGTGCTGCTCGCTGCCGACGCGCTTGCTCTGCATATCGAGGGCGAGGCGAAAAAGCCGGTGCTGGAAAAGGCGCTGGGCGAGGGCCCGGCGACCGAGATGCCGATCCGCGCCGTGCTGCGGGCCAAGCCCGCGCTCGACATCTTCTGGTGCCCATAAGGCCGGTACCTGCTTCGGCGGCCCGCCCGGGCCGCCGCCACCGAAGACCGGCCGGACCTGCCGGCCGCCGACGACCCTGAGGAGAGCCGCATGGCCATTGCCATTCCGTCCCATGTGAATGCCCGCATCGGCGAGGTCACCGCGCGCATCGCCACGCGCTCGCGCGACGCCCGTGCGCGCTATCTCGAACGGATCGCAGAGGCCGCCGAGCGTGGGCCGAGCCGGGCGAAGCTCGGCTGCGCCAACCAGGCGCATGGCTTCGCCGCCTGCGGCCCCTCGGACAAGGCCATGCTGCGCGAAGGCACCGGCGCCAATCTCGGCATCGTCACCGCCTATAACGACATGCTCTCCGCCCACCAGCCCTATGAGACCTATCCGGCGCTGATCCGCGCCGCTGCCCGCCGCGCCGGCGGCACGGCGCAGGTGGCCGGCGGCGTGCCCGCCATGTGCGACGGCGTCACCCAGGGCGAGGCCGGCATGGAATTGTCGCTGTTCTCGCGCGACGTGATCGCGCTCTCCACCGCCGTCGCTCTCTCGCACCAGACCTTCGACGCCGCCGTGTTCCTCGGCATCTGCGACAAGATCGTGCCCGGCCTCGTCATTGGTGCGCTGGCCTTCGGCCATCTGCCGGCGGTGTTCATCCCCGCCGGGCCGATGACCTCGGGCCTGCCCAATGACGAGAAGGCGAAGATCCGCCAGCTCTTCGCCGAAGGAAAGGTCGGCCGCGACGCGCTGATGGAGGCGGAAAGCCAGTCCTATCACGGGCCGGGCACCTGCACCTTCTACGGCACCGCCAACACCAACCAGATGATGATGGAGATCATGGGCCTGCATCTGCCCGGCGCCTCCTTCGTCAACCCCAACACGCCTCTGCGCGAGGCACTGACCACGGCGGCGGCAGAACGCGCCATGGCGATGACCGCGCTCGGCAATGATTATGTGCCGGTCGGCCGCATGCTGGACGAGAAGGCCTTCGTCAACGGCATTGTCGGCCTGCACGCCACCGGCGGCTCGACCAACCACACGCTGCACATCGTCGCCATGGCGGCGGCGGGCGGCATCACCCTGACCTGGGACGACTTCTCCGACCTCGCCGAGGTGACGCCGCTGCTCTGCCGCGTCTATCCCAACGGCAAGGCGGATGTGAACCACTTCCACGCCGCCGGCGGCATGGGCTTCGTCATTCGCGAACTGCTCGCC
This sequence comes from Ancylobacter polymorphus, assembly GCF_022836935.1. Classification (NCBI taxonomy): domain Bacteria; kingdom Pseudomonadati; phylum Pseudomonadota; class Alphaproteobacteria; order Hyphomicrobiales; family Xanthobacteraceae; genus Ancylobacter; species Ancylobacter polymorphus. The sequence continues at coordinate 1,625,591 of NZ_CP083239.1, read as the reverse complement.
GACGGCAAGCTGCACGCGGATGTGGAAACCGTTTGGGGCGGCGGGCTCGGCGCCTATACGCAGGAGCCGGTGCTGCGCGAGGACGGCACGCTGGGCTGGCGCGAGGGCGCCGAGGCGAGCGGCGACACCGCCGTGCTGCGCGGGGCCGGGGAGCCGTTCCAGCCCACGGGCGGGCTCAAGCTGCTCTCCGGCGAGCTCGGCCGGGCGGTGATCAAGACCTCCGCCATCGCTGCCGAACGCCACATCATCGAAGCGCCGGCGCGGGTCTTCCACAGCCAGGAGGAACTTCAGGCCGCGTTCAAGGCCGGATCGCTCACCGGCGACTTCATCGCCGTGGTGCGCTTCCAGGGTCCGAAGGCCAATGGCATGCCGGAGCTGCACAAGCTGATGCCGCCGCTCGGCGTGCTGCAGGATCGTGGGCACAAGGTCGCGCTCGTCACCGACGGGCGCCTCTCCGGCGCCTCCGGCAAGGTGCCGGCGGCGATCCATGTCACCCCGGAAGCCGCCGATGGCGGCGCCATCGCCCTGATCCGCGATGGCGACCTGATCCGCCTCGACGCGGTGGCCGGCACGCTCACCGTGCTGGTGGAGCCGGAAACATGGGCGGAGCGCGCGCCGGCTCCGGCCAATCTCGCCCCCTCCCATGTCGGCGTCGGGCGCGAACTCTTCGCCGCCTTCCGCGCCTCGGTCGGCACGGCGGATACGGGCGCGAGCATCTTCGCGGTGTGAGGAGCCTCGATCGGGCATCAACGTCATCCTGAGATGCCCGGCCGTCGGCCGGGCCTCGAAGGATGGATAGAAGATGCGCGGAAATCATCCTTCGAGGCCGCCTTCGGCGGCGCCTCAGGATGACGTATGCCCCCGATTGAGGGCGCGGCCCCGCCTCAGTACAGCGGGCCGATCTTGCCCAGCGGCAGCACGCCGAGCATCACCTGCCCGTTGCGGAACACGAAGGGGAAGGAACTCGCCTTCTGCCCATCCACCGTGGTCGGCATGCCCGCCATCATCATGGCCGGCGCGAGGTTGGCGAGGAAATCCGGTAGCAGCCCCGCCGCCGCCATCGCCGCGAACAGGGGCTGCGCCTTCACCACGGCGAGGTCGACTCGCCCGTCCGGGCGATGCTGCGCATCGAGGCCGAGCTCGCCGGAGGCGCTGAGCGCCCCGCCGCCCCCGGTGATGCGGGCGAGTTGCAATTGCACCCGCCCGCCGGCCTGCTGCCACAGCGCTAGGCGCTCGGCGGCGGGCATGGAACGGAAGGGCGGGACCTGCGTCACGCTCGCCTGCATCTCGCCATCGACCGACTTCGCGGCCTGCGCCGCCGCCTGGGCGGCGGCGACGCCGGCGGTGCGGGGCGTGGCGCTCAGCGCCATGCCGCTGGCGCCGGTGAAGCCGAGCGCGATGTCGAGCGTGCCGGCCGCCTCGCCGGGATGGTGGCGCACATGCAGCTCGGCATGGCGGGCGGAGAACACCGTCGTTCCGCCCTCGGCGAGGGAATAATCATTGGCCGAGATCGAGACACGCTCGGCGCGGCCATCACGACCCACGCCGCTCACCTGCAACAGCGACCAGTTGGCGGTGATCTCGCGCCCGCTCGTGCCCTGTGTCAGCACGGAGGGCCCCTCGAACTCGGCGATGATGTGCTGGGGGTTCCATACCTGCGCCACCGCATGGGCGCGGGTCATGCGCGCGGTCCACGGCTCGGGACCGGTGAAGGTGACGGTCGGCGCGTTGCAGATCAGCTCGAAGCGGAAGGGAAAGCCGCCGAATTCGCGGCTGGCGCAGGCCCAGTTCCGCCCTTCCGCCGCCTCGCGGGCGATCCAGGCGTCGATTTCCGCGTCCGCCCGGCCGGCACCCCATTGCCAGACGAAGGACCAGCCAATGCCCAGCAGCACGAGCGCGGCGAAGGGCAGCGCGATCAGCCACCGGCGGCGGGGAGCGGCCGGAGCGGGGCGGGCATCGGATGAGGTCATGGGCGGACTCCAGTGGCAGGCCGGCGCAGGCTCGGACGCCGATACGGCAGGCTTAAGGCGCGAGGGCACTGAGGGTTCCCCGGCGCGGCCCGGTGTGGGTTTAGGTCATGCGCGGCGCTTGCGCCAGAACGCGGAGCCGGGCAAGCAGAAGCGGCGCGCGGCGGTGGCGCCGATTCCCCCCGCTCGCCGTTCGTCGTCAGAGCCTCGCAGGTGCCCGCCATGCCCGCCGCCGGCCACGCCCTCCATGCCTTCGCGCCCGGCGAACCGCTCTGGGTGTTCGGCTATGGCTCGCTGATGTGGAATCCGGGCTTCGCCTATGAGGAGCGCGTGCCCGGCAAGCTCATCGGCGCGCATCGGTCCTTCTGCGTGAAATCGGTGCATTGGCGGGGAACGCCGGAAAAGCCCGGCCTGGTGCTCGGCCTCGACCGCGGCGGCGCCTGCGTCGGCATCGCCTTCCGCGTCGCGGCGGAACAGGCGGAGGCGACGCTCGCCTATCTGCGCGAGCGCGAGCAGGTCACCAACATTTATCGTGAAGCCGTGAGGCGGGTGTGGCTGAAGGATGGGAGCGCCCGCGCCGTGCCGGCGGTGGTGTTCTTGGTCGATCGCGGCCACGCGCAATATGCCGGGCAGATCACGGCCGAGGAGCGGCTCCATCTCATCCGCCAGGGGCACGGCGTGGGCGGGCCGAATGCGGATTACGTCACCGCCACCGCCCGGCATCTGGCCGAACTCGGCATTCGCGACGAGGAGATCAACTGGCTTGTCGCCCGGCTCTAGCGTTTTCGAGCGAAGCGGATGCCGGTTCGCGTGAAGAACACGCGACAAAACAAAGAACTAGATCATTTCACTGTTTCCGTGAAACGGTGAAAGGATCTGCGCCCGGACAGGCCGCTCACATGGGCGCCAGCGTGCCGCTTTCGGCGTCGGGCAGCACGCGCAGGTGGATTTCCTGCGCCCCGGTGGCCATGGCGGCGCTGCGGGCCTTGGCGCCGGCCGGGCCGGCCCACACCGGAATGCGGCGCGTGCCTTCCATCCGTACCGCGATGGCGACGGCGGCGGGGTAGTCCGGCGCCTCCTCCGCGGCATAGACGGAATAGACCTGCCGGCGGCCATCAGTGCCGCGCCAGAGGCGGAAGCGACGCGCCAGCAAACCGCTGGCGCTGAGCGGGCCGGCATCCTCAAGCGAATCAAAGCGGGTGGTGTCGCGTGTCATCATGGGAACAAATCTAGAACATCTGTTTGCGGCGTCAACACTGTCTGTGGAGGAATCCGCGAAGATGCTGAAGGTTCCCTTGACAAGCCCCGTTAAGGGGCTGGTAACCGCCCCGTTTCACGCATTTGCGATGTCACCGCCGGCCAGGCGCGCACCCCGAGCGAGGCGGCGAGGAACTTGACATATTCCACCGCCAGCAACCGCAGACCGGCCAGGGTCGGCCTGCTGTTCTCCTCCGCGCGGCGGGGCACGACGGGATAGGGCACCAGCGTGATGCCGGGCGTGGTGCGGCGCAGTTCCACCAGCGCGCGCGGCATGTGCCAGGCCGAGGTGACGACGAGCAGCGAGCGGAAATGCTGCGCCTTGGCCCATTCGCCGGCCTCGATGGCGTTGCCCTGCGTGTTCAGCGCCGAGCGGCCGAGCTCGACGCAGCATTCCAGCGCCTCGCGCGTCGCCGGCACGGTGCGCACGATCTCACTGAGCGTGGTGTCGGGATGCACGCCGGTGATGAGCAGGCGCTTGCCCCGCCCTTCCAGCAGGAGATTGGTGGCTTCCGCGATGCGCTCGGACCCGCCGGTCAGCACCACGATGCCGTCCGCCGCGCGCCCCGCCTGCGCCTCGCGGCCCTCGATCCCGGCGACGAAGACGACGAAGCCGGCGAGCAGGGCGAGGAGCGCCGCCAGCGGCACGGCGGCAATGATCCACAGCCACGGCCAGCGGCGGGAGCGGCCGGAGCGGCCCGGCAGGGGCGCGCGGGCGGGATCGGAAGGGGAGAGCATGGACACGGCGCGCCCTAGCTGATGCCACGCAGCGTGCGGTAGACGGTCAGCCGCGAGGTCAGCGTCGTCACCAGCGCTACCAGCACCGCCACCCCGACAATGCCGCCATAGCCGCGCGCGTCGATGGTCATCGCGCCGACAAAGGTGTCGACCTGCTGGTCGACGCGCAGCCAGGACGGCACGGTGGAGCCGAGGAAGAACAGCGCCACCGCCGCGCCGCCGCCCACCGCCGCGCCCTTGAGACCGACGGTGAGGAAGTGGCGCTGGAACTCCGACACGATGAAGGTGTCGCGCGCCCCGACGAAATGCAGCACTTCCACCACGAAGCGAGCCGCCTCCACCGCCGCGCGGGTGGCCACCGTCACGCACAGCACGGTGGCGGTGGCGACCAGCGCCAGCACGGCGAGGCCGATCGTCATCGCGGTGCGCGTGGTGGCGGCGAGCCGCTCGGCCCAGAGCCGGTGGTCGTCGAGACTGGCGGAAGGTACCTGCCGCGTCAGCGCCTCGCGCAAGGCGGGCAGGGTCTGCGCATCCGCCGAGGCGGCCAGCGTCACCGTAATGAGCCGCGGCACCGGCAGATTGGCGAGATCGAGCCCGGCGCCCAGCCAGGGCTCCAGCAGACGGGCGGTGGCGGCGGGGTCGAGCGCCTTCGCCTCGGCGATACCCGGCGTCGCCTTGGCGATTTCCACCGCCTTGGCCAGCGCGGCGTCGAGATCGAGCCCGTCGCCCGGCTTGATCTCGATCGTCGCCTCGCGGGCGATGTCGGCGGTCCATTCGGCCGCGACATTGCTCACCGCCGAGACCGCGCCGATGGTGATGCCAGCGAGAAAGGTCATGATGGCGATGACCGCGATCAGCGCCCGCGTCGTCACCGTCGTGCTGGGCACGATGGGGCGCTGCGCCGCCGATTTCGCCGTGGAGGGGCCGGGGCCGGGCCGCGTCGCCCGCTCGGCCTCGGGCGCGGCCGGTGCCCGCAGGCGCCCCGCCACCGCCGCCAGCCGTCCGGATGCCGTGGGTCGTTGCTCAGTCATAGACGGTCAGCCGCCCCTGATTGATGACGAGGCGGCGCGCGTCGAACTGGTCCATCAACCCGATGTCATGGGTCGCGATCAGAACCGAGGTGCCGCTCTTGTGCAGTTCGAGGAACAGGCGCAGCAGACGGCGCGCCAGGCTGGGATCGACATTGCCCGTCGGCTCGTCCGCCAGCAGGATTTCCGGCCGGCTGATCAGCGCGCGGGCGATGGCGGCGCGCTGCTTTTCACCGCCCGAGAGCACCGGGGGCAGCACATGCATGCGCTCGCCCAACCCGACCCAGTGCAGCAGCTCGGTCACTTCCGCACGATAGCTCGCCTCCTCGCGCCCCTGCACGCGCAGCGGCAGCGCCACATTCTCATAGGTGCTGAGGTGGTCGAGCAGGCGGAAATCCTGGAACACGATGCCGATGCGCTGGCGCAGCGCCGCCGTCTCGTCCGGCGCCAGCTTTGCGGCATCGCGCCCGAAAATGGTGATCAGCCCCCGCGTCGGCCGCAGCGAGAGGAACAGCAGGCGCAACAGCGTCGTCTTGCCGGCGCCGGAAGGCCCGGTGAGAAACTGGAAGGAATGCGGGGGAATGCCGAAGGTGACATCCCGCAGAACCTCCGGGCCCATGCCGTAGCGCAGGCCGACATTTTCGAAGCGAACCAAGACTCAATCCTTCGACGGGACATGCCGCCCGCTGATTCTGATGGCGCGACCTCTAACATAGCGTGTGCGCGGCGTCGCAAAAGACAGGCCTCGCGAGCCGGTAATGGGAAACCCGGCTGGACGCGCGAGGACGGCCCGTTCATCCTGCCGGCAAAGCACAGGGTGTGTCACCTGCCGCGCGAGAGGAAGCCGATGACCGAAGAAAATACCGCCGCAACCGCCACCGAAGCCGGGCATCCCTATCACGATGCCCGGATCGAGGTGCTGTTCGACGCCGCCACCATTGCCGAGCGCAACCGCGAGCTGGTCGAGGAGATCGTCGGGGCGGCGCCGGAGAAGCTGGTGGTGATCGCGGTGCTCAAGGGCAGCTTCGTCTTCGCCGCCGATCTCATCCGCTCCATGCACCATGCCGGGCTGGCGCCGGAGGTGGAGTTCATCACCCTGTCGAGCTACCGCGACGCCCGCATCTCCTCCGGCCATGTCACCGTGCTGCGCGACATCGAAACCGATGTGCGCGGGCGCGACGTGCTGCTGATCGACGACATCCTCGAATCCGGCCGGACGCTGGCCTTCGCCAAGGACCTGCTGGCGGCGCGCGGGGCGCGCCGGGTGATGGTGTGCGTGCTGCTGGAAAAGCCGCACAAGCGCGCGGTGCAGATCGAGGCCGATTTCGTCGGCTTCAAATGCCCGGACTATTTCGTCGTCGGCTATGGCATGGATGTCTCCCACGCCTTCCGCCAGCTGCCTTTCATCGGCTACATCCCCGAGGCGGAGAAATAGTGGCGGCGGCACACGCCGGCACGCATGGCCCTACGTCATCCCGGCGGCGGCGAAGCGGAGAGCCGGGCCCGAGCCCGCTTGCGGGGCCCGTCTGCCAGCATCGGCAGCCGATCCCGGATACGGCCTGCGGCCGTTCCGGGATGACGGACCGACCTCAGAAGTCGCGCAGCAGCCGTTCCAGATAATCAAGTTCGAGGCGCGGCCGGTCGGGCTCGCCGAAGCGACGGCGTAGTTCTTCCAGAACGCGGCGGGCGCGCTGCATGTCGATCTCTTCCGGCACCTTCACCGTGTTGTCGTCGCCATAGTCGCGCGAGCGCATCGGCCGGCCCAGCGGGTCGGTGCGCTCGGCGGTCTGGCCGGACGGGCCGCCCGGCCCCTCGCCGCCGGGACCGCCCTGCTGTTGCTGCATCGCCTCGGCCATCTGCTGGGCACCACGGCGCAGCGCCTGCAGCGCCTCGCTCTGGGCGTCCACCGCGCCGGTGCCGTCGCCCTCGCCCAGCGCCTGTTCGGCCTCGCGCATCGCCTGTTCGGCCTGACCGAGACCACCGTCGCCCGGTATGCCCTGACCCTGCCCTTGACCCTGGCCGCGTCCCTGCTGGCCCTGTTGACCCTGCCCCGGCTGGCCCTCGCCGTCCTGGCCCTGCTGCTGGCCTTGCTGACCTTGCCCCTGCTGACCCTCACCTTGCTGGCCCTGCTGGCCCCGGTCGCGCATGGCCTGCTGCATCTTCTCGCGCAGCTGGCGCAGCTGCTCGCGCAACTGCTCCTGATTCTGCTTCAACTCGTTGAACGCTTGGTCCTGCTGGCCCTCGCGCCCTTCCTTGAAGGTGCGGTCGCGCAGCTGCTGCTGGCGGCGGATCATGTCGCCGAGCTGGTCCATGGACTGGGACATCTGGCTCTGCCCCTGCTGCTGGCGCTGCTGCTGTCGCCCGGCCTGCAGGCCGTTCAGCATGTTCTGCAGCTCGCTCAGCATCTGCCTGGCCGCGTCGCGGGCGCCGTTCTTCGCCATGTCCTCGATGCGGTCAAGCATCTTTTGCAGGTCCTGCGGACGGACCGTGCGGGTGTTGGGGTCCATCGGCTGGTTGTCGGCGCGGTTCGGGTTGCGCTGCGCCTCCTCGGCGAGCGCCTTCATGAACTCGTTCATGGCGTCGCGCAGTTCCTGCGTCAGCCGCGCGATCTCCTCCTCGGAGGCGTTGTTCTCCAGCGCGTTCTGCAGGGCCTGCTGGGCGTCGCGCAGCCGCTTCTCGACATCGGAGAGGTCGCCATCCTCGATGCGGACGGCGACTTCCCAGAGATAGTCGACCACGCCGCGCAGATCCTCGTCGCTGCGGGCATTGGCGAGGCGGAAATAGGCGGTGCGCAGGCCCATATACTGCGAGGGTTCAGGCGTGAACACTTCCGGCGCGATGGCGAGCGCGTCGAGCGCCGCCTGCACCCGCTCGCGCTCATTGGCGTCGAGCGCCAGCAGGCGCCGCTCCTCGATCAGCGCCCGCGCCAGCGGGTTGGAGAAACTGCGCTGCGGCAGGGTGAAGCTGCGCGGCTTGGACTGGCCGACATTGCCGGCCTGGTCGCGCGCCACCAGCACCATTTCCACCTTCGTGCCGGCCCAGGGATTCTCGGTGAAGTCCTTGGTGGTCTGCCCGGTCGCCGCGCGGGAGCGCCCGCCGACCAGCGGCAGCGGAAAATTCGGCGCGTCCACCAGCGGACGCGGCGCGGCGGGCGCCGGCGCATTCTTCAACGCGTGCAGCGGCGGGGCCGGCGGCAGGGCGGTGAAGCGCGCCTCGGCGCTGGCGATGCCGTAATCATCCTCGGCCTTGTAGCTCAGCGACAGCGCGTTGTTGCCGGAGGCCTGCGGCTCCTTGGTCAGTTCGATGGTCGGCGGCGCATCCGGCTGGGCGCGGAAATGCCAGGAGACGAAGCGCCCGTCCGGCGCCTCGATGCGGGCGCTGCCATCGGCGGCGATGACGAAGCGCCGCTCGTCACCTGAAGCCGCCGCCGTCGGGGTGGCAGCGGAAGGGGGAGCGGAGGCAGAGGGTGCCGCGCCCGTCGTAGGCACCGGCGCCTCGCCTTCCCGAGGCGCGGCGGCCGCGAGGCCGCCCTGCGTCACCAGCTTTGCATCGGCGAGGCCGATGATGCGCACCACCAGCTCGCTGCCGGCCGGCACGGTCATCGCGCTCGCTTCAAAGGTGCCGCCGGCATCCAGCGGTGCGGCCGCCGTTCCCTGCGCCACTTCCTGCGAGCGCAGGCCCGGCAGCAGGATGGGCGCGCGGCCGGTATAGCCGGGCGGCGTCACCCAGGCGTCCACGCGGTAAGGCTTGGGCGGCACCAGCTCCGCCCAGTCGAAGGCGGAGGCGATACGGCGCAGATGCTCGCCCGGCACCATGAAGAAGGTGGCGATCACGCCCAGCAGCACCAGCGCCCGCAGCGCCCGCCCATCGCGGGCGGCGACGCCCGGCGCGGGCATGCCGACGCGCAGGCTGCCGATCTGCGCCGCCATTCGCGCCAGATGCGCCCGCCACAGCGCGGCGCCGACGGGATCGTCGGGCTTGGAGGCGAGATGGTCGGACAGGGCGGTGGCCGGCCGGTGCGGCAGATGGCTCTCGCGGTCGAGCCGCGACAGCGCCTCGCCGGCGGAGGGCGGGCGGATTCGGAAGGCCGGCACCAGTGCCAGGGCGAACAGGGCGGCGAAGAGAGCGAGGCCGATGATGCGGCCGAGCGGCGGCAGTGCCAGCCACAGGCCGAGCCAGGAGGCGATGAGGAACACGCCGAGCGCCGCCGCGACGGCGACGATGGCCGGCCAGACCCGCTCCCACAGCAGCACGCCGCGCGCGCGCCGCAGCGCCGCGCCCATGCGCTCCTCGGTGGCGCGCAGCTCGGTCGGGCGCTGCTCGCTCGGCCGGGTGTCCGCCCGCGCCCGCTCAGCACGCGGATTCACCTCCGCCGCCGGGCGGCCCTCGCCTTCCGTTCCATCCGGTGTTGCCGTCACGCGGCCGACCTCCGACGCTCTCAGGTCCACACCAGCCCCAAGGTCACCTTAACATGGCGAGGCGGGCGCGCCAGTCCTGCCGCCGGAACGGGCAGGCTCAGCCCATCATCACCTTGTGAGCGGGTGCGGCGGCCCGAGGGACGGAAGGCCCGGCCGGCTTCAGGCCAGCCAGCCGGGAATCCGGTCGAGCGCGATCAGCTCATCCACCTCGACGCGCGGACGCACGACCGCGAATTCCCCGCCCCGCGCCAGCACTTCCGGCACCAGCGCGCGGGTGTTGTAGGTGGAGGCCTGCACCGCACCATAGGCGCCGGCGGTCATGACGGCGATGAGATCGCCCGCCTTCAGCCCCGGCAGGCGCCGCCCCAACGCCAGGAAATCGCCGGATTCGCACACCGGGCCCACGACATCCGCGACCATCTGCCCCTCGCCGGGTACCGCCTGGCGCACGGGCAAGATTTCGTGATGCGCGTCATAGAGCGTCGGGCGGATCAGATCGTTCATCGCCGCGTCGACGATGACGAAGTGCTTGCCCTCGCCTTCCTTCACATAGAGCACGCGGGCGACGAGGATGCCGGCATTGGCCACCAGCATGCGCCCGACCTCGAAGACGAGGCCGAGGCCAAGATTATGCGTGTGCCGCTTGACCAGCGCCGCATAGGCCGACGGCAGCGGCGGCTCCGCCTCGCCGGCGACATAGGGCACGCCGAGCCCGCCGCCGAGATCGAGATGGGTGAGCGGATGGCCCTCGGCCATCAGGTCGCGGGCGAGTTCCACCAGCAGCGCGGTGGCATTGTCGAACGGGCCGAGATCGGTGATCTGGCTGCCGATATGCATGTCGACGCCGGTGATGCGCAGCCCCGGCAGGGCGGCCGCATGGCGATAGACCTCGCGCGCCCGCGACACCGGAATGCCGAACTTGTTGTCGGACTTGCCGGTGGAGATCTTGTGGTGGGTCTTGGCATCCACATCCGGGTTGACGCGGATCGAGATCGGCGCCGCCACCCCGTGGCTCACCGCGACTTCCGAGAGGGTGAGCAATTCCGGCTCACTCTCGACATTGAAGCACATGATGCCGGCATCGAGCGCCGCCGCCATTTCCTCGCGGGTCTTGCCGACACCGGAGAACACGATCTTGTGCGGCTCCACGCCCGCCGCCAGCGCGCGCTTCAATTCGCCGCCCGAGACGATGTCCGCCCCCGCGCCGAGCTTGGCGAAGGTGCGGATCACCGCCTGGTTGGAATTGGCCTTGACCGCGTAGCACAGCGTGGTGCGCATATCGGCGAAGGCGTCGGTGAACACGCGGTGGTGCCGTTCCAGCGTCGCCGTGGAATAGGCATAGAACGGCGTGCCGACCGCGCGGGCGATATCGACAAGGCTCACATCCTCCGCATGGAGGATGCCGTCACGATAGGCGAAATGGTGCATGGCGCTTCGGTGGTCAGAGCAGGCCGTCGAGGATGAAAGGCTGTTTCGGCTTCACCGGGCCGGTATCTTTCGGCACCTTGCCGTCCGGCCCGGGCTGCGCCTGCGGCGAACCGGGCGGCGGCTCCAGCGGGCCTTTCACGCCACAGCCGCCCAGCGCCAGCGCGCCACCGAGCGCGAGCGTGAGAGCGAAGGTGCGGCACAGGCGGGAGAGAGCGCGGGACAAGGAGGCTTCCTCGGCTGGGTCGGATCGGGTTCAGGCGCAACCTATAACGCCGCTTGCGGAAAGGCGAGGCCCGCCGCGCAGGCGCGTCGCCGCCGTCAGGCGTCGAAAGTGGCGATCACGGGCACATGGTCGGAAGGCCGCTCCCAGCCGCGCGCCTCGCGTAGCACGGTGAGTGCGCGCGCGGTCGGCGCCAGCGCCGGGGTCGCCCACACATGGTCGAGCCGGCGGCCGCGATTGGAAGCCGCCCAGTCGGCGGCGCGGTAGCTCCACCAGGTGAAGAGCTTCTCCTGCGGCGGGATGAAATTGCGCATCACATCCACCCAGTTTCCCGCCGCCTGCAGCCGTTCCAGCTTCTCTACCTCGATCGGCGTGTGGCTGACCACGTCGAGAAGCTGCTTGTGGCTCCACACATCCGCTTCCAGCGGCGCGATGTTGAGATCGCCCACCAGCACCGAGCGCGCGGCGGGGTCCTGCGGGTGCAGATGCTCCCAGGCGGTCGCCTCATCGAGGAAGGCGAGCTTGTGGCGGAACTTCTCGTTCACGTCAGGGTCGGGAATATCGCCGCCGGCGGGGATGTAGAAATTATGGATGGTGAGCGGCGCGGAAAGACCGGCCTCGCGGCCAAGCACCACCGAAATGTGCCGCGCATCGCCCATGTCGCAGAAGCCTTGCCGGCTCACCGCCTCGAAGGGCCGCTTCGAGAGGATGGCGACGCCGTGATAGCCCTTCTGTCCGTGAATGGCGGCGTGGGGATAGCCGAACTTTGCCGCCTCCTTCAGTGGAAAGCGGTCATCCGGCGTCTTGGTCTCCTGCAGGCAGATGACATCCGGCTGGTGTTCCTCGGCGAGCTTGGCGACGAGCCCGATGCGCAGGCGCACCGAATTGATGTTCCAGGTGGCGATGGAGAGCGTCAAAGCGAGGAGACCTGTCGAGGGGCGGGAATCGGCGGCGACACTAGAGCATTTTGCCGGGAAGGGGAGTCTGCCGCGCGCGTGTCTGCGTCTCCGCCCCTCATCCCTAGGCTTAAGGGCGCTGTGCGCAGCTCCCCAGTCTGCTGCCCGCCTCAGCGGTTGATGACAAACATCATCGGGTCCGGGCGCTGGGAGGTGTCGAGGTTGGAAACCGCGACCGTGGTGTCGTAGCCCTGCGGGTCGGTGACAGTCCACTGCTTGAGCTGCATGGTCTTGGCGTCGAACATGATCATCAGCCGATAGGTGCCGACCATGGGCTGCTTTTCCTCGATCACCACGGTAGCGAAGATGTCGTCCTGGTAGACGCCGGTGACATTGGCGTTGCGGGCGAGGTTGAAGTTCTCCGACAGCAGGAAGCGCAGCGGCGTCGCCGAGAGCGGGGTGATGTCCTGCGTCTTCAGCTTCTTGTCGCGCACCGCCACCGAGCGCCCGTCCGCCACCAGCTCGATCCGGCTCGGCGCCTCATATTCGAACAGCACCCGGCCGGGCTTGAGGATGTAGAACTGGCCCTGCTGGCGCGTGCCGTCGGGATCGACCTGGACGAAGTCGCCGATCATCGTCTTGAAGCTGTTGAAATAGTCGTTGATGCGCTGGACCGTCTCCGCCGCCGCGCGCTGGTTGGCCACCGCCGCGACCTGGATGCCGGAATCCGCGCCCGCGGCCGGGCCGGCCTGGGCGGTGCGCATCGACGCCGGCTTCTTCGGCGGCACCGGCGCGAAGGGCGGCGGCGGCACCTGCGCCAGGGCGAGGCCCGCCGGCAGGAGCAGCAGGGCGGCGGCGCAGATACGGATCATGGAGCGCATGGGGCACATCTCGCTGGAGCACGTCGGGCGCGGCACAGGGCGCGCGGGCCTCGTGCACATGTCGGTGTCAGGGCTGCGGGTAGCGCGCCGCTGTGGCGATCCTGTGGCCCGGACGCTGCGTCAGCGACGGGGGGAAACACAGGTGCGGGAGCGGCGGCCGTCATCGGCTCAATAGCCCTCCCCGCCGCCTTCGGATAGGATTTCGCGCTTGCCGGCATGGTTGGCCGGGCCGACCAGCCCCTCGCGCTCCATGCGCTCGACCAGCGAGGCGGCGCGGTTATAGCCGATCTGCAGCCGGCGCTGGATATAGGAGGTGGAGCACTTCTTGTCGCGCATCACCACCGCCACCGCCTGGGAATAGAGGTCGCCCCCCTCCTCCGCGCCCATGCCGCTCTTGTCGAACACGGCGCCGTCCTCGCCCTCGCCATCGAGGTCAATCGTCACCTCGTCGAGATAGTCGGGGGCGCCTTGCGCCTTCAGGTGCTCGACGATGCGCTCCACTTCCTGGTCGGAGACGAAGGGGCCGTGGACGCGGGAGATGCGCCCGCCGCCGGCCATGTAGAGCATGTCGCCCTGGCCGAGCAGCTGCTCCGCGCCCATCTCGCCGAGAATGGTGCGGCTGTCGATCTTCGAGGTGACCTGGAAGGAAATGCGGGTCGGGAAATTGGCCTTGATGGTGCCGGTGATGACATCCACGGAGGGGCGTTGCGTCGCCATGATGAGATGGATGCCGGCGGCGCGGGCCATCTGGGCGAGACGCTGGATGGCGCCCTCGATTTCCTTGCCCGCCACCATCATCAAATCGGCCATCTCGTCGACCACCACGACGATATAGGGGATGGGCGAGAGGTCCATTTCCTCGCGCTCATAGATGGCTTCGCCCGTCTCCTTGTCGAAGCCGGTCTGCACGGTGCGCACGATCTGCTCGCCCTTGGCCTGCGCCTCGGCGATGCGGGCGTTGAAGCCGTCAATGCTGCGCACGCCGACCTTCGACATCTTGCGGTAGCGCTCCTCCATCTCGCGCACCGCCCATTTCAGCGCCACCACCGCCTTTTTCGGGTCGGTGACGACGGGGGTGAGCAGATGGGGGATGCCGTCATAGATCGACAGCTCCAGCATCTTCGGGTCGATCATGATCAGCCGGCACTGCTCCGGCCGCATCCGGTAGAGCAGGCTGAGGATCATCGTGTTGATCGCCACCGACTTGCCCGAGCCGGTTGTGCCGGCGACCAGCAGGTGCGGCATGCGGGCGAGATCGACGATGACCGGCTCACCGCCAATGGTCTTCCCCAGCGCGATGGCGAGCTTGTGCGCCGCCTCGCCGAAGTCGCGGGCGACGAGGATCTCGCGCAGCAGCACCTTGTCGCGCTTAGGGTTGGGCAGTTCGATGCCGATGGCGTTCTTGCCGGGGATCACCGCCACGCGGGCGGAAATCGCGCTCATCGAGCGGGCGATGTCGTCAGCAAGGCCGATGACGCGGCTCGACTTGATGCCGGGCGCCGGCTCCAGCTCGTACAGCGTCACGACAGGGCCAGGGCGCGCATTGACGATGGCGCCGCGCACGCCGAAATCGTCGAGCACGCCTTCGAGATCGCGCGCGTTCTGGTCCAGCGCCTCGCGCGAGAGCGCGGGGCCGCCGCGCGGCGGCGGCGGCGACAGCAGGTCGAGCCCCGGCATGGCGTAGCGCCGGCGCTGTTCCTCCAGCGCGGCACGCCCGCCCCGGATCGAGCGCAGCGGCGGCGGGCGCTTGGCGGCGCGCGGCACCGGCGGCGGCGGGGGCGCGGCAAAGGCCTCGTCCAGCGCGTCGGGCAGGTCGTCATCGGCGCTTTCGAAGCCGGCGACATCCTCCTCCTCATCGAACGTCTCGCGCCGGCCGAAGCTCGGCTCGTGCCGGCCGGCGCGCAGGGTTGCGAAATCGTCCTCCTCCGGGCCGCCAAAGCCGACGCTTTCGCGCAGCCGCTCGGCGAGGCCGCGCGCGGGGCGCGGGCGGCGGGCGGCGCCGGGGGCGAAGCGCGCCTTCAGCGACAGCACGCCATGGGTCATCATGCCGAGCAGGAAGGCGAGCCAGCCCGGTTCGTCATCCTCGAAGCTCGCAGGCGCGCGGCGCGGGTCGTCCTGCGCTTCCTCCGGCTCGGCCCGCAGCCCGAACCCGACCGCCAGCGGCAGGGTGAGCGCGGCGCCGATGAGGCAGACAACGCCGACCACGGCGTAATCGGCGCTGGTCAGCCAGCTTGCGCGCAACGCCGCCGGCACGGCGAGCACGAATTCGCCCAGCACGCCGCCGAGCCCGCTCGGCAGCGGCCAGCCGCCGAAGCGCGGCAGGCAGGCGGCGAAGCCGGAGGCGAAGACGATTCCCGCCACCAGCGCGATCAGCCGCGCCCGCAGCCGGCCGGGATGGCGATGGGTCAGCAGCAGCCAGCCCCATATGCCCATGGGCAGCACCACCGCCAGGGCGGCGACGCCGAAAAGCTGCATCATCACATCGGCGAAGATCGCGCCGGGAAGGCTCAGCAGATTGGACGGCGCGGCGGCGCTGGAACGGCTGAGGCTGGGATCGTCGGCCGACCAGGTCGCCAGCGCCAGCAGCATCAGCGCGCACAGGCTCAGCCAGGCAAGGCCGATCAGCTCCGCCGTGCGGCGGGAAAGGGCGCCGCGCACCTCCTCAGGCAGGAAGCCACCCGGCGCGGAGGCGCCGGCCCGGTGCGCCCGTGGGCCAGCCCCGCCCTTGCCGGTGCCCTCCGGCCGGGATCGCGGCCGGGCGGCACGGGACGGAGCGGCCTCCAGCCGAGGCGTCCGCATCGTCGTCTGCGTCCCCATGTCCCGCCCCGTCTCCTTGCCCCGCCTCGCCAAACGCCTCGCCTCGCTCAGGACAGACCGGCCAGAAGGCGCGGCAGCGCCTCCCGCGTCGTCTCAAGGTCCTGCACC
This sequence comes from Ancylobacter polymorphus, assembly GCF_022836935.1. Lineage (NCBI taxonomy): Bacteria > Pseudomonadati > Pseudomonadota > Alphaproteobacteria > Hyphomicrobiales > Xanthobacteraceae > Ancylobacter > Ancylobacter polymorphus. The sequence continues at coordinate 1,609,833 of NZ_CP083239.1, read as the reverse complement.
AGCGCGATGCGCAGATAGTCGGCGCCGGGATTGCGCCCCTGCGCGTCGCCGCGGCAGAGATAGCCGCCCGGCACGGTGCGCAGCCCCTCGCGCTGCCACAGAAGCCGCGCCGCTTCCTCGCCGGCGCTGTGCCGGCCGGTGCGCAGCCCGGCGACGTTCAGCCAGAGGAAGAAGCCGCCATCCGGCCGCTGATAGTCGAAATGGCCGGTCAGCACCTCATCGGCGATGTCGAACTTCGCCTTGTAGAGGTCGCGGCTCGCCGCCACATGCGCCTCGTCGGCCAGCGCGGCGATGCCGACCCATTGCAGCGGCTCGGGCACTTGCGGCGCGGCGACATTGCGGAAATCGGCGAAGGCCTCGATGAAGCGCGCCTCGCCGGCGCAGAAGCCGCAGCGCAGCCCCGGCAGGCTGGAACGCTTGGACAGCGAATTGAAGGCGACGACCCCGGTGAAATCCGGCCCGGCGACTTCGAGAATGCCGGTGGGCGGCGCCTCGCCCAGCCAGATCTCGGAATAGCACTCGTCGGCAAAAATCATCACCTCATGCGCCCGGCACAGCGCCACCAGCCGCTCCAGATAGGCGCGCGGCGCGATGGTGCCCTGCGGATTGGCCGGGGAGGCGAAATAGAGCGCGACCGAACGGTCGAGCAGTTCCGGGGTCAGCGCGTCGAGGTCCGGCAGCCAGCCGCCATCCGGCGGCAAGGGCAGGTCGACACTGGCGCAGCCGGCGGCTTCCGCCCCGGCGCCATAGGCGGCGTAGAACGGGTTGGGCAGCAGCACGGCGGGCTCGGCCGCGCCGATGCGGGCGCGCTTTTGCGGCGAGAGCAGCCGGCGCGCCATCAGCGCGGCGAAGAACAGCCCCTCGCGCGAGCCGTTGAGCACCAGCACCTCGCGCTCCGGATCGGGCGCGCGGGCCAGCGCGTAGCGGCGGGCGAACCAGTCGGCGGCGGCGCGGCGGAACTCCGGCAGGCCCTTGCCGGCGGGATAGCGGCCGAAGCCGTCGAGATGGCCGGCCAGCACCGCGCCGACGAAACCGGGCATGGCGTGGCGCGGCTCCCCGACCGCCAGGCTCAGCGCCGGCTTTCCCGGGGCGAGATCGGCGAGCAGCTCGGTCAGCCGCACGAAGGGCGAGCGCGCCGCCGGCCCCGGATCGGGGACAGTGGCCGGCGTCGCGGCGGCAGCGGGGGAGAGGGCATCAGGCACGGGATCGGTCTCGCCTCGGCCACGGAATGCGGCCTCTGCCGGCACAATAGCCCGGCTGCGGTAAAGGCGTTCTTAACCATGCGCGCGCAAAGCGCCGGGCCGCCGGCAAAGAAAAGGCCCCGGCAGTGCCGGGGCCTTGCGCAATCGAGAGACGGGAAACGGCGCGCGGAACGCGCCGCCCGGCGGAGCCGGAGGCTCCGATCAGCTGTGATAGGCGCGCTCGCCGTGCTCGACGATGTCGAGACCCTCGCGCTCCTTCTCCACCGACGGACGCAGCCCGATGAGGACGTTGACCACGTAGTAGAGGATCGCCGAGACGATGCCGCCCCACACGAGGGTCACCGCCACCGCCTGGAACTGCACCCACACCTGGTGGCCCATCGCGTAATCGGCGATGCCGGGGCCGCCGAGCGCCGGGGCGACGACGATGCCGGTGCCGATGGCGCCGACGATGCCGCCCACGCCATGGACGCCGAACACGTCGAGGCTATCGTCATAGCCGAGCGCGTTCTTCACCGTGGTGCAGAAGAAGAAGCAGATGATGGCGGCGACGAAGCCGAGCACGATCGCGCCGAGCGGGCCGGAAAGGCCGGCGGCCGGGGTGATGGCGACGAGGCCGGCGACCATGCCGGAGATGGCGCCGAGCATGGAGGGCTTGCCCTTGGCCAGCCACTCGATGAGCGTCCAGCCGACGATCGCGCCGGCGGTGGCGACGAAGGTGTTGATCACGGCGAGCGTGGTGCCGGCATTGGCTTCAAGGTTGGAGCCGGCGTTGAAGCCGAACCAGCCCACCCACAGGACGCTGGCGCCGACCATGGCGAAGGGCAGCGAGTGGGGAGGCATCAGCTCCTTGCCGTAGCCGGTGCGCTTGCCGATGATGATGCAGCCGACGAGGCCCGCAATACCGGCATTGATGTGCACCACGGTGCCGCCGGCGAAGTCGAGCGCGCCCATGGCGAACAGGTAGCCTTCCGAGAACCACACCATGTGGGCGATCGGGTAGTAGACGAAGGTCACCCAGAGGATGCTGAACAGCACGATGGCCGAGAACTTCATGCGCTCGGCGAAGGCGCCGATGATCAGCGCGGGGGTGATGGCCGAGAAGGTCATCTGGAACACGATGAAGATGTATTCCGGAATCTTCACGCCCTTGGAGAAGGTGTCGGCCAGGCTTTCCGTGGTGACGCCGGCGAGGAAGGCCTTCTCGAAGCCGCCGATGAAGGCGTTGCCGGAGGTGAAGGCGAGCGAGTAGCCGTAGAACACCCAGAGCAGCATCATCACGGCGGCGATGACGGTGACCTGCATGAGGACCGAGAGCATGTTCTTGGCGCGCACGAGGCCGCCATAGAACAGGGCGAGGCCCGGCACGGTCATGAACAGAACGAGGATGGAGGAGACCATCATCCAGGTGATGTCGCCCTTGTCCACGGTGACCGCGGCGGCGACCTCGGCGGTGGCTTCCGCGCCGGCGGCCGGGTTGTCCTGGGCGAAAGCGGCGGCCGCGAACAGCGCCGTCGTCGCCAGCGCAGGCAGGCCCGCGCGTATCCAATTCTTGGTCGTCATGGGTTCAATGCTCCGTCGCAATCGGAAAATATCGGGATCGGTGACGCAGGCTCAGAGGGCGTCGGCGTCGGTTTCGCCGGTGCGGATGCGCACGGCCTGATCGATCGCGTAGACGAAGATCTTGCCGTCGCCGATCTGGCCGGTCTTGGCCGAGGTGGTAATCGCGTCGATGACCTTGGAAACATGATCGGACGCCACGGCGACCTCGATCTTGAGCTTGGGCAGGAAGCTCACTGCGTATTCCGCGCCGCGATAGATCTCGGTGTGGCCCTTCTGACGGCCATATCCCTTGACCTCCGTAACGGTCAGTCCGTGCACACCAATGCCAGTGAGCGCATCCCGGACTTCCTCAAGCTTGAAGGGCTTGATGATAGCCATGACGATCTTCATGGGTTCTGTCCCCGCTTGGCCCCGAACCGCTGGCGGGGTTCTGGGCGTTTCATGTCGGACTCGCCGAGGTTGTTTTCCGCAACCTGCCGATCCAGCCGGCGAGAGAGAATCAATTCGCGTGCCAACCGTTGCGGATCAACGCTTCCGGTGGAAATGCCGCCGGCCGGCGCCGGCCGATGCCGCGTCGGTGGCCACCGCCCTGCCCGCACGCGACGCCGCCGGATTGCTCAATTCTTGATCGGGGCAGTGACCCTTCCCGAGTCACCGCCCCACATTCGCCATCAGTCGGCTAATTTTTAGGCAGATGCCTGTGCGGCAGGCGCCCGCACCGGCCGGATCAGCCCTTCCTGCGCCACCGAAGCGACCAGGCGCCCGGCGCGGTCATAGATCAGCCCGCGCGCCAAGCCGCGCGCGCCGGCGGCGCTGGGGCTGTCCTGGGCATAGAGCAGCCAGTCATCGGCGCGGAAGGGACGGTGCAGCCACAGCGCGTGGTCGAGGCTGGCGACCTGCAGGTTCTCGCCGAGCACGCTGGTGCCGTGCAGCGTCGTCGTCGCTTCCAGGAGCGTCATGTCCGAGGCATAGGCGAGCACGGCTTGGTGCAGCCCTTCCGCGTCGGGCAGCGGGCCCGTGGTGCGGAACCACACCGCCCGGCGCGGCGCGACGCGCTTTTCCCCGAGCCCCACCGGCTTTAATTCGATCGGGCGCGGGCGGCGCCAATAGGCCAGCACGGGCGCCGGCAGGGTAGCGATTACCTCGGCCGGCAGTTCGCCGATGCCCGGCACCTCCTCCGGCGGCGGCACCGCCATGTCGAGGTCGAGCTGGTGTTCCAGCCCCGGCTCCTGGCGATGGAACGAGACCGACATGATGAAGATCGGCCGTCCGTGCTGGATCGCCACCGCCCGCCGCGTGGCGAAGCTGCGCCCGTCGCGCACCCGCTCCACATCGTAGATGATCGGCACCTTCGGATCGCCGGCGAGCAGGAAATAGGCGTGCATGGAATGGGCGGCGAGCCCTTCCACCGTGCGCTGCGCGGCCACCAGCGCCTGCGCCAGCACCTGCCCGCCAAAGACGCGGGTGCGGAACGGCCAGGATTCCGGCGGGTTGAGACCACGGAAGAGATTGTCCTCCAGCCGCTCCAGATCGAGCAGGGCGACGAGTTCGGCGGCGCTTTGGGTCATGGGCGGGCTTCTCCTCATCGCGACGGAACGGCAGGCAGGGCGGAATGGGACAAGACGGGGGCGGCACCCCGGCGCATTGTCCGGGGTGTCTAGCTAAGGCATAGGAGGGAGCGCGCACAATGCGCGGATGGTCGAGAGCGGAGGCGGCGCGCCATGCAACGGGACCAGAGTCAACAGGACCAGCGATATGATGCCGTGATGGCCGGCGGCGGGCTTGCCGGGCTCACCCTCGCGCTCGCGCTGCGGCAGGGGCTGGGAGACAGTGCCCGCCTCGCCGTCGCCGACCCGGCCTTCGCCGCGCCGCAGCCAGCCAGCACGGATCTGCGCGCCTCCGCCATCGCCGCCGGCGCCCGCCGCCTGTTCGAGGCGCTCGGCGTGTGGGAGCGGGTGGAAGCGCAGGCCCAGCCGATCCTCGCGATGGAGATCACGGATTCCAAGCTCGGCGATGCCGCCCGGCCGGTGTTCCTCTCCTTCGACGGCGAGGTGGAGCCGGGCGAACCCTTCGCCCATATGCTGCCCAATGCCGTGCTGCAGGACGCGATGACGGAGCTCGCCCGCGAACGCGGCGTCGCGCTGCTGCCCACCCGCATCGCCGGCTTCACCCCCGGCCCGGCCCGCACCGCGCTGCGGCTCGCCGATGGCGCGGAGGCCACCAGTTCCCTGCTCGCCGCCTGCGATGGCGGTCGCTCCAAGCTGCGGGCGCTGGCCGGCATCGGCGTCACGGGCTGGTCCTATCACCAGTCCGCCATCGTGATGACGGTCGGCCATGAGCGCCCGCACGAAGGCAAGGCGATCGAGCATTTCCTGCCTGCCGGCCCCTTCGCCATGCTGCCCCTCACCGGCAATCGCTGCTCCATCGTCTGGACCGAGGCGACCGACACCGCCGCGCGCCTGCTGAAGCTGCCGCGCGTGCTGCTGCTGGACGAGCTGGAACAGCGCTTCGGGCTGGAGCTGGGCGAGATCGAGATCCTCGACGAGCCGAAGGCGTTCCCGCTCGGCTTCCAGATGGCGCGTTCCTTCATCGGCGAGCGGCTCGCTCTGGTGGGCGATGCCGCCCACACCATCCATCCCATCGCCGGCCAGGGCATCAATATGGGGCTGCGCGACGTGGCGGCGCTGGCGGAAGCCGCGACCGACGCCGCCCGGCTCGGCCTCGACATCGGCGGGCCGGACGTTCTGGAGCGCTACCAGCGCTGGCGGCGCTTCGACACGCTGGCCATGGGCGTGGCGACCGATGGGCTGAACCGGCTGTTCGGCCTGCGCTCGGACGCGGTGCGGCTCGCGCGCGATGTCGGCCTCGGGCTGGTGGAGCGCCTGCCGGCGCTGAAGGGCTTCTTCATCCGCGACGCCGCCGGCATTGGCGGGCGCGCCCCGCGCCTTTTGCGCGGGGAAGCGCTATAGAGCGTTTTCGAGCGAAGTGGATACCGGTTCGCGTGAAGAAAACGCGACAAAAGAAAGAATGCGATCAGCGCGCCGCCTCTTCCTCGGTCAGCTGCCGCGCCTCGTCGGCCAGCAGGATCGGGATGCCGTCGCGAATCGGGTAGGCGAGACGCGCGGCGCGCGACACGAGTTCTTGCGCCGTGCGGTCATAGTCGAGCGGCCCCTTGGTGACCGGGCAGACCAGCAGTTCCAGCAGTTTCGGGTCGATCTCGTAGCCCGCGCGCGGGGAAACGGCGGCAGGACTGTTGGATTGCGCGGCCATGGGCAGGAATCTCCCGATCTTCGGCAGGATCACGAACGTATTCCGGCTATATAACGCAGCAAGCTGACATTCTCACGTCGCCACCTTCCCCGAAGTGCCACGGACCGATGGAATCTTCCCCGCTCGATCTCGCCCTGGAACCCCGTCTCGACGGCGATACGCTGCAGCAATGGGTGTTTCGGCGCCTGCGCCGTTCGGTCATGGCTGGCCGCTTTCCGCCCGGCAAGGCGGTGACGATCCGCGGGCTGGCGGACGAACTCGGCGTGTCCTCCATGCCGGTGCGCGAGGCGCTGCGGCGGCTGGTGGCCGAGCGCGCGCTGGTGCTGCTCGACAATCGCCGCGTGCGCGTGCCGGAAATGACCGCGCGCCGCTTCGAGGAGCTGATGATGGCGCGCACGCTGCTGGAGACCGAGGCGGCGGCCCGCGCGCTCGCGGTCGCGGACAGCGCCTTCATCGCAAGGCTCGACGCGCTCAACGCCGAATCCGACGCGGCGGTGGCCGCCGCCGATACCGAGGCGATGATCGAGACCAATCTCGCCTTCCACGGCGCGCTTTATGGCGGGCGGGCGGACAATGTGCTGCTGCCGCTGATCGAATCGGTGTGGCTGCAGATCGGCCCGTTCATGCGCATGGCGCTGGCGGACCTCGAGACGCACTACCCCGTCGACCGCCACGCCGAAGCGCTGGCCGCGCTGCGCGCCCGGGATGAGGCGGCGCTGCGCCGCGCCATCGAGGCCGATATTCGCGACGGCATCGGCCATCTGCTGGCGCAGCTGGGGTAGAGAGGCCTCAGCCCGTCGCCTTCAGCCGGCCGCCGCCGCGCCGGCGCTCGGCGGCGAGGCGTGCGGCGGCACCGAAGGCGGTGAAGATGCCGCTGGAGAGCCTGTCCTCCCAGAAGCGCCATTCCGGGTGCCACTGGATCGCCATGTTGAAGCCCGGCGAATCCGGCACGCGGAAGGCCTCGATGGTGCCGTCCCCGGCCGTCGCCTCCACCGCCACGCCTGGCGCCAGCGTCGCCACGCCCTGGCCGTGCAGCGAGTTCACCCGCCACGTCGTGTCGCCGGCAAGGCTCGCCAGCAGGCCGCCTTCGGTCAGCGCGACCCCATGGGCGGGCGAGTACTGGCCTTCGATGTCGAGACTGGAATCCTCGCGATGGTCGAAGCGGCCGGGCTGTTCATAGAGCTTCTGGAACAGCGTGCCGCCGAGCGCGACGTTCATTTCCTGGAACCCGCGGCACACGCCGAACAGCGGCACGCCGCGTTCCAGCGCCGCACGGATCAGCGGCAGCGAGATGTCGTCGCGGTGCGGATCGGCCGGCAGCGGCGGGTCGTGCGGCAGGTCGCCATAATGATGAGGGCCGACATTGGACGGGCTGCCGGGCAGGAACAGCGCGTCGACGGCGGCGAGAATCTCGTCGACCACGATCCGCTCCGGCGCCATGGCGGAATCCACCGCCGAGATGGTGCCGGGAATGAGCACCGGCATCGCCTGGGCGCCGCGCGCCACCGCATAGATATACTTCTCGGTGACGCCATGGACGACATGCCCGTCCCTGGCCTTCACATCGCTGATCACACCGATAACCGGACGCATAATCTCTCCTGCGCTCACTGCCGCTGATGTGGCGCGCGCGCCCGGCGGCTGTCAACGGCGGGCGCACGCAGCCCCGTCCCGCACGGCGCGCGGCCCTGCCGCTTGCGCCGGATCGCCGCTGCCGCGCCGCGCTCCCTACCCAAATGTTTCCGGCGAAGAATCTTCGTGTATGAAGGGCCACCCCCTCGTCCGCAGGCGCCGCCGGAAGCCCATGGTTTTTTCGTCCGTCACCTTTCTCTACTATTTCCTGCCGGCGTTCCTGATCTACTATTTCGCGACGCCGGGGCTGCGCGCGCGCAATCTCGTGCTGCTCGCCTTCTCGCTGGTGTTCTACGCCTGGGGCGGGCTCGCCAATGTGGTGGTGCTGGCGGTCTCCATCGTCGCCAATTACAGCCTCGCTTTGCTGATCGACACCCGCACCGGGCCATGGCGCCTGCGGATGCTGGGGCTGGCGGTGGCACTCAATCTCGCCGGCCTCATCGCCTTCAAATATGCCGGCTTCCTCGCCGAGAACCTCAACCACCTGCTGCCCGACGCCGCCCAGCTTCCGGTGGTGCATCTGCCGCTGCCGCTCGGCATCTCCTTCTTCACCTTCCACGCCATTTCCTATCTCGTCGACATCTACCGCGGGAAGGCGCGGGCCAATGGCCGCTTCGAGGAGATCGCGGTCTACATCACCATGTTCCCGCAGTTGGTGGCCGGCCCGATCGTGCGCTACTCCACCATCGCCCACCGCATCCGCGCGCGGCGCACCACGCTGGGGCGGGTGTCGGCGGGGCTGCGCATCTTCGTCATCGGCCTGTCCTGGAAGGTGCTGATCGCCGACGAGGTGGCGCCACTGGTGAGCGTGGTGTTCGACAACACCACCGCGCCCAATCTCGGCGAGGCGTGGATCGGCGTCTGCGCCTATGCGCTGCAGATCTATTTCGACTTCGGCGGCTATTCCAACATGGCGATCGGCCTCGCGCTGGCCATGGGGCTGAAATTCCCGCGCAATTTCAACCTTCCCTATGGCGCGCTTTCGATCACCGATTTCTGGCGCCGCTGGCATATGAGCCTGTCGAGCTGGTTCCGGGACTATGTCTACATCCCGCTCGGCGGCAACCGGCACGGCCATGTGCACACGGCCCTGAATCTCTGGACCGTGTTCCTGCTCTGCGGCCTGTGGCACGGGGCGAGCTGGACCTTCGTCATCTGGGGCGTGCATCACGGCACCTTCCTGGTGCTGGAGCGCACCCGCCTCGGCGCCGCCCTGCGCGCCGCGCCGCGTGTGGTCGGCCATGCCTATGTGCTCCTCGTCGTGCTCACTGGCTGGGTCTGGTTCCGGGCGGAGAGCCTGCCGCAGGCGATGGACCTGTTCGCCGGCCTCGCCGGGCTGAACGGGGTGGGCCCGCTGTCGATCAATCTGCTGGCCGATCTGCAGCCGGTAACGATCGTCATCATGGTGCTGGCCTGGCCGCTCGCCATGTTCGGCCTGCCGCAGCCCGGAGCCAAGCGGCTGCCGCCGCATCTGCGCCGCGCCCTGTACGGGCTGGCCGACAGCGTCGTGGTGGCGGCGCTGTTCGTGCTGTGCATCCTGTCCGTGGGGGCGGCGACCTATTCGCCCTTCCTGTATTTCCGGTTCTGAGGGGAGCGCGCCCATGCCCTTGCTCATGGCCTTCCGCCGCTGGTGGGCGGTGATCTTCGTGGCGCTGCTGTCGCTGCCGACCATCGGCCTGCTGCTTCCCGCCATGCCCGGCCCGATGCGCACCGTACTGGCCCCGGAAGCGCGCTGGTGGGAACACGCCTCCGAGCGGCTCGACCCCTATATCAACAATGCTTTCGGCTTTCGCGGCCCGGTGCTCGCCGCGCATCGCCGCTATCTGCGCTTCATCGGCTCCCCGCCCGGCACCCGCGTGGTCGACGGCACGGATGGCAGCCTGTTCCTGCGCGACGAGAACGCGCTGGAACAGTCGATCGGCCAGCTGGTGCGGCTGCAGGGCGTGGAGAGGCTCGCCATCCTCGCCGAGGAATTGCAGCAGAAAATGACGGCCAGCGGCGGCACCTTCGTGCTGACGCTGCCGCCCAACGCCGCCACCGCCCGCTTCGACAAGCTGCCGGAGTATATCCGCGCCCAGCGCCACCAGCCGAACGAATATGACCTCGTCGCCGCGCGGATGAAGCGCGACGGCATCACCTTCGTCGATCTGCGCCCCATCGTCGATGAAAGCGCGGCCAGCGGCCCGCTCTATTACCGCTACGATACGCACTGGAACGCGCTGGGGGGACTGCTGGCCTTCAACGCGGTCATGGACGCGGCGGGCCGGCCGGACCTCGCCATCGCGCCGTCACTGGCGTTCAGCGGCACAAAGCGGCGACCGGGGGGCGACCTCCTGCGGGTCGCCGGCGTCCCCGACCGCGAGCCGGCGGATGTGGACTATGTGTGGAAACCGCCGGTGGGCGGGCCGCACAAGACAACGCCGCTCGACGGCATTGTCGGCCCGCCGCCGCGCGGCACCGAGAATTACGGCTTCAACGCCTACGCCACCGGCCACCCCGGCCCGCGCATCATGGTGATCGGCGATTCCTTCACTCAAGGCTTCTGGTCCAACCCGCTGGCCTACCGCGCCTCGGCGGTGGTCTGGATCCACCATAATGCCTGCGAGTTCGACCGCGGCGTCATCGACCGCTTCAAGCCGGACATCCTGATCTATGCGCCGACGGAGCGCTTCCTCACCTGCAAGAACTGGAGCCGGACGCCCCTGCCGGCAGGGGGCGGCTGAGCCCCCCGCCCTGCCCCCAACCCTGCCTCCGCCTTGCTCCCCCGCCCCGCGCCGCCCTAAAACGCCCTCGTCTCTCTCCGCCGGATCCGCCCCATGCCCCTTTCCCGCGACGATCTCCTCGCCCGGCTCGCCGAGCTCGGGATTCCCACCACCACGGTCGAGCATCCGCCGCTGTTCACGGTGGAGGATTCGCAGGCGCTGCGCGGCGACATTCCCGGCGGGCACACCAAGAACCTGTTCCTCAAGGACAAGAAGGGGAACCTGTTCCTCGTCGTGGTCGAGGAGGAGACGCGGGTCGATCTCAAGAACCTGCACGTGCCGCTCGGCGCGGCGAGCAAGCTCTCCTTCGGCAGCGCCGAGCTTCTGGAAGAGGTGCTGGGGGTGAAGCCCGGCGCCGTCACCGCCTTCGGCCCGGTCAACGATGTCGAGGGCCGCGTCGCCGTGGTGCTCGACGCCGAGCTGATGGCGCATGAGACGGTGAACTGCCACCCGCTGGTGAACACCGCCACCACCACCATCGCCAGCGCCGACCTCATCCGCTTCCTGCGCGCCACCGGCCATGAGCCGCGCGTGCTGGCGGTGCCCCGGCGCAGCGAGGCGGAGCAGCCGGCCACCACCGAGAGCTGATCGCCCCGTTGCATTCGCGGCGCGGCAGACCATTTTAGACGCCGAGCACGAGACCTGTAGGCACCTGCCCTATTGCGAGGACGACCCATGTTGCTGAACCAGCCCTCCTCTCCCGCCGCTCCGGGCGGCGCGCCGGCCGGCGACGATGTGGTGATCGACGTCACCACCAAGAGCTTCATGAAGGATGTGGTCGAGGAATCCCGCCGCCGCCCGGTGCTGGTGGATTTCTGGGCCCCCTGGTGCGGCCCCTGCCGCCAGCTCACCCCGATCATCGAAAAGGTGGTGCGCGCCGCCAAGGGCAAGGTCCGCCTCGCCAAGATGAACACGGACGAGCACCCCGCCGTCGCCCAGCAGCTCGGCATCCAGTCGCTGCCCACCGTCTATGCCTTCGTCAACGGCCAGCCGGTCGACGGCTTCATGGGGGCGCAGCCCGAAGCGCAGATCAAGGCGATCGTCGACAAGCTGATCGCGGCCTCGGGTGGCGGCAACGACATCGCCGACATTCTCGCCAGCGGCGAGGCGGCGCTCGCCGAGGGCGACCTCGCCGGCGCGGCGGAGATCTTCGCCGCCGTGCTGGGCGAGGAGCCGGAAAACCTCGCCGCCATCGCCGGCCTCGCCCGCACCGAGCTGGCCGCCGGCAATCTCGAACAGGCCAAGGCCACGCTCGCCCTCGCACCTGCCAGCGCCGCCAACGACGCCGCGCTCACCGCCGTGCGCGCCGCCATCGAGCTGGAAGAAGCCGCGAGCGCGCTGGGCGATGTGAAGGAACTGGAGGCGAAGGTCGCCGCCAATCCGCTCGATCATCAGGCCCGCTTCGATCTCGCCGTGGCGCTCAGCGCCCGTGGCAAGCGCGAGGAGGCGGTGGACCATCTGCTCGCCATCGTCCGCAAGGACCGCGCCTGGAACGAGGACGGCGCCCGCAAGCAGCTGGTGCAGTTCTTCGAGGCCTGGGGACCGACGGACGAGCACACGCTCGCCGGCCGCCGCCGCCTGTCCTCGCTGCTCTTCGCCTGACGCCGGCGGGGGCGTCCCCCGTCCCGGCCGGGATGCGGCACCGGCCTTTCGGGGCCGACACATCGCGCAAGGAACGCCATGGCGATCAACAAGCCCTATGCCGGCCCCTCCGAGCTGGCGCCCATCATCCCGCTCTTCCCGCTGGAGGGGGCGCTGCTTCTGCCGCGCTGCCAATTGCCGCTCAACGTGTTCGAGCCGCGCTATGTCGCGATGATCGACGCGGCGCTGGCCAGCCACCGGCTGATCGGCATCATCCAGACCGCGCCGCAGCAGCCGGCCCTCACCGTGCCGGGCGCGCCAGATATTGTCGGCGTGGGCTGTGTCGGCCGCATCACCGAGATCGCCGAGAGCGGCGACGGCCGCTACCTGCTCAATCTCAGCGGCATCGCCCGGTTCAAAGTGGTTGCGGAAGTCGATTCCGGCACGCCGTTCCGCCAGGCCAAGGTCGATTACGAACCCTATCGCGACGACTTCACCCCCAATGCCGGCACCGAGGCGGTGGACCGCGCCACGCTGCTGCGCACGCTGGCGGATTATCTCGACGCCAACCAGCTGGAAGCGGACTGGAAGAGCATCAAGGACGCGCCGAATGAGGCGCTGGTGAATGCGCTCGCCATGATGGCCCCGTTCGGCCCGCGCGAGAAGCAGGCGCTGCTGGAAGCCCCCACCCTCGCCTCCCGCGCCGAGATGCTGATCGCCGTCACCCAGATGACCATGGCCCGTACCGGCGGCGAAGGCGACGGCACGCTGCAATAGCGGCAGGCGCCTTCTCCTCACGCGCGCTCTCGTCGGTAGCCGCACCCTCGTTTGTTACCTCATGGCCGGGCTTGCCCCAGCCTTCCTGCCGGCGCGAAGCGCAGACGCTGGGTCCCCGGGTCAAGCCCGGGGATGAGGGTTCCCGGAGGCCCGGCCCGCCCGTTTCCCGGACAAGGTGCGCGCAGCGCACCGCCGATCCGGGACCCAGCGCAAAACCCTAGGCCGATCCCACTCCGCCTTCCCCTGGCGTGAAGCGCGTCGCGCGCCCGCCCTCATGGCCGGGCTTGACCGGGCCACCCAGACGTTCGCACCCGGCCGCAGAGAGACGGCTGGGTCCCCGGGCCAAGCCCGGGGATCAGGGCAATCGGACGCCCCCTACTCCGCCGCCAGCGGCGGGCGGGGGGTGGAATGCGGGCCGGCGTCCACCGCGTGCAGCCCCGCGCGGGCCACCGGCGCGCCGGCGTGCTCGTCCGGCTCGTCGCGGGCGCCGATGAAGCGGCCGAAGATGCGCGCCATCAGGTGGCCGAGATCGTCCATCAGCGTGAACACGGCCGGCACGAAGATCAGCGACAGCAGGGTCGAGGCCAGCAGGCCGCCAATCACCGCAATCGCCATGGGCGAGCGGAAATCGCCGCCCTCGCCCAGTCCGAGCGCCGAGGGCATCATGCCCGCCGCCATGGCGATGGTGGTCATGATGATGGGCTGCGCGCGCTTGCGTCCGGCCTCGATCAGCGCCGTGGTCCGGTCGGCGCCCGCATGCACGGACTCGATGGCGAAATCCACCAGCAGGATCGCGTTCTTGGTGACGATGCCCATCAGCATCAGGAAGCCGATCACCACCGGCAGCGTCATCGCGTTGTTGGTGAGCAGCAGGGCGATGAAGGCGCCGCCCACCGACAGCGGCAGCGCGATCAGGATGGTGATCGGCTGCAGCACATTGGCGAACAGCAGCACCAGCACCGCCAGCACCATCATCACGCCCGCCATCATCGCGGTGGCGAAGCCGCCGAACACCTCGCCCATGATCTCGGCGTCGCCGGATTCCTTGAGCACGATGCTCGACGGCATGTTCTTGGCCGCCGGAAGGGCATAGACCTCCGCCAGCGCCTCGCCGAGCTGGGTATTGCCGGCAAGGTCGGCCTCGATCGCCACGCGCCGCGCGCGGTCATAGCGGTCGAGGCTGGACGGGCCGGTGCCGAAGGAGATGTCGGCGACCGAGAGCAGCGGCACCGAGGCGCCGGCGGCGGTGCGTACCTTCAGCGTCTCGAAGGTGGAGAGGTCGCCGCGCGCCCGCTCGTCGAGTTGCACCCGGATCGGCACCTGGCGGTCGCCGGCGGAGAATTTGGCGAGGTTCTGCGACACATCGCCGAGCGTGGCGATGCGCACGGTCTGGGCGATGTCCGACACCGAGACGCCGAGCGCCGCCGCTTCAGCGAGCTTGGGCACCACGCGCAGTTCCGGCCGCTCCAGCGCCGCCGAGGTCTGCACATTGGACAGGCCCTTCACCTTCTCGCGAATCTCGCGTTCCAGTTCCAGCGCCTTCGCCTCCACCTCGGCCCCGTCCGAGCCGGAGAGGATGATGGTGAATTCGCGCCCGCCCGGGCCGGCGCCGCCGGAGGCGCCGAAATTGAAGCGCAGGTCGGGAATGCGGGCGATCTCGTCACGCAGCCGCATCTCGAACTGCTTCTGCGTCGCCGTGCGCTCAGAGCGCGGCACCAGATTGACGATGATCGTCGCCTTGCGCACCTCGCCGCCGCCGCTGGCCGGCCCGTCGGTGGAGCCGGAGCCGGCGGTGGCGAACACGCTCGCCACTTCCGGCTGCGCCTTCAGCGTGTCGGTCACCTCGTCCACCACGCGCCGCGTCGCTTCCAGCGTCGCCCCCGGCGGCAGTTCCAGCGCCAGAACCGAGCGGGACACGTCGGAATTGGGGATGAAGCCGGAGGGCAGCAGGGTGGACAGCCACATCGAGCCGATGAACAGCAGGATGCCGGCCGTCACCGTGAGGAAGCGGTGGCGGATGGAGCGGTGCAGCAGCCCGACATAGGCGCGCATCAGCCAGCTGTCCGGCTTTTCCCGGTGGCCGTGGTCGCGCATGAAATAGGCCGCGAGCATGGGGGTGAGCAGGCGCGCCACCAGGAGCGAGAACAGCACCGCCACCGCCACCGTGATGCCGAACTGGCGGAAATACTGGCCGGCAATGCCGCCCATGAAGCTGACGGGCAGGAACACCGCGACGATGGTAAGCGTGGTCGCCACCACGGCGAGGCCGATCTCGTCGGCGGCGTCGATCGCCGCGCGGTAGGCGGATTTGCCCATGCGCATATGGCGCACGATGTTCTCGATCTCGACGATGGCGTCGTCGACCAGGATGCCGGTCACCAGCGTGACGGCGAGCAGGCTCACGCCGTTGAGCGAGAAGCCGAGCAGGTCCATCACCCAGAAGGTGGGCAGGATGGAGAGCGGGATCGCCGTCGCGGTGATGATGGTGGCGCGCCAATCGCGCAGGAACACCATGACGACGATCACCGCCAGCACGGCACCTTCCATCAGCGTGTGCATGGCCGAGGTATAGTCGGCCTCGGTGTATTTCACCGTGGTGTCGATCAGGGTGATGTCGACTTCCGGGTGGCGCTTTTCGAGGTCGAGCAGCGCCTTTTCCGCGTTCTCGGCCACGACCACGTCGGAGAAGCCCTTGGCGCGGTAGATGCCGAAGGCGACCACCGGCTTGCCGTCGAGCCGGGCGAAGATGCGCGGTTCGGCGGCACCGTCGGTCACGGTGGCGAGGTCGGCGAGGCGCACATAGCGCGTGCCGCCGCCGCCGGTGGCGGGCAGCGAGATGCGGGTCTCGGCGAGATCCTCAATCGTGCTGGCGCCGCCCAGCGTGCGCACGGACTGTTCCTGCGTGCCGATCTCGCCGCGCCCGCCGGCAAGGTCGACATTGGTGGCGGCGAGCTCGCGGTTCACATCCGCCGCCGTCACGCCGAGCGCGGCCAGCTTGTCGGGGTCGAGCGAGATGCGGATCTCGCGATCAACGCCGCCTTCGCGCTTCACCTGCGCCACGCCGCGCACGCCCTGCAGCGCGCGCACCAGCGTGTCGTCGACGAACCAGGACAGTTCTTCCGGCGTCATCGCCGGGGCGGAGGCGGCATAGGTGACGATGGCCATGCCTTCGACATCGACGCGCTGGACCAGCGGCTCCTCAATGTCCTGCGGCATGTCCGTGCGCACCTTGGTCACCGCGTCGCGCACATCGTTCACCGCGCGGTCGACCTGCGTTTCCAGCTGGAACTCGACGACGGTGAGCGAGGTGCCCTCGGTGATGGTGGAGGAGATGTGCTTCACCCCCTGCACGCCGGCGATCGAGGTCTCGACCACCTTGGTCACCTGCGTTTCCAGTTCGCTGGGCGCAGCGCCGGGCTGGGTGATGGTGACGGAGACGATCGGCACGTCGATATTCGGCATGCGGGTGATCGGCAGCCGGTCGAAGGTGTACAGGCCGATCGCGGTCAACACCACGAACAGCACGATGGAGGGTACCGGCTTGCGGATCGCCCAGGCGGAAACGTTGAGAGCCATCACACACCGCCCTTCGCGGGAGCATCGGCCAGCGGCACCGGGCTCACCCGGTCGCCGTCGCGCAGGAAGCCGCCGGCGCGGGCGACAACGCTCTCACCCTCGCGGACCCCGTCGGTGATTTCGAGATAACCGTCGCCCTTGAGCCCGATCGTCACCGGACGGTGCCGCACCGTGTCGCCCTCCACCACCAGCACGAAGGCGCCTTCCGGGGCGAACTGCACTGCCGATTGCGGCAGGGCGACGCCGTCATGGCGGGCGATCTCGATGACGCCGCGCCCATAGGCGCCGGGGCGCAGGCGCGCATCGTCCGGCAGCGCCACGGCGACACGAGCGAGGCGGGTGGCCGGATCGACCTTGGCGCCGACCAGCCGCACGGTTCCTTCCAGCGGCGTGTCGAAGCCGGCCGGCGTCACCGCCACTTTGAGGCCGGGCGCCACCCGCGGCAGGGCGGATTCCGGCACTTCGGCATCGAGGTCGATGGCGCCGTCCTTGACGATGCGGAACAGCGGCTCGCTATTGGCGGAAAGCACGATGGCGCCGATGCGGGCGGAGCGCGACGAGACGATGCCGGCGAGCGGCGCCTTGATCTCGGTACGGGCGAGCCGCACCTGGATTTCGTCGCGATTGGCCTTGATCTGGTCGGCCTCGGCCTGCGCGGCGGTGACCATTTCCTCGGCCGCCGTCACCTGCGCCGCCGCGACCTTGGCCGCGCGCTCGCGCTGGTCCAGCACTTCCTGCGAGGTGGCGCCGGTCTTGATCAGGGTACGGGCGCGCTCGACGGCGGCATTGGCCTCGATCAGCTGCGCCTGCGCCTGCTCCAGCTGCGCCCGCTGCTGGGCGATGGAGGCCTGCGCCTTGGCGCCATTGGCGGTGTTCTGGGCCAGCAGCGTCTCCAGCATGTCGCGCGACAGCCGGGCAAGGACCTGGCCCACTTCCACCCGGTCGCCCTCTTCCACCAGGATTTCGGTGATCTGGTAGCCGTCGATCTCCGGCCCGACCATCACCTCCTCGCGCGCCACCAGCGTGCCGGTGACGGGCAGCTTCTCCACCACCTCGCGCCGCTTGGCCGGCACGACGGAAATGGTGATACCCTTCACCTCGCTCGGCGCCGGCGCGGCGACCTCGGCCTGCGCCGGCTCGAACAGGCCGAGCCCGGTGGCGATGCGGTCACGGAAGGCGTAGCCGGCGACACCCACCACCACGGCGGTCATGGTAAGGGCAAGGGCGATGCGCCCGCGCAGGGATGGCGGCTTCACGGTCATGATGTGCGGTCCGGTGAAAGGGTCGGCGCCGGGACGGGCGCCAGCATGCGGGCGACGAGGCCGGAAAGGGCCGGCATCATCTTGTCGAGCGGCAGCGTCGGCTCGAAGCCGTGGCGCAGCACCAGCCCGTCGCCAATGGCGTTGATCATCACCATGGCGAGGTCGGGGTCGAGGGCAGGATCGATCTCGCCGCGCGCCTGTGCGTCGACGAAGCAGGCGCGGATCGCCGCGTTCATCTCGTCCTCGGCGGCGTCGAAGGTCGGCTTCAGCGCCGGGTTGCGGGCCGCCTCGGCGTAGATTTCCGGGCCGAGTTCCAGCGTCACCATGCGCGTCTCGCCGGAGAACAGCGCCGCGCCCATGCGGGCGAGGCCCTCGACGAAGCTGGGGGCGGTCTCCAGCATGTCGACGCAGCTCATCCGCAGCGCCCGCTCCTCGTCGACGATGGCGATGATGATCGATTCCTTCGACGGGAAATAACGGTAGAGCCCGCCCGGGCTCATGCCGGCCTCGGTGCAGATTTGCTGCATTGAGGTGCCGTGGAAGCCGGAGCGGCCGAAACAGGCGATGGCCGCCTCCAGCACCCGGCGACGCGGGTCCCGCCGCTCCTTTTCCGGGCGTGCGGCCGCCGACTTTCCGTCCGGCGTACGGGCCGCTGGGGCGGCGGTCGCGCGGGGGGCAAGGGTGTTCATGCACCGATCCGGGTTGGAGCGAACGTTCATTCGCATTTAGACAGGCCCTTGCCCTGAGTCAAGAACGAACGTTCGTTCGCATTCTGTAACGGCCAGAAATGCTTGCTCCGGCCTTGGATGAAATACGCGGCGCGGGCAGCAACGGATGCAGGCGCCGGCTTATCCCGCCGCCACCACCGGCTGGAAGGCGTTTACCACCTGCTCATAGACCGGCCGCTTGAACGGCACGATCAGCCCCGGCGTGCGCTCCAGCTTCTCCCAGCGCCAGGCGACGAATTCGGGCTTGTGGTGCCCGCCGCCGGGATTGAGCACGTCGATCTCGTCATCCGTGCCGGTGAAGCGCAGCGCGATCCACTTCTGCGTCTGGCCGCGATACCGGCCCTTCCAGGCCTGCCGCGCCAGCGGCTCCGGCAGGTCGTAGGCGAACCAGTCCGGCGCGACGGCGAGGGGCTCGACGGAGGAGACGTTGGTTTCCTCGTAAAGCTCGCGCCGCGCCGCCTCTTCCGGGCTCTCGCCCTCGTCAATGCCGCCCTGCGGCATCTGCCAGGAATGCTGCGCGTCCACCTGTTCCGGCCCGCCCCGGCGCTCGCCAAGAAAGACGAGGCCATCACGATTGACGAGCACCACCCCGACGCAGGGGCGATAGGGAAGCTGGTCGAAAGGGATCATGGGGCCACCGCACAAGCTGGAAACACGCGCCGGCCGGGATCATAGGCAAGCGGCGGCGCGACACCAGAGGCCGCGCGGTGCCGCTTGGTCACGGGGTTAACGTGGTGTCGCCAACGCCGCCGGCGAGCGGACCGGGACCGGTCAGCACTTCGCTGCGGCCGGTCGCGCCGTCGAACACGGTGATGCTCACGCCCTCATCGCCGCCCTGGCTCGGCCGCAGCGCCGGCATGTCGGCGGCGACGCCCATGGTCGGGAAGCCACTATCCTCCAGAGTCAGCGGCAGGCCCTGCGGCGCGGCGCCGGCACCGGGTCGCAGCACATAGGCCGCCACCGCGACGCTGATCACCGAGAGTGCGGCGAGGCCGAACACGCCCACCGCCGCATAGTGCCGCGCGTGGTCGCGGCTGGCGTCGCGGCCGGGAAGGCTGTCACCGGCGGGCAGCGTGTCCAGCGGGCGGGGCGGCAGGCGGAGGGGAGTCGCGCGGTTCATGCTGCCTTTGTCGCCCCCGACCAAGGCAGGATCGGGGCAGAATCGGGCATTCGTCGCGGCAGCGCAAAAAAGCGCCAGAGCCCATTCACGCAAAAGGCCCGCTTGGGGAAGCGGGCCTTGCCTATTTCACGTCGCCACCGGCACGGGGCCGGCGGCGCCCTCTTATCTGCGATCAGTTCGGCACGGCCGCCTTGGGATCGGCGGGATAGGCGGCGTTCTTCTGCACGCCCTCGATCAGGTCGATCGCCAGCTTGAGCTGGGTGTCGTCCTTCGGGTCCGGCGGCACATAGGCCGGGGAACCGGTCTGCTCGTCCTCGCCATTCTTCAGATGGCCCTTGAGCGAGGCCTCGCCGCGCGTGGTCTCGACGCCGGCCGCCTCGGCCTTCGCCTTCACATCCTGCGGCACGTCCTGCACCAGCTCGATGTCGGGCTGGATGCCCTTGGCCTGGATCGAGCGGCCCGACGGCGTGTAGTAGCGCGCCGTGGTGAGCTTGATCGCGGCATTGCCGGAGACCGGGATCACCGTCTGCACCGAACCCTTGCCGAAGGAGAGCGAGCCCAGCACCGTGGCGCGCTTGTGGTCCTGCAGCGCGCCGGCGACGATTTCCGACGCCGAGGCCGAGCCGCCATTGACCAGCACGATGATCGGCTTGCCCTTGGCGAGGTCGCCCGGCCGGGCGTTGCGGCGCTCGGTCTGCTCGGGGTCGCGGCCGCGGGTGGAGACGATCTCGCCACGGTCGAGGAAGGTGTCGGACACGTCGATCGCCTGGTCGAGCAGACCGCCCGGATTGTTGCGCAGGTCGATGATGAAGCCCTTGAGCTTGTCCTCGCCGATCTGCTTGGTCAGGTCGGCCACCGCCTTCTTCAGGCCCTCGCCGGTCTGCTCGCTGAAGGAGGTGATGCGGATATAGCCGATATCGTCATGCTCGACCCGGGCGCGCACCGACTTGATGTTGATGATGTCGCGGGTGATCGACAGCTCGATCGGCTTGTCCTGGCCCTTGCGGATGATGGTGAGCTTGATCGGCGTGTTGACGGCGCCGCGCATCTTGTCGACCGCCTGGTTCAGGGTCATGCCCTTCACCTCTTCGCCGTCGAGCTTGGCGATCAGGTCGCCGGCCTGCACGCCGGCCTTGGCCGCCGGGGTGTCGTCGATCGGGGCGACAACCTTGACGAGGCCGTCCTCCATCGTCACCTCGATGCCGAGCCCGCCGAACTGGCCGCGGGTCTGCACCTGCATGTCGCGAAAATCCTTCGCGTCCATATAGGTGGAGTGCGGATCGAGCGAGGACAGCATGCCGTTGATGGCAGCCTCGACCAGCTTCGAATCCTCGGGCTTCTCGACATAGTCGGCGCGCACGCGCTCGAACACGTCGCCGAACAGGTTCAGCTGGCGGTACGTGTCGGAAGCCGCCGCCATGGCCGCCGTCGGCTCAAGCAGCAGCCGCGGCTGGGTGGCACCGACCGCGATCAGGGCGCCGGCCGCCGCACCGAAGAGAAATACAGACGTCCTACGCATCATCCGCGTACCTTCTCGCTTTCGCTCGTCGCCCACCATGGCGTTGGATCGATCGAGTTACCATCCTTGCGGAACTCGACGTAAAGAATGGGTTGGGCAGTTCCAAGGCCGGCCGACGAGACCAGCTGGGGACCGCGCCCCATGATCCCGACCGGCTCGCCCGACAGCACGAACTGACCCAATTCCACCGTGATCTTATCCATTCCGGCGAGCAGGATATGATAACCATTGCCGGCATTGATAATTAACAGTTGTCCATATGAGCGGAAAGGCCCGGCATAGACCACCCAGCCATCGCTGGGGGAGGCCACCTGGGCCTCGATCCGCGTGCCCAGCGACAGGCCCTTTTCCTGCCCGCCATAACCGTCATCGGCGCCGAAGGCCTTGAGCACCGCGCCGCCGACCGGCAGCTTCAGCAGGCCCTTGGCGTCCTCGAACGGCACGCCGGGGCTCAGCCGGCCAGGGTTCTGCAACGCCGCCAGCCGGTCCGCCGCACTGCCGCCCGCGCCTTGCGCCGCCTCGCTTTGCGCGGCTTCCTGCGCCGCCTTGCGGGTGGCGGAAATCTCCGTCTCCATGCGCTCCATCAGCTCGCGCACATTGCCCGCCTCGGCGGCGAGCGCGGCGGCGCGGGTCTTCTCCTCGGCGAGGGCCGCCTCGCCCTGCTGCAGCGAGTTCTTCTTCTCCTCGATCAGCGCGGCGGTGCGGGCGCGCTCATCGGCGAGGGAGCGTTTCAATTCTGCGAGAGCGTCGCGCTCGCGGGCGGTGTCCTGGCGCACCCGCTCCTGTGCGGCGAGTTCGCTGGCGAGGAGGTCCGTCTCCGCCTTGAGTTCCGGCAGCACGGCGCCGAGCATCATGGCGGAGCGGATCGATTCCAGCGCGTCGTCCGGGCGCACCATCAGCGCCGGCGGTGGACGGCGGCCGAGCCGCACCAGCCCGCCCAGCACTTCCGCCAGCACGGCGCGGCGGGCCTCCAGCGATTCCTTGATGTCGTCCGCCTCGCGGCTGAGCAGCAGCAGGCGCTGCTCGCTGGCGTCGAGCTTGCCCTCGGTCTCGCGCACCCGGATCGCGGTGTCGAGCAGCGCCTCGTTCAGCTTGGCCCGGTCGCCCTCCAGCGCCGCCACCTCGGCGGCGAGCCGCTTCTGCACGGCGGAAGAGTCCTTCAGCTCGGCATCGAGCCGCTCGATGCGCTGCTGCTTGTCCTGCTGCTTGTCGTGCGGCGCGGCGGCGGGTCCAGCCGCAGCGGGCGTGGCGCCGGCCTGCGTGGTGTCGCCCTGCGCGGCGGCCGGCCCTGCCCACAGCCCGGCCAGCAGCGCCAGCGCGCACACCCCCGCGACCGCCGCGCGCAAGGGCGGGCGGGGTACGGGGGGCGAAGAGGAGCGGCGCGCGGGCATCGGGATAGGAGGGGCCGGCGTGGTTAAGAACGGGTTAGCGCCGCCGCCCGCTCAGGCCTTATGGTAGGGATGGCCTGCGAGGATCGTCGTCGCGCGGTAGATCTGTTCGGCCATCATGACGCGGACGAGCTGGTGGGGAAAGGTGGCGCGGCCGAAGGCGATCAGCCGGTCCGCCCGCCCGCGCACCGCCTCGCTCAGCCCGTCCGCTCCGCCAATGACGAAGGTGAGGCTGCGCGAACCCCGGTCGCGCAAGGCGGCGAGGTCGGCGGCGATCTGCTCGCTGGTCATCTCTAGCCCGCGCGGGTCGAGCGCAAGCACCGCCCCGGCGTCGGGCAGCGCGGCGAGAAGGGCGGCGCCCTCCTCGGCCATGCGGTCCTCGGGGCGGCGCGCGGCGCTTTCCGCGATCTCGGTTACGTCAGGTCCGGAGAGGCCCAGCGCCCGCCCGCTTTTGGCCGAGCGGTCGAGATAGCGGGCGCACAACTCCCTTTCGGGCCCGGCCTTCAGCCGGCCGACCGCGAGAATAATGAGCCGCAAGACGCGCTCAGCCGCGCGTCAGCGTCGACGGCCCGCCGGGAATGGCGGCCGACCACATCTTCTCGATATTGTAGAACCCGCGCACTTCCGGCTGGAAGATGTGGACGATCACGTCGCTCGCATCGATCAGCACCCAGTCGCAGGCCGGCTGGCCCTCGACGCGCACGCCCTTGACGCCAAGGCCCTTGAGCGCCTCGACGAGGTGCTCGGCAATGGCGCCGACATGACGCTGGTTGCGGCCGGAGGCGACGACCATGTAATCGGCAATGGTCGTCTTGCCGCGCAGTTCGATGGAGACGACGTCCTCGGCCTGGTCATCATCGAGACGGGCGAGAACGAGGGCAAGAATCTCCTCGGCGTCGAAGCGCGCGTCGGAGACAGGTGCAGTCGCCGGGCTGGTGTCGGCCGCTGCAAGCGCCATGATGGACAGGGGTCCTGATCCTCTCGTCTTTACCGCAAGCCACGGACGGACCTTCCGCACCGTGCCTGCCCCCTTAGGATAATGCGGATGCGGCCGATCTTCAACCAGGCGGTGGGGAGGCCAAATTCGGTAGCCCCTTACGCGGGACGGTTGACGTACCAGATGTCCCAATACCCATGATTATTCCGAACACATCAGCACACCCGGCCTTTCTTTTGCTATAACAGCCAGAGATACGTGGGGGGGGACGTACATGGTGAAGAAACCGCAGCGCAGAACGCGCATCGAACATCTTTACGGCACCACGGCGGGCGACGTGAAGGAAATTGGCGTGACGTTCGATGAAAGAACTGGCGAAATCCAGTTCGCTAACGCGATGGTCGACACTTATTCCGAAGTCAGCTACGAACGCCCAAAGGGACCAAAGGTAATTTCGCGAATTCCTCAGGCTTCCACCACCCTTACATTTCACAATTCAATTGCATTATCAAGCAATTATGACTTTCTTTGCGCGGTAGATACAAATACTCGCATAATAAATCAGCGGAAGATATCCGCCGTGGGCTTTGTTACGTTTTCGAAGGCGCCACCGCCGCAAGGCACAGGTGATTACTGGTCGCTTGATGTCCCATTTTGTTGGGAATTTGTAAATATTAAGGTAGAAAATCCAGAAAATTTTGGATGGCTAGTTGCATTAGAAACTATATATTTTCGGCGATTAATTACGAATGAGATGCGTATTGGCATGGTCGTGGATTCAGATTTAGGAAATTTGATCGCATACAATGCGCGACGTAAACCATTCTTCGAAAATCGTCTATTACCCAAAAATGTTCAACTCATTTATGCAAGCGCTGACACGGGCGGGGAGAATATAATCAATAAAGTACTAAAGATTGCAGATTCAGTATCCGGGCAGATTCTCCATGCGGTAGAAACCGGTAAAGTGACCCCAAACCTCGAGGTAGCGAATAGCCCATATTTCGAAGGTCAGCGAATCGTGATGCCTTCCTTGAAGAGATACTAGTCCACATGGAAGCAGTATAGCGTCGAGAGAATTTTATCGCCCGAATGAATCGGAGCATCAGCCCAAGATAGGACCCGAGCGGGCGCCGCGTCGCCAGTGGCAAGGCATCTCGGCGGACCGCCGCCACGCCAAGGGCCCCTTCCCAACCAACTATCATCCCCCCGTATCCGCATCGAGGACACCGGCGACTTGAGGGCGTGCAAAAAACCCACGCCGGCAGGCGCCGCGTGAGGAGCATGGCCGCCTCGAACTCCGACACCCGCGGGCGAGCGCCTGCGCCACCGGGCTGGCCATGGCGGGGAAGGTGCACCCATGGCGGCCGATGATCGCCATCGGCACCAGCGCCGCAATCTCGCGCCAGTGCTGCCAGCGGTGGAAGGCGGCGAGGCTGTCCCCCCTCTGCCAAACCGACAGGCACCACCGGGAAAGCGCCCCTTCCGCCCGCCCCCCAGGTGTGCCTCAGGCCGAGGCGGAAGCGGCCGCCACCGCCCGCGCCCGCCGCGCCTGCACCAGCCCCCAGCCGAGGCCGAGGCCGACGGCGGTGAGCGAGGCGACCAGCACGCCGAGCTTGGCGGCGCCGAGCAGCGCCGGGTCGGCGAAGGCGAGCGTCGCGATGAAGATCGACATGGTGAAGCCGATACCGGCCAGCAGCCCCACCAGCAGCACCCCGCCCCAGGTGACGCCCGGCGGCAGGCTGCCCCAGCCGGCACGCACCACCAGCCAGCTGGCGGCGAACACCCCGAGCGGCTTGCCCACCACCAGCGCCACCACCACGCCCGCCATCACGGCGAAGGCATCCGCCCGGCCGAGATCGACCCCGTCGAGGCTCACCCCGGCATTGGCGAGGGCGAAGATCGGCATCACGCCATAGGCGACATAGGGGTGCAGCAGCATCTGCACCCGCGTTACCGGCGGGGTCATCTCGCGCTGGGCGAGGGCGAGGCGGCGCAGCGGCGGCAGCAGGCTGGCGGCCGCCTCGGGCGAACGGGCGGCCCTGGCGCGGATCTCGTCCAGCGCCCGCATCGCCGCATTCAGCGCCGGCTCGCGCCCGCGCGCCGGCAGCACCGGGGTCAGCATGCCGAGCATCACCCCGGCGAGGGTGGGGTGCGCGCCCGCCTGCAACAGCCCGATCCACAGCACCGCGCCGGGCAGCACATAGGCCCAGGCCGAGCCGATGCCGGCCATTTGCAGCGCCACCACCATGGCGAGGCCCGCGAGCCCGATCAGCAGTCCCGCCGGATCGATGCCGCCGGAATAGAACAGGGCGATGATGAGGATGGCCGCGATGTCGTCGATGATCGCCAGCGCCAGCAGGAACACGCGCAGATTGGGCGGGATGGAGCGCCCCAGCAGCGCCAGCACGCCGACGGCGAAGGCGATGTCGGTCGCCGTCGGCACCGCCCATCCCTCGATCTGGCCAGGCACCGGGTTCAACGCGACATAGATCAGCGCGGGAAGGGCGACGCCGCCGACCGCCGCCGCCATGGGCAGCACCGCCGCGCGCAGCTTGGAGAGCGCGCCTTCGTGAATCTCCCGCCGTATCTCCATCCCCACCACAAGGAAGAACAGGGTCATGAGCGCGTCATTGACCCAGAAATGCAGCGAGTGCGACACGGTGAGCCCGCCAATGCCGAAGCTCAGCGGCGCGTGCCAGAGGTCGTGATAGCTCTGCGCATAGGGCGAATTCGCCCAGATCAGCGCGATCGCCGCCGCGGCCAGCAGCACCAGGCCGCTGACGGCTTCGATATGCAGGAAACGTTCGGCGGCGTGGAAAGCGCGCTCGGTGGCGAGGCGCGCACGCGCGCTGGTGCGACGATAAAGGCGTCCGGCCATGCAAACAGGTCCCGCGCGGCGGCCCGACCAGCGCATACCTGCCCCAGCTGCGGGATGCAGCCGACGACACCCGGAAGCCTATTTAGGGTATGACGCTGCGGAAGGCTAGGGGCGGGGGGTCGGAATCCGGCACCCTGGCGGAAGCGCTCGTTTGCCGGACGACCGAGAGACAATCCCATGGCATGCGGGCAATCGTAATTGCATGAGCCATATTTCGCTGTTGACCAGTATAATCGTAGGTGCAAACCTTTTCGAGGCTCTTATTTATTGAGAAAGTGACCTCTCTTCTCCCAGCGACCGCGCGCACGAGGGGGCTGCCATGAAAGGCTCACAGCACGCAATTGCGACTGTCATCGCTTGGTTGTCCTTCGCCATGCCATGCGCAGCGCAAACTCCAGCGATCATTGGCTTCGGTCCAGCCGGCGAACCGATATGCGGCGGTACCTTTGGTCCCGTCCTTTGCAGTCCTTCCGAGCAAGACGTTTCCCAACGCCCCACCACAGACCCTTTTATCTCAGCGCAAAGCCTTGCATTCACGGAAGCATTGCTGCGCCACACAACAACCACCTCCACTGATGCGAAGTTGAAATCGCTTGGTCGCCCTGTCCGTGTCGCGTTCAGCGCGGCCGTAGCATCTCAGGGTTTGATACTCGTCAACGCCCGCGTTTTTCATGATGGCGGCGTGAGTGAGTGGCGCCTTGGCCTTCTTCCCGATGGGTCGATTGCCTCGCAGGAGCTCATCGATACGCGACCCTCCTCTCTAACCTCTCGCTTAGATAGTAGTAATGGCCGGACATCTGGCTTTTACGAATGGGATCGGGCAACAAAACAAAATTGGTGGAGCGATTACGCTGGAATCTCTCCTGATTTACTTAATCAGGGACATTTAAGGGCTGATGTCCCAAACGAAGATTTCATCGACCCGCTGAAGATTAACCCGCTACAGCCAGCGCAGGCCGTAGACCTTGCGCCTCCGCCCCCTCTCGTTGACGCGCGTGTCGTCGAGTTCCTGATTGCGACAACGCGGCAAGAGGTTAAACCGACGGATACGGCGATCGCTTCCTACAGCGGAAACCGAGCGGGTCTCAGCTACGGGATCGCCTCCGTGCGCATCCCGGAGGACCACAAGATCGGCCACATCGAACTTCCCGCAAGCTGGAGTCTGTTCGGAATTACATTTGGCTTTACGCCGAATGACAACAAACATTTCGTCATCAAGCGCGTTATTCCGGTAAATGAGGAGTTATTTGGAAACATCATAAGGAGTCATCACTCGCGGACAGCACTTATATTTGTGCACGGCTTCAACACAAGTTTCGAAGAGTCCGCATTTCGGAATGCGCAGATAATCTGGGATCTTCAGTTCACAGGTATATCGGTGCTCTTCAGTTGGGCATCAAGGGGCGAAACGACCGACTACCTCTATGATAAGGAGAGCGCAGCGCTCGCGCGCAGCGCCTTTCTTGAACTGATCGAAAAGCTCAACCGCGAGTATGGTGTCGAACAAATCAATGTGCTGGCTCACAGCATGGGAAATCTCCTAACGCTCGATGCCTTGGCCGGCTACGCCCAGACCACCAATCCAATCGGGATCGCACGGCTTGTCATGGCGGCGCCGGATGTCGACCGGGACGTATTTCTGGATCTGGCTCCGAAGGCCAAGGCCATCGTTGGCGGTATGACGCTGTACGCCTCGGCTGCCGATCGCGCGCTGGCCGTGTCGCGTGGGCTGGCGGGCGGCGTACCTCGTGCCGGTGATGTCCCCACGACGGGTCCTGTTTTGGTCCCGGGCATAGAGACAATCGATGTAACGGCAGTTGGCAGCGATATTTTAGGCCTCAACCACAATGCTTTTGCGGCTTCCCGCGCCGTCTTGGAGGACATCGGATCGATGATGCGGCTGAATCAGCCGCCTCCCCGCCTCGTTCAGATCCGAGCGGTCCCCGAACCGCCCAGCCCCGTCCAATACTGGCGGTACGCACCATAAGGTCGGGCAGCTCGGGGACGTAGCACGCGGCTGACACGGTAAATGGCGCAGCTGCTACCCGCCTCACCCCTTCCGCGCCTCTGCGGCCCCTCCCCCCGCCGCCTTCCGCGCCGCGACGGCGGCTAGGAGCGCCATCAGCGCCAGCAGCGGCAGGCTGGTGCGCACCGCCGCCAGCAGGCCGGGGCCGTCGGCGGCGAGGGTCGCCACAGCGGCGGTGCCGGCACCGCTTCCCGTTTCCACCGCGAGCCGCCAGGCCAGCATGCTCGCCCCGGCAGCGACGCCGAGGCTGGTGCCGAGCACGCGCATCAGATTGAGCAGCGACCCCGCCGCCCCGGCGAGGCCGGCCGGCGCGGCGGCGAGGGTGGCGTGGCTGTTCGGCGCCACGAACAGGCCGAGCCCGATGCCGATGAGCACGAAGGACACCGTGTCCAGCACATGATGATAGGGCGAGAGGCCGAAGGTCGCGCCGAGGATCGCCAGCCCGGCCAGCACCAGCCCCATGCCGGCGGGGCCGATGCGGCGGGGGCCGAGCAGGCGGCTCGCATCATGGCTGAACGGCGCGGTGAGCCCCAGCGCCACCGGCACCAGCGCCAGCCGCAACCCGGCCGCGCCGGCGCTTTCGCCATAGCCATGGGCGAGGCCGAAGGACATGAGGAAGAACACGCCATAGAGCAGCCCATAGCCCAGCACCACCGCCAGCGCGCC
Organism: Ancylobacter polymorphus; assembly: GCF_022836935.1. NCBI lineage: Bacteria > Pseudomonadati > Pseudomonadota > Alphaproteobacteria > Hyphomicrobiales > Xanthobacteraceae > Ancylobacter > Ancylobacter polymorphus. The sequence goes on along the minus strand of NZ_CP083239.1, from coordinate 1,580,943 downwards.
CCAGCGGAAGGCGCGTGCGGTGAACAGGCGCGGGTCGATCAGCGGCGCGGCGGTGCGCGTTTCGCGCCGCCGCAGGACCCATAGGAGCAGCGCGGCGACGAGGAGGCTCGCCAGCGTCAGCGGCGAGGCGAGGCCCCAGCTGGAGACATGGTTCAGCGTCGCCACAATGAGGATCAGCGCCGGGCCGATCAGCAGCGCCCCGCCCCCGTCGAAGGCCGGCTTGTCGCCACCCGCCGCCCCACGCGGCAGAGCGAGCCAACCGGCCAGAATGGCCAGCACGCCAAACGGCACGGTAAGGCCGAAGATCCAGCGCCAGCCGAGCGCCTCGACGATGAAACCGCCCAGCGCCGGGCCGGCGCTCATCCCCACCGCCTGCGCCGCGGCGAAATAGCCGAGCGCCCGGCCGCGCGCCGCCTCCGGCACCGCCTGCACCAGAATGGCGATGCTGTTGGCGCCGAGCAGCGCCCCGCCCATGCCCTGCAGGAAGCGGAAGGCGACGAGTTGGCCGAAGCTCTCGGCCAGAGCGCACAGCGCGCTGGCCACGATGAAAAGTGCATAGCCGGCAATGTACAGCGTCTTGCGGCCATGGATCTCGCACAGCCGGCCGAAGATCGGCAGGAAGGAGGCGAAGGCGAGGAGATAGGACAGCGCCACCCAGCTCACCTGCTGCAGGCTCACGTCGAAGGCCCGCCCCAGCGCGGGCAATGCCAGCTGCACGATGGTGGCGTCGAGCTGGCCGACAAAGGCGCCGATGGAGACGAGGCCGACAATGAGCCAGGGATGCCAGCTCTGGCGCTCCAGCCACGCGAGAGGCGCCGGCTCCTGCAGAAGCCGGTTCGGGGAGAACAGCATCAGGCACCGCGAGGCATGGCTGGGGGAGGAAGGGCTGGGGAGGAACGGTGGCGCAGGAACAGGACACCAGTCTGGCACGGCCCGCCGGCCCTCGCCAGAGCGCCGCCCGCGCCTACCCCTGCGCGCGCAGCTGGGTCGAGGACAGCGGCGATTTCAGCCCGTGCAGGAACACCCAGGCCGGCGGGCGCAGCAGCGGCAGGGCGGCGGCCTCGCTCTCGGGCACGCGCCAGCGCGCCAGCGCCTGCGCCGCCGGGCTCGCCATGGCGGGGAAGGTGCAGCCGGGCCGGTCGATGATGGCGATGGGCACCAGCGCCGCGATCTCCCGCCAGTGCTGCCAGCGGTGGAAGGCGGCGAGATTGTCCGCCCCCATCAGCCAGACGAAGCGCACGCCGGGAAAGCGCCGCACCAGCGCCGCCACCGTGTCGAAGCTGAAGCGGGTGCCGAGCCCGGCCTCCAGCCCGGTCGGCACCAGCGCGGGATGGTCGGCCACCGCCCGCGCCTGCGCCAGCCGGGCATCGAGCGGGGGCAGCGCGCGGTTGTCCTTCAGGGGGTTGCCGGGCGTCACCAGCCACCACACGCGGTCGAGCCGCAGCCGCTTCAGCGCCAGCAGGCTGGCGGCGCGGTGCGCCTCATGCGCGGGGTTGAAGCTGCCGCCATAGAGCCCCACGCGCAGGCCCGGCGCCAGCGGGGGAATGCGGGCAAGCGACGGCAACAGGCCAACGTCACCTCTCCCCGCCGGGGAGAGGTCGGCGCGGAACGCGCCGGGTGAGGGGAGCGGGCGATCGGTCATCCCAGCCCCAACGCCCCCCCCCCCCCGCCCCCCCCCCCGCGCGGGGGGGGGGGGGGGGGGGGGGGGGGGGGGCCCCCCCCCCCCCGCGGGCGATCGGTCATCCCAGCCCCAACGCCCCCTCACCCCGGCCCTCTCCCCGGCGGGGAGAGGGGGCGCGCGCGCGGCAGGTCAGCGAAGGCATGTCACGGCCGGATCTGGCCGGAGCCGCGCACGCGGTATTTGAACGAGGTCAGCTGCTCGGCACCCACCGGCCCGCGCGCATGCATGCGCCCCGTGGCGATGCCGATCTCGCCGCCGAAGCCGAACTCGCCGCCATCGGCGAACTGGGTGGAGGCGTTGTGCACCACGATGGCGGAATCGACCTCGCCGAGGAAGCGCTCGGCGGTGGCGGCGTCCTCGGTGAGGATGGCGTCGGTGTGGTGCGAGCCATAGGTCTCGATATGATCGATGGCCTCTTCCACCCCGTCGACCAGCTTCACCGAGATGACGGCGTCGAGATATTCCGTGCGCCAGTCCTCGTCGCTGGCCTCGGTCACGCGCGGGTCCACCGCCCGGGCGGCTTCGTCGCCGCGCACCGCGCAGCCCTCGTCGAGCAGCATGGTGACGAGCGGGGCGAGCAGGCGGGACGCATCCGCACGGTCCACCAGCAGCGTCTCCGCCGCCCCGCACACGCTGGTGCGGCGCAGCTTGGCGTTCTTCACGATGGCGAGCGATTTTTCGAGATCGGCGGCCTTGTCGACATAGACATGCACCAGCCCTTCGAGATGGGCGAAGACCGGCACGCGCGCCTCCGCCTGCACGCGGGCGACGAGGCTCTTGCCGCCGCGCGGCACGATCACGTCGAGCTTGCCGCCGAGCCCGGCCAGCATCTCGCCCACCGCCGCGCGGTCGCGGGTCGGCACCAGCTGGATCGCGTCCGCCGGCAGGCCGGCACTGGTGAGCCCTTCCACCAGCGCTTCATGGATGGCGCGGGAGGAATGGAAGCTGTCGGAGCCGCCGCGCAGGATCACCGCATTGCCGGCCTTCAGGCACAGGCTGCCAGCGTCCGCCGTCACATTGGGCCGGCTCTCATAGATCACGCCGATGACGCCGAGCGGCGTGCGCACCCGCTCCAGACGCAGGCCGTTCGGCCGCTCCCAGCTCTCGGTCACCTGCCCCACCGGGTCGGGCAGCGCGGCGATCTCCTCCACCGCGCGGGCGATGGCCTCAAGGCGCGCCTCGTTCAGCACCAGCCGGTCCTGCAGCGCCGTGCTCATGCCGGCGGCGCGGGCGGCAGCGAGGTCCTCGCCATTGGCGGCGAGAATGGCGGGCGCCCGGTCGCGGATCGCCTGCGCGGCGGCGCGCAGGCCCGCCTCCTTCACCGCCGCCGGGGCCAGAGCCAGCGTGCGGGCGGCGGCGCGGGCGCGGGCGCCGATCCCGGCCATGACTGTCGCCACATCCTCGCCCTCCGGCCCGCGCGGCGCCGGCGCGCCGGCAACGGACGCGGAGACGGTGGCGGGGCGCAGGGCGGAGGAGGCGGTCATGATGTCACCCGTTCGAGTTCAAGGGGCGCTAAAAGCGGGCGCCCTCTCTACCACGAAGCGGCGGCCGGGCGCCAAAAGCAAATGGCCATCATTGCGGCTCTTTACCATATCGCGCCCGCGAGGCTTGCCATTTGCGCGCGGGCATCCGATGTCACGGCACAATGCCCGCCCGTTGAGGCGCATCCGCGAGGAGACCGCCGCCGTTGTTTCGCGCCTTCGACATTGCCTGGGACGCCTTCTGGCGCTTCGTCGAGGATGATGGCTGGGCGATCGCCAGCCACATCGCGCTGTCGGCGCTGATGTCGCTGTTTCCGTTCCTCATCTTCGTCACCGCGCTGGCGGCGTTCTTCGATTTCAAGAACCTCGCCGAGGAGACGGTGCAGCTGATGCTGGAAGCCTGGCCCTCGCAGGTGGCGGACCCGATCGGCCGCGAAATCCGCAACGTGCTCACCCAGGTCCGCACCGACGTGCTGACCATCGGTGTGGTGCTGGCGATCTATTTCTCGTCCAACGGCATTGAGAGCCTGCGCATCGGGCTCAACCGCGCCTATGGCATGCGCGAGGCCCGAGCCTGGTACTGGCTGCGCCTCGAATCCATCGGCTATGTCGTGGTCGGCGCCGCCGGGCTGCTGGCGCTGTCCTTCCTCGTGGTGCTCGGCCCGGTGCTGTGGCTGGCGGCGGTGCGCTATGTGCCGGCGCTGGAACCCTTTGGCTGGGTCATCACCTTCCTGCGCTACGCCGCCACCTCGGTGATCCTGATCGTGGCGCTGGTGGTGGCGCATATGTGGCTGCCGGCGGGGCGGCGCACCCTGTCGCAGGTGCTGCCGGGCATATTGGTGACGCTGGCCTTGTGGCTCGCCGCCGGTGCCGCCTTCGGGCGCTACCTCGCCGAATTCGCCGGCAATTACGTCACCACCTATGCCGGCCTCGCCTCGGTCATGATCGCGCTGGTCTTCCTCTACACCACCGCCTCCATCTTCGTGTATGGCGGCGAACTCAACGCCGCCATCCGCCGCGCCCGCGAAGGCCGGCTCTGACACGAACGGCGGAACCTCCCCGCCCTCCCGCCGCTTGACCAAGGTCAAGGCTCCCGGCGCCGCCCGGGTGCCCAATGGCACGGTGAGTTGAAGGGAAGGAGGCTCGAATGAGCACCAGCTACGACAAGATCCGGATCGAAGAAGGCGCGTGGGTCGTCGTCTGCGACGGGCGCAAGGCGCTGATCCTGTGCAACAAGGGCGACGCCACCTTCCCCAATCTGCGCACCCATGAGGTGCATGAGCAGGAAAACCCGCCGACCCGCGAACAGGGCACCGACCAGCCCGGCCGCGTGCACCAGTCCGTCGGCTCGGCGCGCTCCTCGGTCGAGCCCACCGACTGGCAGGAAGAGGGCGAGCGCGCCTTCATGCGGCAGGTCGCCGGCCGGCTCGATGCGGCGGTGACGGCGGGCGAGGTGAAATCGCTCATCATCGTCGCCGCCCCGCGCGCGCTCGGCGCGCTGCGCCCGCATCTCACCAAGGCGGTCAGCGACATCCTCGCCGCCGAGGTCGACCGCGACATGGTCAAGCTGCCCGTCTACGAGATCGAGAAGCATCTGGCCGCCTGAGGCCGGCGGTTTCGCCGAAGCCCCGAAGAGGATTAACATTGCCCCGTCGCCGGCCTCCGGCGGCGGGGTTCTGCGTCCGGGGCCCTTGGGCAAGTGAACCCGGCGCCCGCCTCATCCGTAGTGCCTCCGCACGCACCGGCGGCGGCGTGCCCGAGCCTTGCAGGAACCGCGATGAAAACCCTCTCCTTCTTCCGCCTCGTCCTCGCCGTCGGCCTGTGCCTCGGCGTCGGCGCGCTCGGCTCGCTCACCACCACGCCGAAAATCCCCACCTGGTATGCCGGCCTGGTGAAGCCGTCCTGGACCCCGCCGGACTGGGCCTTCCCCATCGCCTGGACGACGCTCTATGTGCTGATGGCGGTGGCGCTGTGGCGGCTGTGGCAGCTGCACGCGCCCTCCCCGGAGCGCCGCCGCGCCATCGGCCTGTGGCTCGCGCAGCTGGCGCTCAACGCCATCTGGTCGCCGATCTTCTTCGGGCTGGAGGCGCCGGGCGCGGCGCTCATCGTGGTGGTGGCGCTGTGGCTCGCCATCGCCGCGACGATCTGGGCTTGCCTGCGGATCGACCGCATCGCCGCCGCGCTGCTGGTTCCCTATCTCGCCTGGGTGTCCTATGCCACCTCGCTGAACGCGGCCATCGTGGCCCTGAACTGAGCGCCCCGGCGGCGGGCGCTAGCGGAGACTTTCGATGGACCTCGTCACCATCGCCAAATTCATCGTCCTGCCCATCGCCCTCGGCGCGGTGGCGGTGGTGCTGCTGCTCGGCCTCGCCAATATGGCGCGCGGCGGCTCGCCGCAGCGCTCGCAGAAGCTCATGCAGTGGCGTGTGCTGCTGCAGGCGGTGGCGCTGTGCTTCGTGCTCATCACCATCTTCCTGATGCATCAGGGCTGAGAGGGTTTTCATGGTCGTTCTCAACCGCATCTACACCCGCACCGGCGACGACGGCAGCACCGCGCTCGGCACCGGCGAGCGGCGGCCGAAATATGATCTGCGCGTCGCCGCCTATGGCACGGTGGACGAGACCAATGCGGTGATCGGCGTCGCCCGGCTGCACACCGGCGCGGACCCGGCGCTGGCCGACATCGACGCGGTGCTGGCGCGCATCCAGAACGACCTATTCGACCTCGGCGCCGATCTCGCCACGCCGGAGACGGGCGAAGACCTCGGCTACACCCCGCTGCGCATCGTCGCCGCGCAGGTCGACAAGCTGGAGCGCGACATCGACACGCTCAATGCCGGCCTTAAACCCCTGCGCTCCTTCGTGCTGCCGGCCGGCACCCCGGCGGCCGCGCATCTGCATGTCGCCCGCACCGTCTGCCGGCGCGCCGAGCGCATGGCGGTGGAGCTGTCCGCCACGCTCGGCGAGTTCGTCGGGCCGGAAGCGGTGAAATATCTCAACCGGCTCTCCGACCTGCTCTTCGTCATGAGCCGCCTCGCCAATGCCCGTGCCGCCGGCGAGGGCGAAGCCGGCGACGTGCTCTGGGTGCCGGCGGCGGGGCGGGAGTGAGCGGCACGGACGACGCACCGGCCGAGCGCCCCCGCGTGTTCGGCACGGCGGACAGCGTCTATGTCCGCATCGTCCGCCTGACGCTGATCGAGAAGGGCGTCGACCACGAATTGGTGCCGGTCGATCCCTTCGCGCCGGAAGGCGTGCCGCCCGCCTACCGCGCGCGCCACCCCTTCGGCCGGATTCCTGCCTTCGAGCATGACGGCTTCCGTCTCTTCGAGGCCGGCGCCATCGCCCGCTATGTCGATGAAGCCTTCAAGGGCCCTGCCCTCCTGCCCGAAGGCGTGAAGGCGCGGGCCCGCGCCAACCAGATCATCAGCATCGCCGATTCCTACGCTTATCGGCCAATGGTCTGGGGGGTCTATGTCGAGCGGGTGGAAAAGCCGGCGCAGGGAGAGCCAAGCGATGAGGCCCGCCTCGCCGCCGCGCTCGCCGAGGCGGATGTCTGTCTCGCCGCCCTTGCGGCGCTCATGGAGGGTGGGCCGTTCCTCGCCGGTCCCCGGCTGAGCCTTGCCGATCTCCATCTCGCGCCGATGATTTCCTATTTCCAGCAGGCACCGGAAGGCGCGGCGCGGCTCGCCGCCCATCCCGGCCTTGCGCAGTGGTGGGCGCGCATGAGCGCCCGCCCATCGCTGCGGCAGCTCGGCCTTTGCGCCGGCTGAGAGCGCCCGATGGCGTTTTCACCCGCGACGCGGCAATGTGGTGCCGCGTCGCGCCCGCGCCGCTCTCGCGATTCGCTGTGCCCGCGCCATGCTCATCCCGTTCAACGACGACAACCCGCTGGAAGGCATCACCCACGCCTATGTTACCTGGGCGCTGATCGCGGTGAATGTGCTGGTCTTCGTGCTGGTGCAGCATGGCTACCGGGCCGAGCTCGACATTCCCTCCGCCTTCGGCTTCGGCGCCATTCCCGCCGTGGTGACGCATGCGGCGGTGCTGCCGGAGGAATATGTCCGCCTGCCGGCCGAGCTCACCCTCGTCACCTATATGTTCCTGCATGGCGGCTGGCTGCATCTCGCCGGCAACATGGCCTTCCTCTGGGTGTTCGGCGACAATGTCGAAGACGCGCTCGGCCATGCCCGCTTCCTGCTGTTCTATGTGCTGTGCGGCGTCGCCGGCGGCCTCGCCCATTCCCTCGCCGTGCCTGATTCGGCCTCGCCCTTGGTCGGCGCTTCGGCGGGGATATCCGGGCTGGTCGGCGCCTATCTGATGCTGCACCCCAATGTGCGGATCTGGGTGCTGATGTTCCTGCGCGTGCCGCTGCGCGTGCCCGCCATCTGGCCGCTCGGCGCCTGGATCGTCTTCCAGCTGTGGAGCCTGTTCCAGTCCGGCGACGAGGAAACCGCGTGGTGGGCGCATATTGCCGGGCTCGTCGCCGGGGCGGTGCTCATCGTCTTCCTGCGCCGGCCGGGCGTGCCGCTCTGGGTGATGACGCGCGACGGCACGCCGGACGGGCGCCCGCCAGTGTGATCACCGCCCTTGCACGCCGCGCGCGGCGTTGACAGTGCGGGGGCCGAATCCTAGTTTGCCGGCGCTTTTCGCCGGCTGCTCCCGCTCCCCCCAGATTCCCGCCCCCAAGCCCCCTCTTCCGGCTTTCCGCGCGGCCCTGGCAGGCGGCGCCGCCGGCGCCGATGGCTGCCAGAGGCGGGGTCGCTGCCCTGCCGGGGGAGACAGGTGATGAAGATCCTCGTGCCCGTGAAGCGGGTGGTCGACTACAACGTCAAGATCCGCGTCAAGGCCGACGGTTCCGGCGTCGAACTGACCAATATCAAGATGTCGATGAACCCGTTCGACGAGATCGCCGTCGAGGAGGCGCTGCGCCTCAAGGAGGCGGGCAAGGCGACCGAGGTGGTCGCCGTCTCCATCGGCCCGGTGAAGACCGACGAGACCATCCGCACCGCGCTGGCCATGGGCGCGGATCGCGGCATCTGGGTGAAGACGGACGAGGCCGGCATCGAGCCGCTCACCGTCGCCAAGCTGCTGAAGGCCATCGTCGCGGCCGAGGGCCCCTCCCTCGTCATCCTCGGCAAGCAGGCGATCGACGACGACTGCAACCAGACCGGCCAGATGCTCGCCGCCCTGCTCGGCTGGCCGCAGGCGACCTTCGCCTCCAAGGTCGTCATTGGCGAGGGCACGGTCGATGTCACCCGCGAGATCGACGGCGGCCTGCAGACGCTGCGCCTTGCTCTGCCGGCGGTGCTCACCACCGATCTGCGCCTCAACGAGCCGCGCTACGCCTCGCTGCCCAACATCATGAAGGCGAAGAAGAAGCCGATCGAGGAAAAGACCGCCGCCGAGCTTGGCGTCGACCTCGCCCCCCGGCTGGAAATCCTCGCCACCACCGAGCCCGCCGGCCGCACCGGCGGCATCAAGGTGGCTTCCGCGGCCGAGCTGGTCGGCCATCTCAAGCAGGCCGGAGTACTCTGACCATGGCCACCCTGCTCTTTGCCGAACATGACGATGCCAGCCTGAACCCCGTCACCGCGCGCGCGCTCACCGCCGCGCTGGCGCTCGGCGCCCCGGTGCATGTGCTCGTCGCGGGCGAGAACGCCCGCCCCGCCGCCGAGGCTGCCGCGAAGCTCGCCGGCGTCGCCGAGGTGCTGCTGGCGGACGATGCCGCCTATGCCCACCGCCTGGCCGAGCCGGTGGCGGCGCTGGGTGTCAGCCTCGCCAAGGACTATGGCGCGCTGGTCGCCCCCTCCACCGCCTTCGGCAAGAGCGTGATGCCGCGCATCGCCGCGCTGATCGACGTGATGCAGGTCTCCGACGTGATCGCCGTTGTGTCGCCCGACACGTTCGACCGGCCGATCTATGCCGGCAACGCCATCCAGCGCGTGCGCGCCACCGATGCGGTGAAGGTGCTCACCATCCGCACCGCCTCCTTCGCCGCGGCCGGCGAGGGCAATGCCGCGCCGATCCGCACCCTCGGGGCGGCCGAATCCGCCGCCGGCTCCAGCTTCCTCGGCGAGGAAATCGCCGCCAGCGCCCGCCCGGACCTGTCCGCCGCGCGCATCATCGTCTCCGGCGGCCGCGCGCTCGGTTCGGCCGAGCAGTTCCACGCCATTGTCGAGCCGCTGGCCGACGAACTCGGCGCGGCGGTCGGCGCCTCGCGCGCCGCGGTCGATGCCGGCTACGCCCCGAATGACTGGCAGGTCGGCCAGACCGGCAAGGTGGTGGCCCCGGATCTCTATGTCGCGCTCGGCATATCGGGCGCCATCCAGCACCTTGCCGGCATGAAGGATTCCAAGGTCATCGTCGCCGTCAACAAGGACGAGGACGCGCCGATCTTCCAGGTCGCGGATTACGGGCTGGTGGGCGATCTGTTCGAGATCGTGCCGCAGCTCAAGGCCGAAATAGCTAAGGCAAAAGCCTGACGGGACACTATACTGCCGCCTCCGCAGGGGCAGAACGGACGCAGCAATGGCTTTCGAGATCAAGCGTATCGGCATTATCGGCGCCGGCCAGATGGGCAACGGCATCGCGCATGTGTGCGCGCTCGCCGGCTATGATGTCGTGCTGAACGACCTTGAGGCCGACCGCATCAAGTCCGGCCTCGCCACCATCAATGGCAACATGTCGCGCCAGGTGGCCAAGGGCCTCTATGGCGAGGACGAGAAGAAGGCGGCGCTCGCCCGCATCCACGGCACCGATCAGGCCCCCGACCTCGCCGAGGTCGACCTCGTCATCGAGGCGGCGGTGGAGAAGGAAGAGATCAAGCGCCGCATCTTCTCTTCCATCTGTCCGTTCCTGAAGCCGGAGGCGATCCTCGCCACCAACACCTCCTCCATCTCCATCACCCGGCTGGCCGCCTCCACCGACCGGCCGGAGCGCTTCATCGGCATTCATTTCATGAATCCGGTGCCGCTGATGCAGCTGGTGGAGCTGGTGCGCGGCATCGCCACCGAGGACGAGACCTTCGAACTCTCCAAGGCCTTCATCACCCGGCTGGGCAAGACCTATGCGGTGGCGGAGGATTTCCCCGCCTTCATGGTCAACCGCATCCTGCTGCCGATGATCAACGAGGCGATCTACACGCTCTATGAGGGCGTCGGCTCGGTGGACGCCATCGACACCGCCATGCGGCTGGGCGCCAACCACCCGATGGGCCCGCTGCAGCTGGCCGACTTCATCGGGCTGGATACGTGCCTCTCCATCATGCAGGTGCTGCATGAGGGGCTGGCCGATTCCAAATACCGCCCCTGCCCGCTGCTGGTGAAATATGTCGAAGCCGGCTGGCTGGGCCGCAAGACCCAGCGCGGCTTCTACGACTATCGCGGCGAAAAGCCGGTGCCGACCCGGTAGAGGCGGGGCACGCCGTTACGCTGAATGAGACCGGTCCCGCCCGCCTAGCCCCCGTCATCCTTAGGTGCCCGGCAAAGCCGGGCCTCGAAGGACGCAGACGGGTGCGGCCCCCTAGCCCATCTTCCCCCGCACCCACCGCGCCGGCCTTCCGTCGATCGCCGCCAGCCCCAGCGCGATGATGGCGAAGCCGGCGAATTCGCGCGGCTCCAGCGCCTCGCCCAGCACCAGCGCGCCGAGCAATATGGCACTCACCGGCACCAGGAACGTCACCAGCGAGATATTGGTCGCCCCGTTGCGGCCGACGATGCGGAAATACAGGATATAGGCGAGGCCGGTGGAGAGCACGCCGAGGCCGAGCAGCGCGCCGATAACCGGCGTTGAGGGCGCCGGCAGGTTCCACGGCCGGTCGATGAGCGCCACCGCCGGCAGCAGCAGCAGGCTGGAGGTCGCCAGCTGCGCCATGGCGATGCCGAGCGGCGGCAGATGCCGGAAGCGCCGGGAATACACCGCCGCGAAGCCATAGGACACCGTCGCGCCGATGGCGGCGAGCTGCGCCGGCAATTCGTGCCCGCCAAGCTGGCCGAGCAGCGCCGGCCCCATCATGACCGCGACGCCGACAAAGCCGAGGCTCACCCCGATCAGCTTGCCGAGCGTGAACTTCTCGTCATGGGTGAAGGCCTGCGCCACCAGCACGGTGAACAGCGGCGTCGCCGCATTGAGGATGGAGGACAGCCCGCTCGGCAGATGCTGCTGCGACCAGGCGATCAGCCCGAACGGAATGATGTTGGCGATCACCGCCAGCAGCAGGAACTCGCCCGCCAGCCGCCGGTTCAGCGGCAGATGGATGCCGCGCGCCCGGGCAATGATCCACAGCGCCAGCGCGCCGATGGCGACGCGGGTGAGCACCATGGTGAGCGGGGGAATCTCGGCGATCGCCACCTTGCCGAAGAAGAAGGAACCGCCCCAGATCACCCCGAGCAGCGCCAGCGCCGCCCAGTCGGAAGGCGCCATCGGCAGCGGGCCGGCGATGGTCGTGGCGAGCCCGGTGCGGTGGACGGGGCTCGACGCGGACATGGCACGCTCCTGCAAGGGGGTGCGGCCTTTTAGCCCTTCCTCGGGCGGCGCGCCACCCGGTTTCGACGCGAAGACGGCCGGCCTATGCGCCCGGCCCGTCATCCTGAGGCGCCCGGCACCGCCGGGCCTCGAAGGACGCAGAAGGCTGCCACCCCCAGGCCCGGCGGGACAGCGGCCCGGCCCTGCGGGCTTCGAGGCCGGCCTGCGGCCGGCAACTCAGCATGACGGAGCCTCCGGCGGAGGCGTCCTAGGGGGCCTTGCCCGTCTCCGCCAGCGCCGCCTTCACCAGCGCCACCGCGTCCGGGCTCGCCCATTCCGCCGGGCCGGCGATGTGGCCGAGCTCGCAGCCCTTCGCGTCGATCAGCATGGTGGTGGGCAGGCCGAAGCCGCGCCCGACCACGCGCAGATCCTGGAACGCCTGCGCCTTGGGATCGGTATAGAGCGCGAGATGCTTGAGCCCCGTCTCTTCGAAGAAGGCCTTCGGCTTGGCGGCGTCGCGCGTGTCGATGTTCACGGTGATGACCTCGAAGCCCGGCTGACCTCCGGCGCCCTTGGCGCCGAGTTCGCCCTGCAGCTGGTCGAGCGCCGGCATCTCCTTGCGGCAGGGCACGCACCAGGTGGCCCAGATGTTGACGAGCCTCAAACCGTCGCCGCCGACCTGCGACAACCGGGTCGGCTTGCCCTCGGGATCAAGGAAGGCGAGATCGGGGATGCGGGTCGGCTTTTCAGTCGGGGCGAAGGCGGCGAGTTCGCCGGTGGCGAACGTGGCCAGCCTTTTGCCGGCCGCACTGGCCACACTGCACTCACTATCCACCTCACCGGCCTCATCGGCCACGACGACCGGCGCCGGCGCGGCGGGCCCGGTGGCAACGGCGTTGCGCGCCCCGCCCCCAATCCCGTATACGCCTGCCAGCCCGACAATGGCGCCCAGCACCAGCGCGGCCGCCAGCATGAGGGCGAAGCGGCCCGTGCGGCGCGGCGGAACCCCGCCCGCCGGTGCAGCGGCGTCCTCAGGTCGTTCGGTCATGGCCGTCCTCGCGGAGAAAAGTGAGCATGAGCAACAAGATGTGGGGCGGCCGGTTCGAGACCGGACCCGACGCGATCATGGAGGAGATAAACGCCTCCATCGGTTTCGACCAGCGCCTGTACGCGCAGGATATCGCGGGTTCGAAGGCGCATGCCTCGATGCTGGCGGCCCAGGGGATCATCGACAAGGCTGATGCCGAAAAGATCGCGGCGGGTCTAGACACGATCCTGTCAGAGATCGAAGCGGGCGATTTCACCTTCCAGCGGGCGCTGGAAGACATCCATATGAACGTGGAATCGCGCCTCGCCACATTGCTCGGCCCCGCCGCCGGCCGCCTCCACACCGCCCGTTCGCGCAACGACCAGGTGGCGACGGATTTCCGGCTCTATGTGCGCGACACGATCGATACGCTGGACGGGCAGATTCGCGATCTCCAGCAGGCACTTGTGGAGAAGGCGCTGATCCATTCCGGCACGGTCATGCCGGGCTTCACCCATTTGCAGACCGCCCAGCCCGTGACCTTCGGCCACCATCTTCTCGCCTATGTCGAGATGCTGGGCCGTGATCGCGGCCGGCTGCGCGACGCCCGCGCCCGGCTCAACGAGTGCCCGTTAGGGGCCGCCGCGCTGGCCGGCACCTCCTTCCCCATCGACCGCTTCGCCACCGCAGCCGCCCTCGGCTTCGACCGGCCGACGGCGAATTCGCTCGATTCCGTCTCCGACCGCGACTTCGTGCTGGAGACGCTGGCGGCCGCGTCCATCGCGGCGATGCACCTCTCCCGCTTCGCCGAGGAGATCGTGATCTGGACCTCGCCGCTGGTGGGGCTGATGAAGCTCTCCGACCGCTTCACCTCCGGCTCCTCCATCATGCCGCAGAAGCGCAACCCCGACGCGGCCGAGCTGGTGCGCGCCAAGATCGGGCGAATCGCCGGTGCTTTCAATGGCTTGCTGATGGTGATGAAGGGCTTGGCGCTGGCCTATGCCAAGGACATGCAGGAAGACAAGGAAGGCGCCTTCGATGCGTTTTCCACCCTGTCGCTGATGATCGCCGCCACGGCCGGCATGGTGCGCGACATGGTGCCGGACGAGACGCGGATGAAGGCCGCGGCGGGCTCGGGCTATTCCACCGCCACCGACCTCGCGGACTGGCTGGTGCGTGTGCTCGGCCTGCCCTTCCGCGAGGCGCATCACGTCACCGGCCGCATCGTCGCGCTCGCCTCCGCCAGGAACGCGCCGCTGCACAAGCTGACGCTGGCGGAGATGCAGAGCGTGGAGCCCCGCATCACGGGGGAAGTGTTCGGCGTGCTGTCGGTGGCGAAATCCGTGGCCAGCCGCGTTTCCTATGGCGGCACCGCGCCAAAGAATGTCCGCGCCCAGGCCAAGCGCTGGCTGAAGCAGCTGGCGAAGTAGGCGTTACAGATAGTCGCCCTCATCCCGGATCGGCCTTGAGCCGTCCGGGATGACCGGCAGGCGGCGCGCTACCCCTTCCGACCCAGCAATCGCAAGGCATTGGCCGTCACCAGCACGGTGGCGCCGGTATCGGCGAGGATGGCCGGCCACAGGCCGGTGATGCCGGCGAGGGTGGTGACGACGAACACCGCCTTCAGCCCCAGCGCCAGCGTGATGTTCTGATGGATGTTGCGCATGGTCGCGCGCGACAGAGCGATCATCCCCGCGACATCGCCGACCCGGCCGTGCAGCACGGCCGCGTCCGCCGTTTCCAGCGCCACATCCGTGCCCCCGCCCATAGCGATGCCGACATTGGCGGCGGCGAGCGCGGGCGCGTCATTGATGCCGTCGCCAACCTTGGCGACCTTCAGCCCCTCGCGCTGCAACTCGTTGACGATGCGCTGCTTGTCGGCCGGCATCAGGCCGGCGCGGACCTCGATGCCGAGAGCGGCGCCGATCGCCTGCGCGGTGCGCTCATTGTCGCCGGTCAGCATCAGCGTGCGGATGCCCTCGGCCCTGAGCGCGTCGACCCCCGCCTGCGCATCGGCGCGCGGCTGGTCGCGCAGCGCGATCAGCCCCTGCGCGCGCCCGTCCGCGACGAGCACCGCCACCGTCTTGCCGGCGGCGTTGAGTGCGTCGATCGTCGCTTGCTGTTCGGCCGTTAGAGCCGCGCGGGCACCGGCGGCCTTAGGCGAGCCAAGGAACAGCGCCGCGCCCTCCACGGTGCCGCTCACACCCTCGCCGCCCAGCGCCGCCGCCGCCTGCACGGGCGGGATGGCAAGCCCGCGCGCCGCCGCTTGCGCAAGAATCGCGCTCGCCAGCGGATGGGTGGAGCCCGCTTCCAGCGCCGCCGCCCGGGCCAGCAGCCCGGCGTCGTCCCCGATAAAGGCCATGAGATCGGTGACGGCGGGCTTGCCCCCGGTCAGCGTGCCGGTCTTGTCGAAGGCGACGGCATTGATCGTGCGCAGTGCCTCCAGCACCGCGCCGCCCTTGATGAGCAAGCCTCGCCGCGCGCCGACCGCCAGCCCGGCGGCGATGGCGGCGGGAGTGGAAATGACCAGCGCGCAGGGGCAGCCAATCAGCAGCAGCGCCAAGCCCTTGTAAATCCATTCATCCCACGCCGCGCCGAAGGCGAGCGGCGGCACTACGGCCACCAGCGCGGCGACGACGACGACCAGCGGCGTGTACCAGCGCGCGAAACGGTCGATGAAGCGCTCGGTCGGTGCCTTGCTCTCCTGCGCTTCCTCGACGAGACGCACGACGCGGGCGATGGTGTTGTCGGATGGGGCAGTGGTGGCGCGCAAGGTAAGAGCGGCTTCACCGTTCACCGTGCCGGCGAACACGCTGTCCCCCGCCTGCTTGGCCACCGGCACACTCTCGCCCGTCACCGGCGCCTCGTTCACCGAGCCCGCACCGTCCAGCACCGCGCCATCGGCGGGAATGCGCTCGCCGGGGCGGACGAGAATCACGTCGCCGATCCCAAGGCTCTCGGCCGGCACCTCGCGCGTCACGCCGCCCTCGACGAGGCGTGCGGTCTTCGGCACCAGCGCGGTGAGGGCGCGGATGGAACTGCGGGCGCGGCCGGCAGCGACACCCTCCAGCAACTCGCCGACGAGAAAGAGAAACACCACCGCCGCCGCCTCTTCCGACGCGCCGATGGTGACGGCGCCGATGGCGGCGATGGTCATCAGCGTCTCGATGGAGAAGGGCGTGCCGGAAAGCCCGGCCATGACCGCACGGCGGGCGATCGGCACCAGGCCGATCAGCAGCGCGGCGATGAAGATCCACGGGTCGAGGCGTGGGAAAAAATGGCCAAGACCATAGGCCGCCGCCAGCGCCGCGCCGCAGAGAAGCGTGAGCCGCGCCTTGCCGCTCGTCCACCAAGGCCCGTCCAGCGCCAGATGCGCGTGATCATGGCCCCCAGAGGCCGGTGGGCTGGACGCGCCGTGGGCAGCGTCCGCGGGCGCGGCATGGACATGACCCGCGTGGTCATGTTCATGGTCATGCGCGTGGTCGTGATCGCAGCCGGGCCCGTGCGTGTGCGCGTGAGCGTGAGCGTGACCGGAAGGCACCGCCGCCGCTGCCGCCAGCGGCGCGATGCCGTAGCCGAGGCCAGCGACACGGCGCTCCACCAACGGCAGATCGGCGCCGTTGTGTTCCACCGTCATCGTGCCGGCCGTCACCGAGACCGCGACATCCGCGACGCCGTCGACGCGCCGCACCGCCGTCTCGATCTTCATCGCGCAGGAGGCGCAATCCATGCCCTCGATACGGTAACGGGTCTTTTCGGCCAGCATGCGCGTCACTCCTCCGTCCCGCCTTGCGTCGGCGGCAGAGCCAACCTAGTTCCTCTAGTGACTAGAGGAGCAAGCGGGAAATGACGGCCCATTACACGATTGGCGACGCGGCGCGCGAAAGCGGCGTGAAGGTGCCCACCATCCGCTATTACGAGGAGATCGGTCTCCTCCCCGCCCCGCCGCGCACCGACGGGGGAAGGCGCGCCTATGGCGATGAGGACCTGCGGCGGCTGGCCTTCATCCGCCATGCACGGGAACTCGGCTTCGAGATCGACGCGATCCGCACGCTGCTGCATTTGCAGGACGCGCCGGACCAGTCCTGCGCCGCCGCCGATGCCATTGCCCGCGATCATCTCGCCAGCGTGGAACGCCGTATCGCCAGCCTCACCGCGCTGCGGGCCGAACTCCAGCGCATGGTCGAAGGCTGCGCCCATGGCCATGTCGCCACCTGCCGGGTGATCGAGATACTGGCCGATCACGGCGCCTGCGCCCACCATCAGCGCGCCGGCGCCTGACCGGGAAAGGCCGGCTCAGGCCTCCGCCGGCGCTTCCTCGTCCTGCGGCGCGGCAACCGGCTCGCAGGTGAAGCCCGCCCGCGCCGTGCGCACCGCGCCGGCGATGAAATCCTCCACCGTGCGGATGCGTCGGAGGTCGCGGATATCCGCATGGGTGACCAGCCAGTAGGACCGGCGGAAGCTCAGGTCCGGCAGCAGCCGCACCAGCTCGGGATGCGCCAACGCGGCGTAGTCGTGCAGGATGCCGATGCCGCCTCCGGCCCGCACCGCCTCCATCTGCCCCACCACGCTGGCGCATTCCAGGCGGCGCGCCTCGACCTCGCGGAACACTTCGAAATAGTCGAGCGCCGGCGAATAGACGAGATCGGGCACATAGGTGACGATCAGCCGCCCGGTGACATCGCGCAGGGTCCCTATGGGTCCGGTGCGGGCGAGATAGTCCCGCGCCGCATAGACCCCGAGCGTGTAGTCGGTGAGCTTGCGCGCCACCAGCCGCCCCTCGCTGGGCCGTTGCAGCGTGACCGCGATGTCGACCTCGCGCTTGGGCAGAGAGAAGCTGCGCGGCAACGGCGCCAGCTGGATCGACAGACCCGGATGATCCTCCGCGAGGCGCCCGAGGCGCGGGGCGAGGAAATAGGTACCGAAGCCGTCCGGAGCGCCGATCCGCACCGTGCCCGCCAGAGCGAGATCGACATTGCCCAGCGCGGCCTGCGCCTGCAGCATCTCGGTCTCGATGCGCTCGGCATGCGCCAGCAGCCGCTCCCCGGCCGGGGTAAGTTCGCTCCCCGTGGTGCGCCGCTCCAGGAGCTTGGAGCCGAGGCTCGCTTCCAGCGCCCCCAGCCGGCGACCGACGGTGGCGTGGTCCAGCCCGAGCTGACGCGCGGCCGCCAGCATCTGGCCGGCACGCGCCACGGCGAGGAAGATACGCAAATGGTCCCAATCCATGGCATGCTGCCTATCGCAATGTGCGCAGCCGCACAACGGATGCGAAAACATCGTCGTTGAAGTGACGACTTTCAACAAGCAAAACCGCAGCCAGGAAAACCAGAGGAGAGATCGCCATGGCGGTCATCGGGCATTATATCGGCGGCAAGGTGGTGACCACGGCGGGGCGGACCTCCCCGGTCTTCGACCCCTCCACCGGCGCGCAGACTGGCGAAGCCCTGCTCGCTTCCGTCGCCACGGTGGGTGACGCGGTCGCCGCCGCTGCCGCCGCGTTCCCCGGATGGGCCGACACGCCGCCGCTGACGCGCGCGCGCATCATGTTCAAGTTCAAGGCGCTGCTTGAGCGCGACATGGACGCGCTGGCCGAGGCCATCACCCGCGAGCATGGCAAGACGTTCGAGGACGCCAAGGGCGAAGTCACCCGCGGCATCGAGGTGGTGGAATTCGCCTGCGGCATCCCGCACCTGATGCGCGGCGACTTCACCGAGCAGGTGGCGCGCGGCGTCGACGTGTTCTCCGCCCGCCATCCCGTCGGCGTGGTGGCCGGCATCACCCCGTTCAACTTCCCCGTCATGGTGCCGATGTGGATGTTCCCGGTGGCGCTGGCCTGCGGCAATTCCTTCGTGCTGAAGCCCTCGGAAAAGGACCCGACTCCCTCGCTGATGCTGGCGGAACTGCTGGCCGAGGCCGGCCTGCCGGCGGGCGTGTTCAACGTCGTGCAGGGCGACAAGGAGGCGGTCGACGCCCTCCTCACCCATCCCGATGTCGCGGCGGTGAGCTTCGTCGGCTCCACCGCCATCGGCGAATATGTCTACAAGACCGCCGCCGCGCACGGTAAGCGCGCGCAGGCCCTGTGCGGCGCCAAGAACCACCTGGTGGTGATGCCCGACGCCGATCTCGACAAGACCGTCGACGCGCTGATGGGAGCGGGCTACGGCTCGGCCGGCGAGCGCTGCATGGCGGTGTCGGTCGCGGTGGCCGTCGGTGGCGTCGGCGACGCGCTGATGGAAAAGCTGGTGCCGAAGGTGCGCGCGCTGAAGGTCGGCCCCGGCCTCGACCGCGAGAGCGAGATGGGTCCGCTCGTCACCAAGGAACACCTCGCCAAGGTTTCCGGCTATGTCGATGACGGCGTCGCCGCCGGCGCCGAGCTGGTGGTCGACGGGCGCGGCCTCAAGCTGCAGGGCTATGAGAACGGCTATTTCATTGGCGGCTGCCTGTTCGACAAGGTGACGCCGGACATGAAGATCTACAAGGAAGAGATCTTCGGCCCGGTGCTCTCCGTGGTGCGCGTCGACCGCTATGACGAGGCGCTGAAGCTGGTCAATGACCACGAATATGGCAATGGCGCCGCCATCTTCACCCGCGACGGCGACGCCGCCCGCGCCTTCGACCGCGACGCCAAGGCCGGCATGATCGGCATCAATGTGCCGATCCCGGTGCCGGTGGCGTTCCACTCCTTCGGCGGCTGGAAGCGCTCGGTGTTCGGCGACCGCAACGTCTATGGCATGGAGGGCGTCGGCTTCTACACCAAGATGAAGACCACCACCGCCCGCTGGCCGACCGGCATCCGCGAGGGCGCCCAGTTCGTCATGCCGACCAGCGGCTGACGCATGACACAAAGCAACTGGCAGCGCCGCACGGGGGAGACCCGCGCGGCGCTGCTGCCATTTTCAGGCAGTGGCGGATGCGAGTAGTCTCGGCGCATGTCCCGCTCCGAGCGCCTGTTCGATCTGCTGCACGTCCTGCGCCGCCACCGCCAGCCGGTGAGCGGGCGCGTGCTCGCCGACGAGATCGGCGTGAGCCTGCGTACCCTCTACCGTGATATCGCCACACTGCAGGCCCAGGGCGCGACCATTGAGGGCGAGGCCGGGGTCGGCTATGTGCTGCGCCCGGGCTTCCTGCTGCCGCCGCTGATGTTTCCGCCCGAGGAGATCGAGGCGCTGGTGCTCGGCTCGCGCTGGGTGGCAGGGCGGGCGGATGGCCCGCTGGCCGAGGCGGCACTGTCGGCGCTCGCGCGCATAGGCGCCGTGCTGCCGGCGGAGCTGCGGGCCGAGATGGAGGCCTCGGCGCTGTTCGTGGCGCCGGGCGCCCCCATTCCCGCCGATTCCATCGACCCGGCGCTGCTGCGTAAGGCCATCCGCACCGAGCGCAAGCTCTCCCTCGCCTATCTCGACGCGGCCGGCACAGCGAGCGAGCGCACCGTCTGGCCTTTCGCGCTGGCCTTTTTCGACCAGGTGCGGCTGCTCATCGGTTGGTGCGAACTGCGCGGCGCGTTCCGCAGCTTCCGCACCGACCGCATCTCGCGGGCAGACGTGCTCGACGCGCGTTACCCCACGCGACGGGCGGAACTCATCCGGCAATGGAAGCTGACGAAGCAGGCGGCTGCTGCGGAAAGACCCGAACCCTGCTGACATAAACTGGCAGCAGCGCCGCCTATGCTGACCCCTCGATTCTTCGGGGGACGACATGACCGACGCCAGCAATATCCTTCTTTATGTGAACGACGCACCCGCCAGCGCCCGCTTCTATGGCGCGCTGCTGGAGCGCGCGCCGGTGGAGCAAAGCGCAACCTTCGCCCTGCTGCCGCTGGCGCCGGGCATGATGCTCGGCCTGTGGCAGCGCGACGGGGTGACGCCGCGGCCGCATCTGCGGGCCGGAGGCAACGAAATCGGCTTCAAGGTCACCGATCCCGCTGCCGTCGACGCCGCCTATGAGAACTGGGCGACGAAGGGCGTGGCGATCGCCCTGCCGCCGACCGATCTCGATTTCGGCCGCAGCTTCGTGGCGCTCGATCCCGACGGCCACCGGCTGCGGGTCTACGCGCTCAATGACGTGCCGTAGGCGCGTGCGTTCCCCGCGCCTCAGTCGTGCGAGCGGCCGAAATCCGGCGCGGCGGTTTCCTGGCCGATTTCGATGATCGAACGGCGGATGGCGCGGGTGCGGGTGAACAGGTCGAACAGCTTGTCGCCCTCCGCCCAGCGTATCGCCCGCTGCAGCGCGATCAAATCCTCGGTGAAACGGCCGAGCACCTCGATCACCGCCTCGCGGTTGTTGAGGAACACGTCGCGCCACATGGTGGGGTCGGAAGCGGCGATGCGGGTGAAGTCGCGGAAGCCGCCGGCCGAGTATTTGATCACCTCGGACTGCGTCACCGCCTCAAGGTCCGCCGCCGTGCCGACGATGTTGTAGGCGATGAGATGCGGCACATGCGAGGTGATGGCCAGCACCAGGTCATGGTGCTCCGGCGTCATCGTCTCGACATTGGCGCCCATGGCCGTCCAGAGCCCGGACAGCGCCGCCACCGCGGCGGGGTCCGTGCCCTCGGGCGGGGTGAGGATCGACCAGCGATTCTTGAACAGGGTGGCGAAGCCGGCATCCGGGCCGGAATACTCCGTGCCGGCCACGGGATGGCCGGGCACGATGTGGACATTGGCCGGCAGATGCGCGCGCAGCGCATTCACCACGGCGCCCTTCACCGAGCCGACATCGGAGACGATAGCGCCCGGCCTCAGATGCGGGGCGATCGCCTCCGCCACCGCCCCCATGGCGCCCACCGGCACGCATAGGATGACGATGTCGGCCCCCGCCACCGCCTGCGCCGGCGTCGCGGCGACGAGGTCGGCGATGCCGAGGTCACCGACGCGATCACGTACCGCCGCAGCGCCATCATAGGCGACCAGCGTGCCGGCAAGCCCGCGCGCCTTCACCGCGCGCAGGATGGACGAGCCGATCAGGCCGATGCCGATGACGGTCAGCCGGCCGATGAGCGGATGCGCCAGCGGCGGGTCAAGCACCATGGCCCGCCTCCCCGCCCATGAACGCCTTCAGCGCCTCCACCAGCAAGCGATTTGCCTCCTCGGTGCCGATGGTCACGCGCAGCGCGTCCGGTAGGCCGTAGGAGTCCACCCGCCGCAGGATCAGCCCACGCTGGCTGAGGAAGGCGTCCGCCTCCTTCGCCGTGCGGCCGGGGGTCTGCGGGAAATGCACCAGCAGGAAATTGGTGACGCTCGGCGTCACGGTCAGCCCAAGCGCGGTGAGTTCCTGCGCCAGCCAGGGGAGCCAAGTCTCGTTATGCGCCACCGCCTGCTCGACATGCACCGTGTCCTCGATGGCCGCCACGGCGGCGGCGAGGCCGGGGGCGGAAACGTTGAACGCCCCGCGAATGCGGTTGATTGCGTCCGCGACCTCGGCCGGCCCGTACAGCCAGCCGACCCGCAGCGCCGCGAGCCCGTAAATCTTGGAGAAGGTGCGCAGCATGACGACGTTCGAGCAGGTCGCCACCAGCTCGATGCCCGCCTCATAATCGTTGCGGCGGACATATTCGGCATAGGCGGCGTCGAGCGCCAGCAGCACATAAGGCGGCAGGCCGCGCTGCAGCCGCTTCACCTCGTCGAAGGGCAGATAGGTGCCGGTCGGGTTGTTGGGGTTGGCGAGGAAGACCACGCGGGTCTTCTCGGTCACGGCCGCCAGCAGCGCGTCGACATCGCTGCGGTAGTCCTTCTCCGGCGCCACCACGGGCGTCGCCCCTGCCGCCAGCGCGGCGATGCGGTAGACGAGGAAGCCGTGCTGGGAATACAGCACCTCGTCGCCCGGCCCGGCAAAGGCAGCGGCGGTCAGCATCAACAGCTCGTCCGAGCCGGTGCCGCAGACGATGCGTGTGGGATCAAGCCCATATTGCGCGGCGATGGCCTCGCGCAGCTTGGTGGACGAGCCGTCGGGATAAAGCTCCAGCGCGTTCGCCGACTGGAAGGCGGCGACCGCCTTCGGGCTGGGGCCGAGCGGGTTCTCATTGGCCGAGAGCTTATGCACCTTCACCCCCGGGCCGCCCTGCGACTTGCCCGGCACATAGGCCTCGATCGCCAGAACGCCGGCGCGCGGGACGGGACGGTTGGGGCGGGGGGCGGTCGACATGACGGGGCTCCAAGGGAGGCGGTCGAGAGAAGAAGGAGATCGCGACGAGAAGAGGAGGAAAGGCGCCGGGGTCAGACCGTCGGCGCGTGGGTGACGGGCGCGTGGAGCGCCGGTGCATGGGTATAGCGGCTGGCATGGCTGCCGACGAGGGCCGCCGCGCGCACAGAGGCGCCGCTTTCGCGTAGTGCCGCCAGCACGGTGTCGAGGCTGACCGCCCCGCCGACCGGAATGGAGGCGAGCAGCGCCGCCCCGTCAAGGCCGCGGTCGGGCACGGCGATCACATCGGCCAGCGGCGCCAGCGCCCGCGCCGCCTGGGCGTTCCAGCCGGAAACATGCAGGCTCCACGCCTCCACTTCCGTCACCGCCCCATCCGTCACCGGATGAGCGATGCAGAACACCGGCAGGCCGGCGGGGTGGTCGGCGCGCTCGACGAAGGGCAGACGGGCGATGATCTTCGGCGTGTGGGGGCCTTCCAGCGCCGTCCACCAGGCACCGGCGGAGGGCGAGGCGAAGGCCGGCACCAGGCCCAGATCGCCACGCGAGCGCGCCACCGCCGCCACCACGCCGGAAGCGCCCATATGGCCGATGAAGGGGACGGTGAAGCCGAAATGGAAGCGCGACGCGTCGCGCATCGCCGCCTCGCCCGAGGCGAGATCGGCATGCACCGCGTAAGGCGCCTGCACATAGGTGAAGGTGGAGATGATGACCCGCCAGATGCCCTCGACCGTGTCGAGCGGCAGAATCCCGCGATGGCGATCCACCAGCCGACGCATCATGGAGGCCTCGCGCGCTGGACGGAAGGCCGAGCCGCTCTCGCTGCCCTGCGCCCGCTTCACCGCCACCAGCCGGTCGATGATCTGGCTGCGCTCGATCAAAAGCGCGTGCATCTGAGCATCGATGCGGTCGATCTCCGCGCGCAGGCTGCCGAGATCCGGCGCGGCGGCGTCGGAAGCCGGAGAAACCGCCCTTTGCGGCGCGTCCTGAGTGTGGGCCTTCATGTCCATGGCGGCTTGTCGTAAACCTCACGCGGGCGCCGCGCAAAGCAAAATCTGACGCAGCGCTCTATTGACAAGTGCCGGCTGTGGGATCATCGCATCGTCCGGTATAACGAACTCTTCGTCCGGTATGACGGTTCCCATGTCCGACACCACGGCCCTGCGCGATCTTCCGGCCTACGAAGCCGCCCGCGGCGAAGCGGACCATCCGCATTCCGCCGTGGTACGCTTCGGCGCCGACAAGCCGCTCGCCCTCGATGCCGGCGGCGTCCTGACCCCGTTCCAGATCGCCTACCAGACCTATGGCACGCTGAACGCGGCGCGCTCCAACGCCATCCTGCTCTGCCACGCGCTGTCCGGCGACCAGCACGCGGCCAATGTCCACCCCGTCACCGGCAAGCCGGGCTGGTGGGAGACGCTGGTCGGGCCGGGCAAGCCGATCGACACCGAGCGCTTCTTCGTCATCGCCTCAAATGTGCTCGGTGGCTGTCTCGGCACCACCGGCCCCTCCTCCACCAATCCGGCCACCGGCCAGCCCTATGGGCTTGACCTGCCGGTCGTGACCATTCGCGACATGGTGCGGGCGCAGGCCATGCTCATCGACCATCTCGGCATCGAGAAGTTGCTGGCCGTGGTCGGCGGCTCCATGGGCGGGATGCAGGTTCTGCAATGGGCGGCGAGCTATCCCGAGCGCGTCTTCGCCGCCATGCCCATCGCCACCGCCGCGCGCCATTCGGCACAGAACATCGCCTTTCACGAGGTCGGTCGCCAAGCTGTCATGGCCGATCCGGAATGGCGCGGCGGGCGCTATCTCACCGAGGGCACCAGCCCGCGCCGTGGCCTCGCTGTGGCGCGCATGGCCGCGCACATCACCTATATGTCGGATTCCTCGCTGCACCGGAAATTCGGCCGGCGGCTGCAGGACCGCGACGGGCACACCTTTTCCTTCGACGCCGACTTTCAGGTGGAGAGCTATCTGCGCCACCAGGGCGAGGCCTTCGTCGACCGCTTCGACGCCAATTCCTATCTCTATGTCACCCGCGCCATGGATTATTTCGACCTCGCCGGGGAGTATGGCGGCGTCCTGGCCAATGCCTTCCGGGGCACGACGACCCGCTTCTGCCTCGTCTCCTTCACCTCCGACTGGCTGTTCACCACGGCGGATTCGCGCGCCATCGTCCACGCGCTTAACGCGGCGGGCGCCCAGGTCTCCTTTGCCGAGATCGAGAGCGACAAGGGCCACGATTCCTTCCTGCTCGACGAGCCGGAATTCTTCGCCATCACGCGCGGTTTCATCGATTCCGCCGCGCGCGCCGTGGGAGTGACGTGATGACCGCGCGCGACCGCACCATGAGCGAAGCCGCGCGGGCGGCCTCCGGCAAGCGTGTCGACCTGCTGCTCATCGCCGACATGGTACGGCCGGGCTCGCGCGTGCTCGATGTCGGCTCGGGCGACGGCGAATTGCTGGAACTGCTCGCCACCACGCGCGGCTGCGACGCGCGCGGCATCGAGCTGTCGCGCGAGGGGGTGAATGCCGGCGTGGCGCGCGGTCTTCCCATCATCCAGGGCGACGCCGATGTCGACCTCGCCGACTATCCCGACAATTCCTTCGACTATGTCATCCTCTCCCAGACCATCCAGGCGACGCGCCGGCCGAAATGGGTGCTGGAGCAGATGCTACGGGTCGGCAGCCACGCCATCGTCTCCTTCCCCAATTTCGGCTTCTGGCGGATGCGGCTCGACCTGTTGCTGAACGGGCGGATGCCGAGCACGGAAAATCTGCCCTACAGCTGGTACGACACGCCCAACATCCATTTCTGCACCATCCGCGACTTCGTCGCGCTGGTGGAAGAGGTGGGTGCCCGCATCGACCGCGCCGCCGCGCTCAACGGCTATGGCCACCCGGTGCGCTTCAACCTGCCCTGGGCAGTGTGGAACCTGCTCGGCGAACAGGCGGTGTTCCTGCTGTCGCGGAAGGGGTGAGCGGGGATCAAAAGACCTCTTGATGATAAGAGGTGACATATTGGAAAGGAGTTGGAGACGCCCGATGCCGTTTGAGGGCGGCACCCACGTCCAGACTGATACCTAGCATAGCACCCGCTACCAGCGAGGGCACCATAGGCAGCCCAGTAGAATAGGCCGTAATTGCACTGGCCCCTATTGGAAGCAAATTCAAGCTGGCGCTTATATCCGCTAGGCGGAGACGAAAACTTGTCTCTCTTGAAGTCTTTATGTGATCTTGGATGGCTCGCTGCAGCGCTTCGACCTCCGTATTCCAAGCCAGCTCACCATCTCCTGCGCTTATAACACGCTGATAAACGGACTCCAGATGGGTTCGGAGTGCGAGCAACTCGTCGCTGCGACGCAGTCGGAATTCCAGAATATCTGCAAGAGGAACATCTTTATCAGGAACCGGGATCGCGCCATACAATCGAACAAGCGCGCCCCTACCCTGCTGAAGCGCATGATCTCCGAATGAAATAGAGCGCTCTCCGGTGGCTAGACTCCATCGACCTGGCTTCTCTTGATCAAGCCGACGAAAGGCTTCGACATGAAGATTCCTATATATCTCTGCCATGTCGCCACTGCCGGAAAAGAGCACTTTTGATCTCTGTAGCACCCCTGCTTCTTCCAGAAACTGAGCGTCATTATCCAATCCGATATGAATAATGTTCTGTTCAGGAAAATCCAGTCGGTCCCAGAAAAGGAGATTTGATCGAAGCTCCTGCGGATCGAGAGCGCCCGACTTCATCAGAAGTCGATTGCCGGAAGATTCGATGGGAGGCGACACAACCAGGCCACGCCATGGCTTCCCGTGCCTAGGATCGATTGCCCTGCGCCGCTTTGCCTCGCCCATCAGACACTCCTAGAACTGATTTTGCGCAAGATACCATTCATGGTCGAAGCCCGTACCCCTTCACCCCCCCATCGGCTGCGGCGCCATCACGGGCTCGAACACGGTCAGGCGGGCGCGGCGCTTGGTGGGGACCGGCTTGTAGACCTGCTTCGTCGCCTCGACGACGTGCACGCCGGCAAAGGGCAGCGCCAGCGTGGCGCCCACGCGCTCCCACGCCACGGCCGAGCGCAGGAACCAGTTGCGCGGCACCGGCGGCATATAGAGCGCCTCGTCCCAGCCCACGGGCGTGAACAGCGCGCCGCGCAACAGATCCGTGATCTGGGTGCGCGAGAAGGGGCGCCCATGGCCGAACGGGTTGTTCTCGGTGCGCGCCCACACGCCGCGCCGGCTCGGCACCACGCAGATCAGCCGCCCGCCCGGCGCCAGCACCCGCCACACCTCGCGCAGAACCTCGCCGGCATCGGGCGTCATCTCCAAAAGATGCACGGCGATGACCCGGTCAATCATGCCGGCGCGCAGCGGCAGTTCGGTCTCGTCCACCAGCGCGGCCAGCGTCGGCGCCGCCGAGGGCCAGCGCGTCACCCCCTGCGCGCCCGGCATGAAGGCGAGGGCGCGCTCGCATTCCTCGCGGAACATGCCGAGATAGGGCGTGGCATAGCCCATGCCGAGAACGGAAAGCCCGCGCATGTTGCCGGCGCGGGCGCGAATGGCGCGGCCGACAAGGCGGCGCGTCACCACGCCGATGGGCTGGGCATAGAAGCTGCGAAGGCCGACCACGTCAGGATACATGGCCGAAGCTTATAGCCTGAGCGATGACGCCTTGAAATCACCACCCTTTTGCGCCACATAGGCGGGGCATGCGGTCGCTTCGTCCGCATCGGGGCCGCGTCGCTCGATGTCCGCTTCGGCTGGGAGCCGGATCCGGCCAGGTTTTCCTGGCCGCTTTTCCGCCTCCACTTCTGAGCCGCGGCAGTCTTCGGCCCCTCATCATCGGAAATCGCCGACGTCCCAGGCCACGCGGGGTGTCTCAACACCCCGTGATTCGCGGTTCGCGCTGCTCCTGCGCGCGGACGCAATCGCCCATGAAAGAACGCTACTTGACCACTTTCAACGAACTCGGCCTTGCCGAGCCGATCCTGAAGGCCCTCGCGGAAGCCAACCACACCACGCCCACCCCGATCCAGATTCAGGCTGTGCCGCAGGTTCTCGCGGGCCGCGATCTCATCGGCATCGCCCAGACCGGCACCGGCAAGACCGCCGCCTTCGCGCTGCCGATCCTGCAGCACCTCGTCACCCACCGCTTCCGTCCCGAGCGCCGCTCGGCCCGCGCGCTGGTGCTGAGCCCGACCCGCGAACTCTCCGGCCAGATCCTTGAGAGCTTCCGCCTCTATGGCAAGCATGTGCGCCCCTCCACCGCGCTCGCCATCGGCGGCGTGCCGATCGGCCGCCAGGCCCGCGCGCTCGCCAATGGCGTCGACGTGCTGGTGGCGACCCCCGGCCGCCTCGTCGACCTCCTTGAGAACAACGCGGTCCGGCTCGACATGGTCGAGGTGCTCGTGCTCGACGAGGCCGACCAGATGCTGGACATGGGCTTCATCCATGCCATTCGCGCCATCTGCGCCCGGCTGCCGGCCAAGCGCCGCAACCTGTTCTTCTCCGCCACCATGCCGCGCGAGATCGAGAAGCTGGCGGATTCGCTGCTGACCGATCCGGTGCGCGTCGCGGTGACGCCGGTCGCCAAGACCGCCGACCGCATCGAGCAGAAGGTGTTCTTCACCGACCGCGCCGGCAAGCCGAACCTGCTGGTCGAAGTGCTCTCCGAGCCCGATCTTGATCGCGCCCTCGTGTTCTCGCGCACCAAGCATGGCGCTGACCGCGTGGTGAAGGGCCTTGCCGGGGCCGGCATCGCCGCCGAGGCGATCCATGGCAACAAGTCGCAGCCGCAGCGTGAGCGGGCGCTCGCGGCCTTCCGCCAGGGTGTCGTCAAGGTGCTGGTCGCCACCGACATCGCCGCGCGCGGCATCGACGTGCCGGGCGTCAGCCATGTGATCAATTACGACCTGCCCAATGTGCCGGAAAGCTATGTCCATCGCATCGGCCGCACCGCGCGCGCCGGCCGCGAGGGCATCGCCATTTCGCTGTGCGACGGCGAGGAGCGCGCTTTCCTGCGCGACATCGAGCGGCTGATCAAGATCACCATCCCCTCGGTCGACCGCCGCGGCGAAAGCCGCCGCGAAGGCGCGCCGCGCCTGGAAGGCTTCCGCTCCGATGGCCCGCGCCCGGCGCGCGAGGAACGCGGGCCGCGTGGCCCGCGCAGTGACGCCCCGCGTGGCGCCCGCCCGTTCAACCGTGGGCCCCGTCCCGAGGGCGAGGCCCGCAAGGACGGTCCGCGCCATGACCGGCCGCACCATGACGGCCCGCGCCACGAAGGCCGCACCGATGGCGTCCGCCGCGAGGGTCCGCCGCGCGAGGGGCGCCGCCCGCCGCGCCGCAAGGCCTATAACGCCGCGCCCTGATCGGCAGCGAGCGAACACCCCGCGCACCGAAGGGAGCGCGGGGTCCTCTGGTGTTTGCTGCCGCGCAGCATTATCAGGACAAGACAAATGCCGGCCGTCAGGGTATTGGCCTAGCGGCAAGGCCGGCAGCAGCCTGTACGAGGAGAGCCATTAATGGCGAAAGAGGAACTGCTCGAGTTCGACGGCACCGTGACGGAAGTTCTGCCCGACGGCAATTTCCGCGTCGTGCTCGACAATGAACACGAGATACTCGCCTATGCGGCGGGCAAGATGAAGAAGAACCGCATCCGCACCATCGTCGGCGACCGCGTCGTCGTCGAGATGTCGCCTTATGACCTTGAGCGCGGACGCATCAATTTCCGTCACAAGACCGGTGGACCGACCCCGCCGATCGGCAGCGGCCAGCGCCGTCCGCCTCCGGGCCGTCGCCGCTGAGGCGCCGGGCGTTTCGCCCGGCCGCCCGCCTGCTCGCGCCCCTCGCCCCGCCGGTCAGACCGGCCAGTCGGCGAGGCGCCAGGCCGAATCCCAGAACATCCATTCGAGTTCCGTGGCCCGCTTATAGGCCGCGTGCATGCGCGCGAGCACGGCCGGCGGTGCGCCATGGGCCGCGCGATCGGTGGTGGCTATCACCGCCCGCACCGCCTCGTGGAACTCCTCCCCGGCATAGGTGTCGATCCAGGCATCGTAAGGGTTCGGGCGCACGGCACGGCCCAGAATGTCCCGTCCGACCTCGGCATAAATCCAGAAGCAGGGCAGCAGCGCCGCCAGCACCACCGGATAGGGCTCGGCATAGGCGGTGGCGATCAGGAAGCTGGAATAGTGGTGGCACACCGGCGACATCGGCGTGCGC
This sequence comes from Ancylobacter polymorphus, assembly GCF_022836935.1. Classification (NCBI taxonomy): domain Bacteria; kingdom Pseudomonadati; phylum Pseudomonadota; class Alphaproteobacteria; order Hyphomicrobiales; family Xanthobacteraceae; genus Ancylobacter; species Ancylobacter polymorphus. Next base: position 1,550,936 of record NZ_CP083239.1, on the reverse strand, counting down.
GCGAACTCGTCCGCGTCGATGCCGAATTTCTCGAAGAAATCCGTGTGCAGCGACCGCTCCACCACCACCGCGACCTTCGCGCCCTCAGCGAACTGGACCAGTTCGTCCGGATCCTCCGCCTTCGCCGCCGCGATGGCCAGCGCCCGGCCGAAGGCGATGAGATAATGCGCGTCCTGCAGCATGTAATGGCGGAAACGCTCGCTTGAGAGCGTGCCGTCCGCCAGTGCCGCGTTGAACGGCATGGTGCGGATCGCCTCATAGGTCGGCAGGTTGCGGCCCCAGGCGTGCGCGCTGAAGGAATGGGCGCTGAGGGTCGAGCCGTCGCTCATGGCGTTTCCTCCTGACATGAAAAGGGCCGCTGGTGACAGCGGCCCGGATCATACTGGTCTGATGGCCGGCGGCAAACCGGACGGGATGGTTCAGTGCGACGTGCGGGCGTCCGCCTCGATTGCCGCCGCCGCGGACTTCAGCTGTTCGAGGAACTGCTGGCGGCTGGCCCGAATGGACTCGTCGCGGGCGTCCTCGACATCTTCCTGCGCGTCGCGGATCATCTGTGCGAGATTTTCCGCCTTCAGCTCGGCGAGCGGGATGGCGGTCTCGGCCAGCACGGTGAGCCCGGCCGGATTGGCTTCGGCAAAGCCGCCGCGCACGAACAGCTTCTTCGGACCGCCATCGCCCTTGATCGTCAGCACGCCGGGCTTCAGCGTCGACACGAAGGGCGCATGGCCGGCAAGGATGCCGAACTCGCCCTCGGCGCCGGGGACGATCACCTCGGTCACCGCGCCGGAATAGACGAGGCGCTCGGGCGAGACGAGTTCAAACGGGAAGGTGGCCATGGATCCTCCAGGGGATGCGTCAGCGTCAATGATCGACGCCCCGTGCCGTTACGGCCGGGGCGCGCGGATCACGCGGCCTCGGCAGCCATCTTCTTGCCCTTCTCGATCGCCTCTTCAATGGTGCCGACCATGTAGAAGGCCTGCTCCGGGAGGTGATCATACTTGCCTTCCACCAGGCCCTTGAAGCCCTTGATGGTGTCGGCGAGGTCGACGAGCTTGCCGGGCGAGCCGGTGAAGACTTCGGCGACGTGGAAGGGCTGCGACAGGAAGCGCTCGATCTTGCGGGCGCGGGCGACGGTGAGCTTGTCCTCTTCCGAGAGCTCGTCCATGCCCAGGATCGCGATGATGTCCTGCAGCGACTTGTAGCGCTGCAGCGTCTGCTGCACCTGACGCGCCACATTGTAATGCTCCTCGCCGATGACGAGCGGCGAGAGAATGCGCGAGGTGGAGTCGAGCGGGTCCACCGCCGGATAGATGCCCTTTTCCGCGATCGAGCGCGACAGAACGGTGGTCGCGTCGAGATGGGCGAAGGAGGCGGCCGGCGCCGGGTCGGTCAGGTCGTCGGCGGGCACGTAAATGGCCTGCACCGAAGTGATCGAGCCCTTGGTGGTGGTGGTGATGCGCTCCTGCAGCGCGCCCATGTCTGTGGCGAGCGTCGGCTGATAGCCCACCGCCGAAGGAATGCGGCCGAGCAGCGCCGACACTTCCGAACCCGCCTGGGTAAAGCGGAAGATGTTGTCGACGAAGAACAGCACGTCCTGGCCCTGGTCGCGGAAATGCTCGGCGACGGTGAGGCCGGTGAGCGCGACGCGGGCGCGGGCGCCCGGGGGCTCGTTCATCTGGCCATAGACCAGCGCGCACTTGGAACCGGAGGACGAGCCGCCATTCTCGTGCGGATCGACGTTCACCTTGGACTCGATCATCTCATGGTAGAGGTCGTTACCCTCGCGGGTACGCTCGCCCACGCCGGCGAACACGGAATAACCACCGTGCGCCTTGGCGATGTTGTTGATGAGCTCCATGATGAGCACGGTCTTGCCGACGCCGGCGCCGCCGAACAGGCCGACCTTGCCGCCCTTGGAATAGGGCGCCAGCAGGTCCACGACCTTAATGCCGGTGACGAGGATTTCCGCCTCGGTCGACTGCTCGGCATAAGAGGGAGCCGGCTGGTGAATGCCGCGGGTGGTCTCGCCGACAAGCGGACCGGCTTCGTCCACCGGCTCGCCGATGACGTTCATGATACGGCCGAGGCAGGCCTCGCCGACCGGCACCGAGATCGGGCCGCCCGTATCCTTCACTTCGGTGCCGCGGACCAGACCTTCGGTCGAGTCCATGGCGATGGTGCGCACGGTGTTCTCACCGAGATGCTGGGCGACCTCAAGCACGAGGCGGTTGCCCTGATTGGTCGTCTCCAGCGCGTTCAGGATCTCCGGGAGGTGATCCTCGAACTGCACGTCCACGACGGCGCCGATGACCTGCGTGATGCGTCCGACATTAGCCATGTTCGTCGTCCTTCCGGGTCCTGCCTCACAGCGCCTCGGCGCCGGAGATGATCTCGATAAGTTCCTTCGTGATCATCGCCTGACGGGTGCGGTTGTAGGTCAAAGTCTGCTTCTTGATCATTTCACCCGCGTTGCGGGTGGCGTTGTCCATCGCGCTCATGCGCGCGCCCTGTTCGGACGCGCCGTTCTCGAGCAGCGCCTTGAAGATCTGCACCGCGAGATTGCGCGGCAACAGGTCGGCGAGGATTTCGGCCTCGCCCGGCTCGTATTCATAGACCGCTTCGCTGCCCTTGGGCGCCTCGGCGGGGGCGGCGAAGGTCGCCGGAATGAGCTGCTGCGCCGTCGGGACCTGCGAGATCACCGACTGGAAGCGGCTGAAGAACTGCGTCGCCACGTCGAATTCGCCGGCGGCGAACATGGCGCCGATCTTCTCGGCGATCTTCTGCGCGTCGGCGAAGGTGGCGCCCTTGTTGGCGCGCAGCTCGACGACCTCGACGATCTGCTTCTCGAACTGGCGGCGCAGCGCGTCATGGCCCTTACGGCCGACACAGAAGATCTTGACCGTCTTGCCCTGCGCCATCAGCGACAAAGCGCGCTCGCGGGCGAGGCGGACGATCGAGGAGTTGAAGGCGCCGCACAGGCCGCGCTCGGCGGTCAGCACGATGAGCAGATGCGTCTCGTCCTTGCCGGTGCCGGTCAGCAGCAGCGGCGCGTCCGGCCCGCCGGAAATCGCGCCGGCGATGTTGCCGAGCACGCTCTCCATACGCTGGGCATAGGGACGCGCGGCCTCGGCCGCCTGCTGGGCGCGCCGCAGCTTGGCGGCGGCGACCATCTGCATCGCCTTGGTGATCTTCTGCGTCGCCTTCACCGAAGCGATGCGATTGCGCAGATCCTTAAGGCTGGCCATCTACCCGATGCTCCGCTCTGCCGATCAGGCGAAAGTCTTCGAGAAGGCGTCGAGCGCCTTCACGAGCTTGTCGGCGGTGTCCTTCGAAAGTTCCTTCGAGGTGCGGATGGTGTCGAGGATGTCGGCATGCTTGGAGCGGAGGAACAGCAGGAGGCCCTGCTCGAACTCGCGCACCTTCGACACCGGCAGGGCGTCGAGATAGCCATTGGTGCCGGCATAGATCACCACCACCTGCTCCTCGACCTTCAGCGGCGCGAACTGCGACTGCTTCAGGAGCTCGGTGAGGCGGGCGCCGCGGTTGAGCAGCTTCTGGGTCGAGGCGTCGAGGTCCGAGCCGAACTGGGCGAAGGCCGCCAGTTCGCGATACTGGGCAAGCTCGCCCTTGATCTTGCCGGCGACCTGCTTCATCGCCTTGATCTGCGCCGAGGAACCGACGCGGGACACGGAGAGGCCGACGTTCACCGCCGGGCGGATGCCCTGGAAGAACAGGTCGGACTCAAGGAATATCTGGCCGTCGGTGATCGAGATCACGTTGGTCGGAATGTAGGCCGACACGTCGTTGGCCTGGGTCTCGATGACCGGAAGGGCGGTCAGCGAGCCGGCGCCGTTCTCGTCATTGAGCTTGGCGGCGCGCTCGAGCAGGCGCGAGTGGAGATAGAACACGTCGCCGGGATAGGCTTCGCGGCCCGGCGGGCGGCGCAGCAGCAGCGACATCTGGCGGTACGCCACGGCCTGCTTGGACAGGTCATCATGAATGATGAGGGCGTGCATGCTGTTGTCGCGGAAGAACTCGCCCATGGCGGTGCCGGCGAACGGCGCCAGGAACTGCATCGGCGCGGCGTCAGACGCGGTGGCGGCGACGACGATGGAATATTCCAGCGCGCCCTGCTCTTCCAGCACCTTCACGAACTGCGCGACGGTGGAGCGCTTCTGACCGACCGCGACATAGACGCAGTACAGCTTCTGGCTCTCCGGCGCATCGCCGGCGTTCAGCGGCTTCTGGTTCAGGATCGCGTCGAGCGCCACGGCGGTCTTGCCGGTCTGGCGGTCGCCGATGATCAGCTCGCGCTGGCCACGGCCGATCGGGATCAGCGCGTCGATGGCCTTGAGGCCGGTCTGCATCGGCTCGTGCACGGACTTGCGCGGAATGATGCCGGGGGCCTTCACGTCGACGCGGCGGCGCTCGGTGTACTCGATCGGACCCTTGCCGTCGATCGGATTGCCAAGGGCGTCAACGACGCGGCCGAGCAGGCCCTTGCCGACCGGCACGTCGACGATGGCGCCAGTGCGCTTGACCGTCTGGCCTTCCATGATCTCGCGGTCGGAACCGAAGATGACGACGCCGACATTGTCGATTTCGAGGTTCAGCGCCATGCCGCGCGTGCCGTTCTCGAACTCGACCATCTCGCCCGCCTGGACGTTGTCGAGACCGTAGATACGGGCGATGCCGTCACCGACGGAGAGGACCTGACCGACCTCGGAGACTTCGGCTTCCTGGCCGAAATTCTTGATCTGCTCCTTGAGGATCGCGGAAATTTCAGCGGCGCGGATATCCATCAGCGAACCTCTTTCATCGCAGTGCGGATCGAATTGAGCTTGGTCTTGAGGGAAGCGTCGACGAGCTTCGAGCCGACCTTGACCTTCAGGCCGCCCAGGAGCGAGGGATCCACCTCGATGGCGAGCTTGACGTCCTTGCCGGTCAGCGTGTCGAGCGACTGCTTCAGCGTAGCGGCGTGGGCTTCCGACAGCGGCTGCGCCACGGTGACTTCCGCCGTCACCTCGCCCTTATAGGCGGCGACGAGCAGGCCGAAGTCGCGAATGATGGTCTCGACCGTGAACAGGCGGCGATTGGCCGCCACGGTCTTGAAGAAGTTGGCGGCGAGGCCGGTGATGCCCGCCTTGGCGAGCAGGGCGGCAACCGCCTTCTCCTGCTCTTCGGAGGCGAAGACCGGGCTACGCACGAGGCGCTTCAGGTCGGCGCTCTCGGCGATCATCGCGCTGAAACGGTCAAGGTCCGCCTTCACCGCATCGACGGCATGGGCGTCGCGGGCCAGCTCGAAGAGCGCCGTCGCGTAGCGTCCTGCCACTCCGGATACGTAGGTCTCGGCCACGTTGCCTCTCTCGGGGCTCGTCCGGAGCGCGCGCCACCCGGGAGGGGACGCTTCTTCCGGACTGGAAGGATGTGAACTCAAGGCGGCGTAGGGGTTTCCCTTACCCGACAGCGAAGTCGGCGGTTCCCTAACACGGCTCTCCGCATGCTGCAACACGAGCGCGTGAGGGAAAAACCGGGGCAACTGACGCAGCGGCCGGAGATTCCCCGCCAGTGCACCATCTCATGATGCCACAAGGCTTTGCGGGCCCTGCGGCGCATTGTTGCACCGCGCCGCCCGGTCATTGGCGCGCCGGCTTTTCCACCCCTGCGCGAGGATGTCGCGGGCTCTGGCATACCAGAGCCCGGTGCCGAGCCGTCGACAGGCGACGCGGGATCAGTCGCGCGCCACCCGCAGCGCCGCCGCCGCCGCCACCGGCCCGAGCACCAGCGCCGCCAGCGACAGGCCGAGCAGGATGCGGAACGGCGTGCCGAAGGGCACGGTGCCGCCCAGCACGGTGGCGGTCGCGGCGACGGCGAAAATCAGCACGGGAATGGTCAGCGGCATGACCAGCACCGCCACCAGCAGCCCGCCGCGCCGGAACACGGCAGCGAAGGCGGCGCCGATCAGGCCGAGAAAGGTGATGGCGGGCGTGCCCACCAGCAGGGTCAGCGTCAGCGCCCCGATCGACGCGGGCGCGAGATTGAGCAGCAGCGCCAGCACCGGCGCGGCCACCACCAGCGGCAGGCCGGTGGCGATCCAGTGCGCCAGCCCCTTGGCTGCCGCCACCAGTTCCAGCGGCAGCGGGGCCATGGCGAGCACATCGAGTGCGCCATCTTCCGCATCCGCCGCGAACAGGCGGTCAAGCCCGATCAGCGAGGCGAGCAGCGCGCCGATCCACAGAATCGCCGGGCCAATGCGGGCGAGCAGAGCGAGGTCCGGCCCGATGGCGAAGGGCGTCGCCACAACCACAGCCAGGAAGAAGACGACGCCGAGCCCTGCCCCGCCGCCGGCGCGGAAGGCAAGTCGCAGGTCGCGGGCGAGCAACGCCACGAACGCCCGGCTCACAGCCCCTCCTCCGCAAGGAGAGCCCGCGCCGGCCGCCAGGCGCCGAGGTCGAGCGCGTCGCTGGGCCCGAAATCGAGCGGGGCATGGGTGGCGGCGACGATCAGCCCGCCCGCCGCCACATGCGCCCGCGCCAGTTCGCCGAAGCGCGCCTGAGCGGACACGTCCAGCGCCGTCGTCGGCTCATCGAGCAGCCAGAGCGGGCGCTGCGCCACGAGGAGACGTGCCAGCGCCAGGCGGCGCTTCTGCCCGGCCGAGAGCACCGCCACCGGCAGCCGCTCCAACCCGCCCAGCCCGACCGCCTCCAGCGCCACGCCGACGGAAAGCGCGGGACGGCCGAGCATGGCGCGCCAGAAGGCGAGATTCTCCTGCGCGGAGAGCGAGGGCTTATGCGCGTCGAGATGACCGAGATAATGCGTCTCCTCGGCGAAATCGTCCGGCTCCGGCGCGCCGTCGAGGCGCAGCGTGCCCGCCTCCGGCCGCGCCAGCCCGGCGAGAAGGCGCAGAAGCGAGGATTTGCCGGTCCCGTTCGGCCCGGTGACGATGAGCGCCCGTCCGGCCTCAAGGGTGAAGCCCAGCCCCTGAAACAGCAGGCGCACGCCGCGTCGGCAAGCGAGATCGGCCACCACGAGCCGCATCAGAGGCCCCGCACCCGGAAGCCGCCGACGCGCCGCACAAATTTCCAATGCATCGCGTCATGCCCTCTAGGATCGAAGTTTGAAATGGCTCTATATAGAAAACTGAACGATGCGCCCGGCGCCCTGCCAAAGCCCGCGCGAGCTGAGCTATAGCCCGCGAGCCCACTTCCTTCCAAGGCCCGGCGCATCCTGTCACTTTGTTAGCGGGGATCTGCCAGCCGTGACGTCGCTCGACAGCTTCAAATGCCGGAAAACTCTCACCGTCGGTTCCAAGAACTACGTCTATTACAGCCTGCCGGAGGCGGAGAAGAACGGCCTCGACGGCGTCTCGGCCCTGCCCTTCTCGATGAAGGTGCTGCTGGAGAACCTGCTGCGCTTCGAGGACGGGCGCTCCGTCTCGAAGAAGGACATCGTGTTCATCAAGGACTGGCTGGTCAATCGCGGCAAGGTCGAGAACGAGATCGCCTATCGTCCCGCCCGCGTGCTGATGCAGGACTTCACCGGCGTTCCCGCCGTGGTCGACCTCGCCGCCATGCGCGACGCCATGGTGCATCTGGGCGGTGACCCCAAGCGCATCAACCCGCTGGTTCCGGTCGACCTCGTCATCGACCATTCGGTGATCGTCAATTTCTTCGGCAACAACGCCGCTTTCGGCAAGAATGTCGAAGAGGAATACAAGCAGAACCAGGAGCGCTACCGCTTCCTGAAATGGGGCCAGTCGGCCTTCGACAATTTCCGCGTGGTGCCGCCCGGCACCGGCATCTGCCACCAGGTGAACCTCGAATATCTCGCCCAGACCGTGTGGACGAAGGATGAGGACGGTGTCACCGTCGCCTATCCCGACACCTGCGTCGGCACCGACAGCCACACCACCATGGTCAACGGCCTCGGCGTGCTCGGCTGGGGCGTGGGCGGCATCGAGGCGGAAGCGGCCATGCTCGGCCAGCCGGTCTCCATGCTCATTCCCGAGGTGATCGGCTTCAAGCTCACCGGCGAGATGAAAGAGGGCATCACCGCCACCGATCTCGTGCTCACCGTCACCCAGATGCTGCGCAAGAAGGGCGTGGTCGGCAAGTTCGTCGAATTCTTCGGCCCGGGCCTCGACCACCTCTCGCTCGCCGACCGCGCCACCATCGGCAATATGGCGCCGGAATATGGCGCGACCTGCGGCTTCTTCCCCGTCGATTCGGAGACCATCGCCTATCTCGACGAGACCGGCCGCACCGATGACCGCATCGCGCTGGTCGAGGCCTATTCCAAGGCCCAGGGCATGTGGCGTACCGCCGGCACCGCCGACCCGGTGTTCACCGATGTGCTCGAACTCGACATCTCCACCGTGCTGCCCTCGCTCGCCGGCCCGAAGCGCCCGCAGGACCGGGTGCTGCTCTCCGGCACCAAGCAGGGCTTCCTCGCCGCGCTGGAAGGCGAGTTCAAGAAGGCGGGCGAGACGGGCAAGCGCGTGCCGGTCGCCGGCACCGACTATGATCTCGGCCATGGCGACGTGACCATCGCCGCCATCACCTCCTGCACCAACACCTCGAACCCCAGCGTGCTCATCGCCGCCGGCCTGCTCGCCCGCAACGCCGTGGCGAAGGGGCTGAAGTCCAAGCCCTGGGTGAAGACCTCGCTCGCGCCCGGCAGCCAGGTGGTGGAAGGCTATCTCGCCTCCGCCGGCCTGCAGGACGACCTCGACGCGCTCGGCTTCAATCTGGTCGGCTTCGGCTGCACCACCTGCATCGGCAATTCCGGCCCGCTGCCGGAGGCGATCTCCGAGGCGATCAACAAGAACGACCTGATCGCCGGCGCCGTCATTTCCGGCAACCGCAATTTCGAAGGCCGCGTGAACCCGGACGTGAAGGCGAACTATCTCGCCTCCCCGCCGCTCGTCGTCGCCTACGCCATTGCCGGCTCGCTGCAGATCGACCTCGCCACCGAGCCGCTCGGCACGGGTTCGGACGGCCAGCCCGTCTATCTCAAGGACATCTGGCCCTCGAACCAGGAAATCGCGACCTTCATCCGCGAGAACGTCACCAAGAAGATGTTCCAGGAGAAGTATTCCGACGTGTTCAAGGGCGACGCGAACTGGCAGAAGATCGCCATTCCCGTCGGCGAGACCTATGCCTGGGACGACCGCTCCACCTATGTGCAGAACCCGCCCTATTTCGAGGGCATGAAGATGGAGCCGGAGCCGGTCACCGACATCATCAAGGCGCGGGTGATCGGGCTGTTCCTCGATTCCATCACCACCGACCACATTTCCCCGGCCGGTTCGATCAAGGAAGCGAGCCCGGCAGGCGCCTATCTGCGCGACCATCAGGTCCGCCCGGCCGACTTCAACCAGTACGGCACACGGCGCGGCAACCATCAGGTGATGATGCGCGGCACCTTCGCCAATATCCGCATCAAGAACCAGATGCTGGCCGGCAAGGAAGGCGGGTTCACCCGCCACTGGCCGGATGGCACCGAGATGCCGATCTACGACGCCGCCATGCTCTATAAGCAGGAAGGCGTGCCCACCGTGGTCTTCGCCGGCAAGGAATATGGCACCGGCTCCTCGCGCGACTGGGCGGCCAAGGGTACGGCGCTGCTCGGCGTCCGCGCCGTCATCGCCCAGAGCTTCGAGCGCATCCACCGCTCGAATCTCGTCGGCATGGGCGTGGTGCCGCTGGTGTTTCAGAACGACGAATCCTGGCAGTCGCTTGGGATCAAGGGCGACGAGATCGTGACGCTGAAGGGCATTGAGGGCGACCTTAAGCCGCGCCAGACGCTGATCGCCGAGATCCTCTTCGCCGACGGCACGATCAAGAACGTTCCGCTCACCTGCCGCATCGATACGCTGGACGAGCTGGACTACTTCCGCAATGGCGGCATCCTGCCCTTCGTGCTGCGCAATCTCGCCGCCTGAACCGACGGCGCGTCTTGACGACAGGCCGGCACGGGACACCTCCTGTGCCGGCCTTGTCATATCGGGATCATCCGCCTGAGACGTCACGCGAGCGTCAACGGCGACACCCGAATGTGACTGGTGACGTGCCGCGCGTCGTCCTATTGCCTTGGATGCAGGCCCGCCGGTGATCCCGGCAGATGCCCGCGTCGAACCCTGCGAGGGCGACCTTCAGACCGGCTGCCCGCTGCGTGCCCTGAGTCCCCGCGCCCAAGGACAAGCGCCCGACATGTCCCTGACCGCCGCTTCCGCTTTCGGCCCGCCCGTCCGCGCCTCTCTCTTCACCCGTGCGCTGTTTTCGGGCGTCACCCTCGCCCTGATGAGCCTGCTTTTCGCTCCTGCCGGGGCCCATGCCGAGGACATGCCTGTCAAGGCCGAGCCGGTGAAGCCCATCACCGCGCCGAAGGCGGTGATCGAGCTGTTCACCAGCCAGGGCTGCTCCTCCTGCCCGCCCGCCGACAAGTTGATGGGCGAACTCGCCGCCCGTTCCGATGTGCTCGCCCTCACCCTGGCGGTGGATTACTGGGACTATCTCGGCTGGAAGGACACGCTTGCCAAGCATGGGCATTCGCTGCGCCAGAAGGCCTATGCGCATATGCGCGGCGACGGCAAGATGTTCACCCCCCAGGCTGTGGTGAACGGTCGCGCCATGACCATCGGTTCGGACCGGGCGGCACTGGAGCGCGTGCTGGCCACCAGTTCCGCACCCGTCGTGCCGGTGTCGGTCGAGTCCGTTGCGGGCAATGTCACGGTTCAGATCGGCGCCCTGCCCGGGGCGGCCAAGGCCGAGGTGTGGCTTTGCCCGGTAGCGAGCCGCATGGAGGTCGAGATCGGCCGGGGCGAGAATGAGGGCGCCCACGTCGTCTACCACAATGTGGTGCGCGGCTGGGTGCGGCTCGGCACGTGGGAAGGGTTGCCCGCCCGTTTCGAGGCCCCGGTTCACCGTGCGCCTGGCGATGGCGTCGACGCGGTGGCGGTTTTCGTCCAGACCGGCTCGTCCACTGAGCCCGGCACCGTGGTCGGGGCGGCACTGCAGCCGCTCGACTGACATGTGACATCCGACGACACGCGGACATCCGAATCACAGCCTCGTTAACCGAAAACACACGGCCGCCCGAATTCGGCCGTTGCGATGCCCCGAGCGCCCTCCATCTTCGCATCATAGCGTTGGGCCGGTTCGCGAGCGCATCGGTTTCCCAGCCCCCCAGCCCCCCGCGGCGTTTGTGGGCCGGCCTGACGCTACCTAGGTTCAATCCCCGAATTGCTCTTCAGGGCCGGCCATGTCGCCGGCCCTTTTTTCGTTTAGGCCCCTCTCATCGCCCGCGCCGCTCCGACGGCGTGCGAGCAGGGGACTTGAAGCCGCGCGCCGGGCGGTGGATCATGACGGCGACATGACACGGTTCAGCCCACAGGCCCGCTCACGCCGGGCCGCACAGGCCGGAGGCGCCGCGTGGCGGACATCGAGCCCATAGCCTTGCCGGCCGGTGCGCGCGTTGACCGCGTCACCTTCGACCGGCGCGAACTCGACCGCATCCTCGATCTCTACGGCCGCATGGTCGCCCTGGGCGAATGGCGGGACTACGCCATCGATTTCACCCGCGACAAGGCGGTGTTTTCCATTTTCCGGCGCGCCACCGAGGTGCCGATCTACCGCATCGAGAAAGACCCGCGCCTCGCCCGCAAACAGGGCGCCTACACGGTGGTGTCGCAAACCGGCCTCATCCTCAAACGCGGGCATGAGCTTGCGCGCGTGATCGCGGTGCTGGAAAAGCCGCTGCGCGCCGTCAACTGACCGGCCTTCACATCGATTCGGAGATCTAAATGCGCAGCCTGACTGTCGCCGCCACCCAGATGCGCTGCGACTGGGATATCGAGGGCAATATTGCCCGCGCCGAAGCGCTGGTGCGCGAGGCCGCCGCGCGGGGCGCGAAGCTCATCCTGCTGCAGGAACTGTTCGAGACCCCCTATTTCTGCCAGGACCAGCTGCACGAATTCCTCGACCTCGCCAGGCCCTTTGAGGGCAATCGGCTGGTGGCGCATTTCGCCCGTCTGTCGAAGGAGCTGGGCGTCGTGCTGCCGGTCTCCTTCTTCGAGCGGGCCGGGCCGGCGGCGTTCAACAGCGTCGCTATGGTCGACGCCGATGGCGATGTGCTCGGCCTCTATCGCAAGAGCCATATCCCCGACGGGCCGGGCTACACCGAGAAGTTCTATTTCTCGCCCGGCGATACCGGCTTCCGCGTCTGGAACACGGCGGTCGGCCGCGTCGGCGTCGGCATCTGCTGGGACCAGTGGTTCCCGGAATGCGCGCGTACCATGGCGCTGCTCGGCGCCGAAGTGCTGCTCTACCCCACCGCCATCGGCTCCGAGCCGCATGATGCGAGCCTCGATTCGGCCGGGCACTGGCAGCGCGTGATGCAGGGCCATGCGGGTGCCAATCTGATGCCGGTCATCGCCTCCAACCGTATCGGCCGCGAAGAGGGCCGCAACGGCACCTCCATCACCTTCTACGGCTCCTCTTTCATCGCCGGGCCGACCGGCGAAAAGGTCGCGGAAGCCGGGCGGGAAGACGAAGCCGTGCTTACCGCCACCTTCGACCTCGACGGCATCGCCCGCCAGCGCCACAGCTGGGGCGTATTCCGCGACCGCCGGCCGGAACTTTACGCGCCGGTGCTCACCCTCGACGGGCGGGCGCCGACGCGGGCGATCGGGTGAGAGCATGAGCGAGACCCTGACCACGCTTCCCGCCACCGACGGCTTCCGCATGCCGGCGGAATGGGAGCCGCATGCCGGCACCTGGATGATCTGGCCGGAGCGGCCGGACAATTGGCGCGCCGATGCCGAGCCGGCGCAGGCCGCCTTCGTCGCGGTCGCCAGCGCCATCGCCCGTTTCGAGCCGGTCACCATGCTGGCGAGCCCGCGCCAGTGGCGGCACGCCCGCGCCGCCCTGCCGCCCACGGTGCGGGTGGTGGAGGCGACCTCGGACGATTCCTGGTGCCGCGACAGCGGGGCCACCTTCCTCACCGATTCGGCCGGCCGGCTTCGCGGGGTGGATTGGGGCTTCAACGCCTGGGGCGGGCTCTACACGCCCTTTGACCAGGACGAACTGATCGCCGCCAAGATGCTGGAGATCGAGTGGGCGCCGCGCTACGCCGCCCCGCTCGTTCTCGAAGGCGGCTCGATCCATGTCGACGGCGAAGGCACGGTGCTCACGACAGAGGAATGCCTGCTCAACCCGAACCGCAACCCGGACCTCACCCGCGAGGAGATCGAGCAGCATCTCAAGGACTATCTCGGCGTCTCCAAGGTGCTCTGGCTCGGTGCCGGCCTCGTCGACGACGAAACCTCGGGCCATATCGACAACCTCGCCTGCTTCGTCCGCGCCGGCGTGGTGGCGCTCACCGGCTGCGACGACCCGCTCGACCCGCAATACGCCATCTCCAAGGATGCGCATGAGCGGCTGTCGAAGATGACCGACGCGCGCGGCCGCGCCCTTGAGATCGTCACCTTGCCGCTCCCCGGCCCGCTGTTCCGCACGGGCGAGGAAGCGCTCGACCTCGGCACCGAGCCCGGCACCATGTCGCGCCGCCCCGGCGAGCGGCTCGGCGCCTCCTATGCCAATTTCTACCTCGGCAACGGTTTCGTGCTGATGCCGCTGCTCGATCCGGCAAAGGACGAGGAAGCCCGCGCCATCCTCGCCCGGCTGTTCCCGGAGCGCGAGGTGGTGGGCGTGCCCACGCACGAGATCATTCTCGGCGGCGGCAATATCCACTGCATCACCCAGCAGCAGCCGCTGGGCACGCCGGGCTGACGCTTACGGCTTCACAAGCCCCAGCCGGATCAGGCTTTCGGCGGTGGCGAGGATCGCCTCCTCCGCCGGTCGGGGCGACCAGCCGAGCATCTCCCGCGCCTTGGCGGAACTGGCGCTGCGGCGGATGCCGAGCCGGGGGACGGCGAGCCGCGCTGTCGGCAACACCAGCGCGGCGAGGCGCACCGCGAGATCGGGCAGCTCAAAGCGCGGCACCCGCCGTGCCGCCGGGCCAAGCCCGTCGCGCAGCGTGCGCGCGATATCGGCGAGTGACACCGCCGGGCCTGTCGTCGCCAGAAAGCGCTCGCCCGCCGCTTGCGGCGCCGTCATCGCCTTCACGTGCAGATCGGCGACATCGCGCACGTCAACCAGGCCGAGATAGACCCGAGGCAAGGCGGGCACCGCGCCGTCGAGCAGCGCGCGGACGAGATCGAGCGAGGCCGACATGTCCGGTCCCAGCGCCGGGCCGAGCACCACCACGGGATTGACCGTCGCAAGCTCCATCCCCGCGCCGTCGCCCTCCATGAAGCGCCACGCCGCGCGTTCCGCCAGCGTCTTGGAACGCGTATAGGCATCGACCCCTTCGCCGTCGGCATCGGTCCAGTCCCGCTCGTCATAGAAATCGGCGCGCGGCGCGTGGCCATAGCCCACCGCCGCGAAGGAGGAGGTGACCACCACGCGCCGCACCCCGGCCGCCCGCGCCGCGCTCAGGACCCGCAGCGTCCCCTCGCGGGCGACACGGATCAGCGCCGCCTCATCGCTCGCCGCCATGCCCGCCGGCACGGGCGAGGCGACGTGGAGCGCGTAATCGCAGCCTTCCATTGCGGCGGACCAGCCGTCATCGGCGAGCAGATCGGCGGCGTGAAAACTCAATTGCGCCGGCGCCGGCGCGCCGCCCGCCGCCAAATGGGCGCGGGCCTCGGCCTCTCGCCCCATGCCGCGCAGCGTCGCCCGCACCTCGTGCCCCTCGCGCAGCAAAGCGAGGATGACATGGGCGGCGATGAAGCCGGAGCCGCCGGTGACGAGCACCCGCGCCATCAGCCCTCGCCCCCTGCAGCGGCGCCGAGCATCTTCAACGCGGCGCAGGCGGCGCCGAAGCCATTGTCGATGTTCACCGCCACCACGCCCGGCGCGCAGCTGGCCAGAGCCGAGGTCAGCGCCGCCTTGCCCCCCTCGGCGACGCCATAGCCAACGGAGGTCGGCACCGCGATCACCGGCGCCGCCACCAGCCCGCCGAGCACGCTGAACAGCGCCCCCTCCATCCCCGCCACCGCGATCACCACCCGGCAGGCGCGGATCTCCTCGATCCGCTCCATCAGCCGCCAGAGCCCGGCGACACCGACATCGGCGACGAGCAGCGTTGCCTCGCCGGAGAAGGCAAGGGTCTGCACCGCCTCGCGCGCCACGGGCAGGTCCGACGTGCCGGCCGCCACGACGGCGACGCGGGCCTCGGACAGCGCGACCTCCCCGCCCAGCACGGCGGTGCGGGACAGCGGGTCATAATCCAGCCCGGCGCGGGCCGGCTCGTCCAGCGCGGCGAAGGCCGCCGGCTCCAGCCTCGTGAGCAACAGCCGCGCCCCGCGCGCCCGGGCGGCGGCGAGGATTTCCGCGATTTGTGCCGGCGACTTGGCGCTGCACAGCACCGCCTCGGGCAGGCCCGTGCGCGCGGCGCGGCTCCAGTCGAAGGTGAAATCCATGGCTCAGGCTCCCATGGCCGGCGCGCCGACGAACATGGCGCCCCGGCGATAGGCCCGGCGGCCGGCATAGATCCGCCCGACCCCGGCGCAGAGCTGCGTCATTAAGGCGTCGACGGCGCCCTCCCGGCCCGTCGCCCCCTCGCCCAGTTCCACGGCGACGCCCTGATGGGTGATGCGGCAGCGCAGCGTGCCGCTGCCGGTAAGCGCGGCCAGCCGCCGCTCCGCCAGCTCGACAAAGGCGAGGTCGCCGGCATCGATGGCGATCCCGGTCTCGACCCGGCTGGCGAGGCAGGGCTGCGCCGGCAGTTCCGCCACCGCGCCGAGACCGAGTTCACGGGCGAGCGCGCGCACCTCGGCCTTGGTGATCTGCGCTTCGATGAAGGGATGCACCACGCGCCGCTCGGCGGCGGCGATGAGGCCGGGGCGGTAATCGCCGAGATCGTCGAGATTGGCCCCGGAGGCGATCGGCCGGTCGGTGAGCCCGGCAATGCGATCATAGAGATTGGTCTTGCAGAAATAGCAGCGGTCCACCGGGTTGTCGCGGTAGCGGGCATCGTCGAACTCGCCGGTGCCGGTGACGATCAGCTCCCAGCCCTGCGCGGCCGCCATCGCCCGCACCCGCGCCGTCGCCTCCGTCGGCACCGCCGGGGAGACGGCGTGGATGACGGTGAGCGGCAGGCCATGGGCGTGCGCGAAGCTCGCGAGGGTGAGCGAATCCACCCCACCACTCACCGCCACCGCGAGAGCGGGGAAGCGGCCGAGCACGCGCGCCAGCCGCTCGGCCGGCGGCTCGACCGGCGGCTCGGCCGCCGGGTCACTCATCGCCGCGCTCCGCCCGCTGCTTCAGCGCCCGCCGCGCCGCCAGCGTGTCTCCGGTGAGCGCGTCGCTCTCGGCTTTCACCGTGTCGCCGCCCGGCCGCGCCGCCCGCTTCACCGCCACGCCCGCCGCCTCGCCGGCCGCGCGCTTCAGGACCAGCCGCCGCTCGTCGCGCCGCCGCAGCCCCAGTGTCGAGGTCTGGGCGAAGCAGGCCTGCGCCACCGCCTCCGCGCTGTCCGGCCGCACCAGTAACCGCAGCGCCGCCATGGGCCGCCCCTTCTTGCCGAAGCGCGGAGCGAAACTGGCATCGAGCACGCCCGGCTCAGCGCGCAGAAGCTCCATCGCCGTGCCGATCTCCTCGCCGGTCATGTCGTCGATCTCGCATTCGAGAACGGTGACCACGTCGCCCTCGTCCACCGCCGGCTCGAACACCAGCGCCCGCAGCACATTGGGCAGGCCAGGGAGGTCACGCGTGCCTGCCCCTGTGCCGGAGGCGGCCAGCCGCCCGCCGAGGGGAGGGCCGGAGCGCGCCAGATGCTTGAGGATCGCCGCGCCGGTCGGCGTCACCCGTTCGCCGGAGACGCCGTCGTCGCGCCAGTCGAAACCTTCCAGCAAGGCGGCGGTGGCCGGCGCCGGGACCGGCAGCAGCCCGTGCTGCGTCTTCACCAGCCCGCCGCCCAGCGGCAAGGGTGAGACGCTCCACACCGCGCCTTCCAGCGCCGCCGCGAGGCTACCGGCGGCGACCACATCGAGCAGCGAATCCCAATCGGCGATCTCGTGGAAATGCACCTCCTCCATCGGCACGCGGTGCAGCGCGGATTCGGCCTGCGCGATGAGGCCGAGAATCGCCAGCGCATGGCTGGCCGTCCCCGCGCTCAGCCGCGCCGCCTCGATCCGCGCGACCATGTCACGATAGGTGCCGGCGCCGTGAGTGTGGGGATGATGATGAGCCGGCTTACCACTCTCACGCGCGCCCTCATCCCCGGGCTCGACCCGGGGATCCAGCGCTTCCACCAGAACCGCAGGCGAAGCCTGGGTGGCCGGGTCAAGCCCGGCCATGACGGCTAAAGAAGGGTGAGCGCTGTGGGTGTGGGAATGGGAATGCCCGCCTTCCAGCCCGAAGCGCCACACCGCGAGCCCCCCGCTCAGCCCCGCGCGCAGAAACGGCGTCCCGACCCCTTCCGGCAGCACGGCGCGGGCATCGGCCAGCACGCGCGGGGCGAGACCGGGGAAGGCATCCAGCAGCGCCGCGACGAACATGTCGCCGGCGACGCCGCCCACCGCATCGAGATGGATGCACCTCACGCCGCTGGAGTTCACGCCGCCGCCTGCTGTTCCCGGCACACCGGAATCACATAGGGGCCCTCGGGAATGATCGCGAGCGCGTTGTCGCCGGACCGCGCAAGGCTCGCCGCGATCGCGGCATTGAGATCAGGCACGATCTCCACCGCGGTGATGCGCCGCTCCTCCTCGGTGAGCCCGGTCGTGTAGAGCTGGATGCGGCCGACGCGCATGGGTTTCAGCTGCATCTCGGTCTGCCATTCATCGACATCGGCCAGCGTCTTGGCGGTCAGCGTGGCGAGAAAGCGCTCCGGGCCCAGCTCCACCAGCCGCGCCTGAGCGGCGCGGAATTCCTCGCTGCCGAAGCCTTCCGAACATTCCGAGGCGATGATCAATGTGCCGCCGGGCTCCAATATGTCGAGCGGCGTGACCATGCCCTTGACCGTCTGGTAATAGGTCTTGTCGAGGGGATAGCCGGCTGAGGATGTCACCACCGTGTGGTAGCGGCGCGGCGTCTCGATGACGGTCGCGCCCTCGACGAACTCCACCGCCGCGAGGTGGCTGGCGATGATCTCGCCGAAGGAGACGAAGACGAGGTCGCGTTCCTCATCCAGCACCGTGTTCAGCGCATAGACATCGCCGAGCTTGCGGACGATCTCCAATTGCTCCTCATGCAGCGGGTTGCCAATGAGGTTGCACTGCACCGCCAGCGGGTCTTCCATGAAGCGGGCGGAATGGAAGGTGCGGATGGTCTGGTGCCCGGCGACACCCGGCGCCACCACCTTGCGGCCGCCCGACCAGCCGGCCATGAAATGCGGCTCGACCAGCCCGGTGGCGATGCGCAGTTCGGCTTCCACGAAGCGACGGTCGATAAAGACAGGCGTGCCGCGCGTTGGAGTGGGACCGAGATCGACATGGGCCGCCTCGTCGCGGGCGAAGTGATTCTCGACCCTTACCGTCTTCAGCACCCAGGGGTCGCCGACGAGTTCGGCGAGCTCTTCGCCCTCATTCGGCCGGTGCAGGCCGGTCGCCACCAGCACGGTGATGCCGTCGGCGGGGATGCCGGCCGCCATCAGCGTCTCGATCATCGGCCGCAGGAACAACCGGTTCGGCACCGGGCGGGTAATGTCGCAGATGAGGATACAGGCGCTGTTGCGCCCCTTGGCGAGGGCGGCGAGCGGGGCCGAATCGATGGGGTTGTCGAGCGCATGGCGGATGGCCGCCGCATTGTCCGGCAGCTTGGGCAGCGTCGCCTTGCGCAGCACGGTCGGCTTCGCCCCCGGCGGGAGACTGAGATGCTGCGCGCCGCGCCCAAAGGCGAGTTCGAGACCCGTGTCTGACATGGCCGATCCTTCAACTCCACGCGCGGCCACAGGTCCACCCTCCGGCCGCCTCACGGGTGAGGATATCCCGCCGCCGCCCGCGCATAAACCCGCAAGCGAGTCACGAAGACGGGGCACGGCTCAGATCACGGTGACGGCCGGCGCCCCCTCCACCACCCGGCCGATGAGGGCGGCGCGGGGGAAACCGGCGGCGCGGATTTCGGCAAGCACCCGCTCCACTGCGTCCGGCGCCACCGCCACCAGCAGCCCGCCCGAGGTCTGCGGGTCGGTGAGGAGGTGCCGCTCCGCCTCCGGCAGCCCGTCAGGCAGGCGCACCCCCTCGCCATAGCTCGCCCAGTTGCGGTGCGAGGCGCCGGTGACGAACCCCGCCTGCGCCAGCGCGCGGGCCTCGCCAAGCACGGGCAGCGCCGCCGCCTCGATCTCCAAGGCGAGCCCCGAGCCCCGCGCCACTTCCAGCCCATGGCCGAGAATGCCGAAGCCGGTCACGTCGGTCACCGCATGCACCGCCGCGTCCCGGCCGAGCGCGGTGCCGACACGGTTCAGCGTCGTCATTGAGGCGATCATCTCGTCATAGGCGGCGGGCGGGAGCTTCTCCTTCTTGAAGGCGGCGGAATAGATGCCAACGCCGAGCGGCTTGGTCAGGATCAGCGCGTCGCCGGCGAAGGCGGTGCTGTTCTTGCGGATCTGCTCCGGCCGCGCCGTGCCGATCACCGCCAGCCCATAGATCGGCTCCGGCGCGTCGATGGAATGGCCGCCCGCCACGGGAATGCCGGCCTCCGCCGCGATGGAGGCCCCGCCCTTCAAGATCTCGCGCACCAGCGCCGGCTCCAGCTTGCCGAGCGGCATGCCGAGAATGGCCAGCGCCAGCAGCGGCTTGCCGCCCATGGCATAGACATCGGAAATGGCGTTGGTGGCGGCGATGCGGCCGAACTCAAAGGGATCGTCCACCATCGGCATGAAGAAATCGGTGGTGGCGATTAGGCAGGTGTCGTCGTCGAGTTGGTAGACTGCCGCGTCGTCGCCGGTCTCGGTGCCGACCAGCAGCCGCGCGAAGCCGGTGCCGGAAGGCTGTTCGGAGAGCAGTTCGCGCAGCACCGAGGGCGCCAGCTTGCAGCCGCAGCCGCCGCCATGGGCGAGGCTGGTGAGGCGGAACGGGGCGGCGGTAGTCGGGGTGTCGAGCATGAGCATGGCCTGTGTCGCCCGTCATCCCGGACGGCCGCAAGGCCGATCCGGGACCGCGTCGTGGTGGGAGAACGATCCCGGCTCTCGCTACGCGCGGCCGGGATGACGATTGGCCGCTCACGCCGCCACTTCGCTCGCCTTGTGCACATAGGCGAAGGCGTCGGGGTCGAGGCAGTCATGGCGCAGGCTGGCCACTTCCGCCTGCGGATACATGAGGAAGCCGAGCTTCGGCCCGGAGGAGCCCGGCAGGGCGATGTCGTGACCGTCATTATAGGCGAGCCAATTGCCCTCCCAGGAGCCGAACAGCGCCTTGCGCGCCGCCACCACCTTGGCGTCGTCGAGCGCGTTCTTGCCCGGCGGCTCCTCCAGCACGACCTTGCGCACATCCGCGGGGTCGGCCGGCACCCAGCCGAAGCCCTCCAGCCACACTTCGGCGCGGCAGTGCTGCGCCTTGGAGATGGTGGGCGAATTGGCGCCGAGGCTCTTATAGCCGAAGGCCGAGGGCGCCACGCGGATGCCGTAGAGATCGCGGGCGGGAATGCCGGCGGCACGGTTCAGCCCGACGAACAACGCGTTGAGATCGGCACATTTGCCGCCGAGATTGCCGCTCGCCAGCAGCGAGGCGACATCGCCCGTGCCGCAGCCGCGCGTCGCGGCGTTGCGGTAGGTATTCTCCACCACCCACTCATAGATGGCGCGGGACTTCTCAAGGTCCGAGGTCTTGCCGGCGGTGATCTTGTCGGCCGTCGCCTTGACGATGCCGTCGGTGGGGATGAGGTCCGTGGGGGCGAGGAACAGCGCCCGCTCCTCGGCCGACAGCGCCGCCACCGCACCGGGCGCGGCGAAATCGGTGGCGCGGTCGCGGGTGGAGAAGCGCGAGGTGATCTCGACACTGGGCTTTTCCTCGCCCGGCGCCCAGGTCAGATGCAGCATCTGCGCGCCGTAATGCGGGTCCTTCACCACTTCCGCCGTGGCGGCATTGGTCTTCCAGGTGCTTTCGCCCGGCTTCATCCAGTCGGCGGCGGTGTAGGAGGGCAGCGGCACCCAGGCCTGCGCGGGGCCGCCCTTACCCTCCACCGGCTTCACGTCCAGCACCGTCACCACCTCGAAATCGCGCCATCTGCCCGGCTTCGGCGCGAAAGCGGCGGCGGCGGCCGGGCCGGCGGCCTGCGCCAAGGCGGCGTGCGGCACGGCGGCGACGGCGGCAAGGGCGACGCCAGTCTTGAGGAAGTCACGGCGAGTGGTCATGGCGCATTCTCCCGGGATTCATCCATGTTGAGCGAGGGCAGCCGCGCGCCATCCGGCGCAGCGGCGGGGTCGGCGAGCGTGTCGAGCAGGCGGTCGGCGGCGGGGTCATCCCAGTCCACCGGGCCGTCGGCGTAGAGGCGCAGCGTGTGCGAGGCGTCGAGCACGAAGGTCGCGGGCAGGCCGGCGACCTTCCACGCCTTCAGCGCGGCGCGGTCCTCGTCCAGCAGCACGGGGAAGGGCACAGCTTGCGTGGCGAAGAAGCGCCGTACCCGCACCGGCACCTCGCCCACATCGACGGCGAGAAGGACGAGCGGTCCCTCGCCGCGTCGGTCGGCAAGCCGCGCAAGGCCCGCCATTTCGTCGCGGCACGGCGCGCACCAGGTCGCGAAGAAGTGAACCAGCACTGGCCGCCCGTGCAGCGCCGCGAGGCTCTGCGGCCCATGATCGAGTGAGGGCAGCGCCAAGGGCGGCGGCACCTCGCCCAGCGGCAGCGGCACACCAGCATGAGCGGAGGGCCCTTCCGCCAGCGCCCATGACGCAAGGGAAGCGACAGCCACCAGCAGGATGAGGTTCTTTCCGCCCCGACACGCGGGAGCCGCAGAAGCGAGCACGGTGTAATGCTGCGCCGGGGGCGGGAAATCGTCAATCGGCCCTTGGGCGAAACCCGTATTGGTTGCAGCGCAACATGTCGGGATCGCACGGCAACATTACGAACGGTCTGAAATCACACGACTTTTTGTTCCTCACCTCACCTTAAGTCTGTTTGACATTGGAGGAGCTAAAAAATAGCCTTGTGATTGGGAAAGCCTATCGGGCGATGGGCTTTGTGACGAGAAACGGGAGGGCCACGATGAATATGGAGCTCTCGCGCCGTACGTTCCTCAAAACGACGGGGGCCGGCCTTGCCGGTACCACGTTGGGTGCCTTCGGCTTCAGCGAGGCGGAGGCGGCCGTCGCCGCTGCCGTGAAGCCGTTCCACCTGGTGAACACCACGGAAGCGCGAAACACCTGCACCTACTGCTCCGTCGCCTGCGGCATCATCATCTATTCCAAGGGTGATCTGCGCAAAGGCGAGAAGGCCGACATCGTCCATATCGAGGGCGATGCCGACCATCCGACCAATCGCGGCACGCTCTGCCCCAAGGGCGCGGCGCTGCGCGACATCGTGAAATCGCCGACCCGGCTGACCCAGCCGATGATCCGCAAGGCCGGCTCCGACAAATTCGAGGCGATCTCCTGGGACGCCGCGCTCGACAAGATCGCCCGCGCGATGAAGGACGACCGCGACGCCAATTTCGTCGCCACCAACCAGGATGGCGTGACCGTCAATCGCTGGCTCACCACCGGCTTCCTCGCGGCTTCCGCGACCACCAACGAGACGGCGTTCGCGACCTACAAGGTCGTACGCTCGACCGGCATATTGGCGTTCGATAACCAAGCGCGTGTCTGACACGGCCCGACGGTGGCGAGTCTCGCCCCAACTTTTGGCCGTGGAGCAATGACCAACGCCTGGACGGACATCAAGAACACCGACCTCGTGGTCATCATGGGCGGCAATGCCGCCGAAGCCCATCCGTGCGGATTCAAATGGGTCACCGAGGCGAAAGCCAACCGTGGCGCTAAGCTCATCGTCGTCGACCCGCGCTATAACCGCTCGGCGTCGGTAGCGGATTTTTATGCGCCGATCCGCCAGGGGTCGGACATCGTCTTCCTCATGGCCCTGATCAATCACTGCATCAGCAATGACAAGGTGCAGTGGGACTATGTGAAGCCCTTCACCAATGCCAGCTTCGTGGTCCGCGAGGGCTATGGCTACCAGGACGGGCTGTTCACCGGCTATGACGAGGAAAAGCGCGATTACAATCGCGACACGTGGGAATATGAGATCGGCCCGGACGGCTATGCCGTGGTCGATGAGACGCTGCAGAATCCGCGCTGCGTGTGGAATCTGCTGAAACAGCACGTCGCCATCTACACGCCTGAGATGGTGGAACGTGTCTGCGGCACACCGAAGGACGCCTTCCTTAAGGTGGCCGAGATGGTGGCGGAATGCTCGACGCCGACCAAGACCATGACGAGCATGTACGCGCTCGGCTGGACCCAGCATTCCAAGGGCGCGCAGAATATTCGCGGCATGGCGATGCTCCAGCTCATCCTGGGCAATATCGGCGTGCGCGGCGGGGGCATGAACGCCCTGCGCGGCCATTCCAACATCCAGGGGCTGACCGATCTCGGGCTGATGAGCAACCTCATCCCCGGCTATCTCAACATCCCCACCCAGAAGGAACCCGACTTCACCACCTATATGTCGACGCGCGCCTTCAAGCCGCTGCGGCCGAACCAGACCAGCTACTGGCAGAACTACCGCAAGTTCTTCGTCAGCTTCATGAAGTCGATGTACGGCCCGGCCGCCACCAAGGAGAACGACTGGGCCTACAGCTACCTGCCCAAGCTCGATGTCGCCAGCTACGACGTGCTGCGCGTCTTCGACATGATGAAGCAGGGCAAGGTGAACCTCTATTTCTGCCAGGGGTTCAACCCGCTGCAGGCTTTCCCCGACAAGGGCAAGCTCGCCGCCGGCCTCGCCAAGCTGAAGATGCTGGTCATCATGGACCCGCTGGAAACCGAGACCGCCCGCTTCTGGGAGGATCACGGCACCTTCAACAAGGTGAGCCCGGCCGACATCAAGACGGAGGTGATCCAGCTTCCCACCACCTGCTTCGCCGAGGATGAGGGCTCGCTGGTCAATTCCGGCCGCTGGCTGCAATGGCACTGGCCTGGCGGCTCGCCTCCGGGCGAGGCGAAGACCGACATCTGGATCATGGCGCAGATTCATTTGCGGCTGAAGGAGCTGTACAAGAAGGAAGGCGGCGCCTTCCCCGATCCGATTGTCAACCTCAACTGGTCCTACAAGGACCCCGGCGAGCCGACGCCGGAAGAGCTGGCGAAAGAGATGAACGGCTCGGTGCTGGTCGATGTCTTCGACCCCGCCGACCCGACCAAGAAGATCCTGGAGGCGGGCAAGCAGCTCTCCGGCTTCGGCCAGATGCGCGACGACGGCACCACGGCGGGCGGCTGCTGGATCTTCTCCGGCTGCTGGACCGAAGCCGGCAACATGATGGCGCGGCGGGACAATTCCGACCCCGGCGACGCCGGCATGTTCCTCAAATGGTCGTTCTCCTGGCCGGCGAACCGGCGCGTGCTTTACAACCGCGCCTCCTGCGACCTCGACGGCAAGCCGTGGGACCCCTCGCGCAAGCTGATCGAATGGGACGGCGCCAAGTGGACCGGCTACGACGTGCCGGACATCGCGCCCACCGCCAAGCCGCGGGATGTCGGCCCCTTCATCATGAACCCCGAAGGCACGTCACGCTTGTGGGTGCGCAAGATGATGCGGGACGGGCCGTTCCCGGTGCATTACGAGCCGTTCGAGAGCCCGGTCGCCAATGTCATCGCGCCGAAGATCCGGGGCAACCCGGTGGCGCGCGTGTTCAAGGACGACTGGAAGAGCTTCGCCGATATCGGCGATCCCAACTTCCCCTATGCCGGCACCTCCTACCGTCTCACCGAGCATTTCCACTACTGGACCAAAAACAACCATGTGAACTCGGTCCTGCAGCCGGAACAGTTCGTGGAGATTTCCGAGGAGCTGGCGAAGGAAAAGGGCATCGCGCTCGGCGGCTGGGTGCGGGTGTGGTCGAAGCGCGGCGAGCTCTACGCCAAGGCGGTGGTCACCAAGCGCATCAAGCCTATGACCATCGACGGCAAGACCGTGCACATCGTCGGCGTGCCTATCCACTGGGGCTTCGTCGGCTCGGCCCGCAAGGGCTTCCCGGCCAACACGCTCACCCCCTTCGTGGGCGACGCGAATATCGAAACCCCGGAGTTCAAGGCGTTCATGGTCAACATCGAGCCCTCCACCGGGCCGGTGGTGGCATAGGGAGGCGGCATCATGTTCCCACCGATCCCCAATCCCAACGTCGCCACCGACGCCGCCACTCCGCGCTTCGGCGAGAAGGACATTCTCCGCCGCAGCGCCTCCACGGTCACGCCGCCCGCTGAGCGGCTGACCGAGGTGGCCAAGCTGATCGATGTCTCCAAATGCATCGGCTGCAAGGCCTGCCAGGCCGCGTGCCTGGAATGGAACAACCTCACCGAGGAGATCGGCTTCAACCACGGGATCTACACCAATCCCATGGACCTGACGCCGGACACCTTCACCCTGATGCGCTTCACCGAATGGGTGAATCCCGAGACCGAAAACCTGGAATGGCTCATCCGCAAGGATGGCTGCATGCATTGCGAGGATCCGGGCTGCCTCAAGGCCTGCCCGGCCCCCGGCGCCATCGTGCAATATTCCAACGGCATCGTGGATTTCCAGCACGACAACTGCATCGGCTGCGGCTACTGCATCAAGGGCTGCCCGTTCAACATTCCGCGCATCTCCAAGGTCGACCACACCGCCTATAAATGCACGCTCTGCTCCGACCGTGTCGCGGTCGGCCAGGGTCCGGCCTGCCAGAAGGCCTGCCCGACCCAGGCCATCGTCTTCGGCACCAAGGACGAGATGAAGGAATGGGCGGATTTCCGCATCAAGGACCTGAAGTCGCGCGGCTTCGAGAATGCCGGGCTCTACGACCCGCCCGGCGTCGGCGGCACGCATGTGATGTATGTGCTGCACCACGCCGACACGCCGTCCATCTATGCCGGCCTGCCGGACAATCCGCGCATCTCCCCCCTCGTCGACGCCTGGAAGGGCGTGACGAAATATGTCGGCCTCGCGGTGATGGGCTTCGCCGCCGCCGCCGGCTTCCTGCACTATGTCGTCGCCGGGCCGAACAAGGTGTCGGAGGAGGATGAGGAGAACGCCGAGCGGCTCGCCGACGGCGCCCCGACGCCGCCGCCGACACCCGCCGGCCCTGTCGAGAGGAGGACGCCATGAGCGCCGGCAACCTCAAGACCCACGCGGCCGAGGATGTGGAACCGGGCGACGCCGTGCGCCCGGGCCACCCGGTCGAGGTGTCGCGCTACACGGTCGGCGCGCGCATCAACCACTGGATCACCGCGCTGAGCCTGATCCTGCTGGCGCTGTCGGGACTTGCTCTGTTCACGCCGAGCCTGTTCTTCCTCACCGGCCTGTTCGGCGGCGGACAGTGGACGCGGGCGATCCATCCCTGGATCGGCGTGGTGCTATTCTTCTCCTTCGCCGGGCTGTTCCTGCGCTTCTGGCGGGCCAACCTGCCGGCGCGCGAGGACGGCACCTGGCTCGCCCGCATCAGCGATGTGCTGCGCGGGCGGGAAGAGCGTCTGCCGGAGATCGGCAAGTACAATGCCGGCCAGAAATTCGTCTTCTGGGGCATGTCGGCGCTCATCGTCATCCTCATCGCCAGCGGCGTGGTGATGTGGGACCAGTATTTCTACCCCTATACCAGCATCGAACAGAAGCGCGTCGCCATCCTCGTCCATTCCATCGCGGCGGTGGCGATCATCTGCGTGTGGATCATCCACGTCTATGCCGCCATCTGGGTCAAGGGCACCATCGGCGCCATGACGCGGGGCAAGGTGACGGGCGGCTGGGCGTGGCGCCACCACCGCAAATGGCTGCGCGAGCTGGTCGGCACCCGGCCGGGCAAGCGCCCGCCGACACCGGCGGAATAGGCGCCGCCCGCTTTCGTCTCCGTCCCGGATGCCTGCCCGTCCGGGGCGGAGCCCTTCCGTTCCACGTGGCCCGTGCGGTTCGTGAGGTCAGCATGTCGCAGAACCTTCAGCCCGATCCCAGCGTGATCGGTGCCGTCTCCACCCCGCCCTTCGCGGTGCTGCCCGATCCCGCGCATCTGTTCGGCCTGCGGGCGAAGCGGCTGCGCACCTATGCGGCGGTGAGCCCGCTTAAGCCCTATCTCGATTTCGTCGCCGGCCTCATCGAGGCGCAGCAGGCCATCGTGCCGGCCTTGCCCCCGGCGGAGCCGCCGGACCCGGAACATCTGGAGCGCGCCCGCGCCTTCGAGATGCCGGCGCTGGACCGTGCCACCACCCTGCTCGACGACACGCTGGAGGCGACGCTCGACCACTTGTTCGACGCTGCCGCCCGTGTGGCGATGCCCGAGGAAGCCGCCGCCGCTCTCGCCCGCGTGCGCCGCGCCGATGGCGCCGAACGCGCGCAGATGGTGCGCGACGTGCTGGCGCACGACCTCCCCGTCGAACGCCTAGCCGAACATGTCTATGTCGCGGGCGCCCTGCAGGTGCATTTCGCCCGCCTCGCCGCGACGCTCGACGCGAAAAAGCTGGTGCCGGTGGGCGATGGCGTCTGCCCCGCCTGCGGCGGGCCGCCCGTCGCCTCGCTCATCGTCGAATGGCCGAACGCGCATGGCAATCGCTTCTGCGCCTGCTCGCTCTGTTCCACCCTGTGGAACTATGTCCGCATCCGCTGCTGCGCCTGCGGCACCACCAAGGGCATAGGCTATCAGGAAATCGACGGCAGCCCCGGCACGGTGAAAGCGGAAACCTGCGACGAGTGCCGCACCTATGTGAAGGTGATGTACCAGAACAAGGATGTCACCATCGAGCCGGTCGCCGACGATATCGGCACGCTGGGGCTCGACCTGATGATGCAACAGGGGCCGTACCGGCGCGCCGCCTTCAACCCGTTCCTGCTCGGCTATTGAGGGGCGCGGCGATGGATGCGCCTTCCCGCCCCGCTGCCCCGTCCCTTCGCGACCTGCCCTCGGTCGACCGCGTGCTCGCCACTCCTGCGGGCCAGGAAGCCGTGGAAGCGTTCGGCCGCGCCCCCACCACGTCAGCCATCCGCGCCGCGCTGGAGGAGGTGCGCGCCTGCCTGCTGGCGGGCAAGCTCGCCGCCCTGCCCACGGCCGATCACGTGGCGCTGGCCGCAACGGAAGCGCTGGAGCGGGAGGCACGCACGCGCCTGCGCCCGGTGTTCAACCTCACCGGCACGGTGCTGCATACCAATCTCGGCCGCGCGCTGCTGGCGGAAGAGGCGGTGGAGGCGGCCACGAGCGCCATGCGCGCCGCCGTGGCGCTGGAATATGACCTCGCCACCGGCAAACGCGGCGAGCGCGACGACCACGTGCGCGAACTGCTGATCGAATTGACGGGCGCGGAAGACGCCACCGTCGTCAACAACAATGCCGCCGCCGTGCTGCTGGTGCTCAACACGCTCGGCCTTGGCCGCGAGGCCATCGTCTCGCGCGGCGAACTGATCGAGATTGGCGGCGCCTTCCGCATGCCCGACATCATGGCCCGCGCCGGGGTGAAGCTCGTCGAGGTCGGCACCACCAACCGCACCCATCCCAAGGACTATGCCGGCGCGCTCAACGAAGCCACCGGGCTGGTGCTGAAGGTTCACACCTCGAACTACCGCATCGAAGGCTTCACCAAGGAAGTGCCGGCGCGCGAACTGGCGGACATCGCCCGCGCCAAGGGCGTGCCGCTGGTCAATGATCTCGGCTCCGGCACGCTGTTCGATCTCGCCCGGATTGGCCTCGCCCATGAGCCGACGGTGCGCGAAGCCGTAGTGGAAGGAGCGGATATCGTCACCTTCTCCGGCGACAAGTTGCTCGGCGGGCCGCAGACCGGCTTCATCGTCGGCCGTGCCGACCTCATCGCCGCCATCAACCGGAACCCGATGAAGCGGGCGCTGCGGGTCGACAAGATCCGCCTCGCCGCGCTGGAAGCCACGCTGAAGCTTTACCGCGACCCGGACCGGCTCGCCGCGCGCCTGCCGACATTGCGGCTCCTGGCGCGTAGGCGGGCGGAGATCGCCGCTCAGGCCCATGCGCTCGCCGAGCCTGTCGCCGCCGCTCTGGGCGATGCGTTCGACATCGAGATTGTCGACTGTTCCAGCCAGATCGGCTCCGGCGCATTGCCGCTGGAAACCCTGCCCAGCGCCGGCTTCGCCATCCGCCCGGCGGCGGAAGCCTCCGGCGGGCGGCTCAACGCGCTGGCGAGCGCGCTGCGGGACCTGCCGGTGCCAATCATCGGCCGCATCAGCGAGGGCGCGCTGATTCTCGACCTGCGCTGCCTGGAAGACGAAGCCGGCTTCCTCGCCAGCCTCGCGAACATAAGGGTGCCGGCATGATCATCGGCACCGCCGGCCATATCGACCATGGCAAGACCGCGCTGGTCGGTGCGCTCACCGGCGTCGATACCGACCGGCTGAAAGAGGAGAAGGCGCGGGGCATCTCCATCGATCTCGGCTTCGCCTATCTGCCCACCGAAGCTGGCACGCTCGGCTTCATCGACGTGCCCGGGCATGAGAAGTTTATCCACACCATGCTGGCGGGCGCGAGCGGCATCGACTTCGCCCTGCTCATCGTCGCCGCCGACGACGGGGTCATGCCGCAGACACGCGAGCACCTCGCGCTCATCGACCTCCTCGGCATCAATCGGGGGCTCGTCGCCCTCACCAAGGCCGACCTTGCGGACGCACCGCGCCGCGCCGAGGTGGCGGGCGAGATCGCGGCGCTACTGGAAGGCACGTCTCTCGCCGGCGCCGCCATCCTGCCGGTTTCCGCCCATACCGGCGAGCGAGTTGCGGCGCTGCGCGACGCGCTCATCGCCGCCGCCCGCCGGTCCGAGGCCCGCCCGGCGGAGGGGCGCTTCCGTCTCGCGGTGGACCGCAGCTTCACCCTTGCCGGTGCCGGCACCATCGTCACCGGCACCGTGCTTTCCGGCCGTGTCCGCGTGGGCGATCCGCTGATGGTGAGCCCATCCGGCCTGCCCGCGCGTTTGCGCTCGCTGCATGCGCAGAACCGCAAGGCGGAGGAAGGTCGCGCCGGCGAGCGCTGCGCGCTCAACCTCGCCGGCGAGGCGATCCGCGCCGAGGCAATCAAGCGCGGCGACCTCGTGATCGACCCGACGCTGCACGCCCCCACCGAGCGGATCGACGCCACGATCACCGTGCTGGCGGGCGAGCCGAAACCGCTTGGTGCGTGGTTCCCGGTGCGCTTCCACCATGGCGCCAGCGAGATCGGGGCGCGGCTGGTGCCACTCTCTGCCGACACAATCACGCCCGGCACGACCGGCCTCGTGCAGATCGTGCTGGAACGACCGATCGCCGCCGCGGCGGGCGATCGCTACGTCATTCGCGATACCTCGGCGCAGCGCAGCATCGGCGGCGGCCGCCTCATCGACCTGCGCGCCCCCGCCCGCAAGCGGCGCACGCCGGAGCGCCTCGCCCAGCTCGCGGCGCTGCGCGAAAGCGATGCCGACGCGGCAGTGTCCGGCCTGCTGGAGGTGGCGCCCTTCCATCTCGACCTCGCCGCTTTCGCCCGCGACCGGGCGCTGGGGGCGCAGGCGGCGGAGGCGATCGCCGCCCGGCTGGGGCTGGAGGTCCTCAATGAGGGCGAGATGCGCATCGCCCTCTCCCCCGCGCGCTGGGCGCTCTATACGCAGGCGCTGCTTGGCGAAATCGGCGCCTTTCACGACGCCAATCCCGACCTCGCCGGCATGGGCGCGGAAAAGCTGCGCCTCGCGCTTGTCCCGCGCCTGCCCAAGCCGGTGTTCACCGAGGCGCTGCGCCGCCTTGGTGACAGCGGCGCGCTGGTGCGCGAAGGGGCCTGGGTGCGACTTCCCGGCCATGAAGTGCGCCTCACCCCCCGGGACGAGGCGCTGTGGGAGCGGATCGCCCCCGCCCTCGCCGCCGACGCCCGTTTCCGCCCGCCCCGCGTGCGCGACCTCGCCGCGCAGACCGGCGAGGCGGAGACGGATATACGCCGGCTCATGAAATTGCTCGCGCGCATGGGCAAGGTGGACGAGGTGGCGCACGACCATTTCTTCCTGCGCGCTACCGTAGCGGAGATGGTGGCGCTCGCCTGCGCCCTCGCCGAGCCCGCGCCGGGGCGGGAATTCACCGCCAGCGCCTTCCGCGACCGGATCGAGCAAGGCGGCCACGCCGTCGGCCGCAAGGTGGCGATTCAGATCCTGGAATTTCTCGACCGCCACGGCGTCACCCTCCGGCGCGGCGATCTGCGCCGCATCAACCGCCACCGGCTGGACCTGTTCGGTGCGATCGACCACACTGATGCGCCCGCCCCCGCTCGGGGCGCGGACATGCCTTCTGGAAGAGCGTTACCTCCGGTGAGGTATCCGGACTTCAAATCCGGAAGGGGCCGCGAGCCGGTCCCTGGTGGGTTCGACTCCCACTCTCTTCCGCCATCCTCCCCGCCCGGCCTCGACCCGCCGCGTTAGCGCGCGGCGCGCCCGCCCGATTTTGCGCATCCGCCCGCTCACGTGCCGGATCGTGCACGCGCGCAAGATTCCCCCGCTCGCTCCCCGCACAGTCCGGGCCGCACAGGAGGCTCGCCCCCTGCCCCCGATCCCGTGAGGAGAGCGACAATGGAAGATCTGTCCCGGCGCACCCTACTCGCGCTCAGCGCCCTTGGCGGCGTCGCCGTCGCCAGCGGTGCTGCGCAGGCCGCGAGCTTCGGCAATCCCGACCAGCCGCCGGAAGGCGCGATCAACTCGACGCCCGGCGCGCTGTCCAATCCCGGCCCGCAGAATCCGGCGCTGGAGGCTCAGATCCCGTCCTTCCAGAACCCGCCCGCCACCGATGTCGGCAGCATGCCGATGCTGTGGTCGTCGTTCAACATCATGCCCAAGCGCGTGCAGGCCGGCGGCTGGGCCCGGCAGATCACCGCCACGGAGTTCCCGGCGGCCAAGGAAGTGTCCGGCGTGAACATGCGTCTCGGGCCGGGCGGCATTCGCGAGATGCACTGGCACCTCGCCGGCGAATGGGCGCTGATGACCAATGGCCGCTGCCGCATCACCGTGCTGGACAAGGACGGCCACCCCTATGTGCGCGATGTCGGCGCCGGCGACCTGTGGTTCTTCCCCGCTGGCTACCCGCACTCGCTGCAGGGCCTCGGCCCGGAAGGCTGCGAGTTTATCATCGTCTTCGACGACGCCTTTCAGTCCGAATACAACACGCTGCTGCTCACCGACTGGTTCGCCCACACCCCGCCGAAGATTCTCGCGCAGAATTTCGGCGTGCCGGCGGACACGTTCAAGAACATTCCGCTGCAGGACCTGTGGATCTTCCAGGGAAAGGAACCGCCGCCGCTGGCGGTGGACCAGGCCGCCGTCGCCTCCGGCGGGGCGCCGGCCGAGCCCTTCACCTTCTCGCTCACCGGCACGCCGCCGGTGAAGAAGAACGAGGCGGGCGAGGTCCATCTGGCCGACAGCCGCAGCTTCAAGGCCTCCACCACCATCGCCGCCGCCATCGAGACCATCCGCCCCGGCGGCCTGCGGCGGCTGCACTGGCACCCCAATGCCGATGAATGGCAGTACTGGATCAAGGGCCGGGGCCGCATGACGGTTTTCAACACCGGCCCGCGCGCCCAGACCATCGACTTCCAGGCCGGCGATCTCGGCGTCGTGCCCAAGAGCCAGGGCCATTACATCGAGAACACCGGCGATGAGGATGTGCAGGTGCTCGCCGTGTTCCGCACGGCGGAATATCAGGAGGTCGACCTTGCGGATTGGCTCACCCACGCCCCGCCGGAACTCGTCGCCGCGCATCTCAACATCGACCCTGCGGTGATTGCGCGCTTCCCGCGCGGGCAGGTCGGCCTCCAGCCGCGGTGAAGCCGGGCGCCTGCCATGGCGAGGGGCGGGCGGACCTGTCGTCCGTTCGCCCCGCCGGGCCTCACCCCATCGCGGGCGTCGGCGTGCCGGCGAGCTCGGCCTCCTCCGCCTCCAGCGCCGCGCGTTGACGCCGCGCCGCCGCCGCGTCCGCCCGCCGCTTGTAAATCTCGAAGGCGATGGCGCCGACCACCGTCACCGCCACGATCACCACGGCCAGCGCCGAGATGGCGGGCGTCGAGCCCTGCCGCACCCGCCCGGCGAGCACGGTGGTCAGAGTCTTGTCGGAGAGGATGGCGAAGGTGGTGGTGTTGTAGTTCTCGAAGGAGGAGAGGAAGGCCAGCACCGCCGCCGAGGCCAGCGCCGGCTTGAGGAAGGGCAGCAAGATGTGGCGGAACACCTGCGGGTAGCTGGCGCCGAGATCGAGCGCCGCCTCTTCCTGCGAGCGGTCGAAGCGCTGTAGCCGGGCGAGGATGATCAGCATGCAATAGGCGGAAATGAAGCTCGCCTGCCCCAGCACGGTGAGCACCACGCCGTCATAGAGGAAGCGCGTGCCGGTCTGCCCGGTGAACTGGCGCCAGAACACCACGGTGGAGATACCGATGATGATGCCCGGGGTGAGCACCGGCGAGACCACGACGAGATAATAGAGCGAACGCACGCGCGGCTGGATCTGCGTCATGATGATGGCGCCCGCGAGCCCGATGGGCACGGAGATGCACACCACCAGCAGGCCGATCCACAGGCTCATCTTCAGGCCCGTCATCATGTCCTGGTCGGCGAACAGCGCCGCGAACCAGTCCAGCGTCAGCCCGTCGATCGGCCACACCTGCGGGTATTGCGGGGTGTTGAAGGCGGAAACGCCCATCACCACCAGCGGCCCCAGCAAATAAAGGAAGAAGATCACCGTATAGAGCGCGAACATCACCCGCTGGAACGGACCCGGAATCATCGCGTGTACTCCATCATCGCGTGATTTCTCCAAGGCTGAGCCGGAACGCCTTGAGCACCACCAGCACGAACAGAATGCAGCTCACCAGCAGGATGAAGGCATAGGCCGCGCCCTGCGGCCAGTTGAAGGCCTGGTAGAAGCGGTCATAGACGATGGGGGTGAACCACAGCGTGCGCGGCCCGCCCAGCACCAGCGGCGCCGCCAGCGCGCCGGCGGTGAGCATGAACACCAGCGTGCAGCCGGAGGCGATGCCCGGCTTGGCGTGCGGCAGCACGATGAAGGCATGAATGTGCCACCACGGCGCCCCAAGGTCCCGCGCCGCTTCCACCTGGTTGCGATCGAGGCTCTCAATGGCGTTGTAGAGCGGGAAGATCATCATCAGGAGATAGGCGTAGGACAGGCCCATATAGAGCCCGACATCGGCGCCGAGGAAGTCGATCGGCTCATTGGTCAGCCCGCTGCCCATCAGCAGCTGGTTGATGATGCCGCCGGACGACAGCAGCACCCGGAAGGCGAAGGCTCGCAGGATCTCGTTCACCCAATAGGGCAGGATCAGCAGCAGCAGCAGCACCCGCAGCCGCGCCGCGCTCGCCGATTGCGCCATGTGGAAGGCCAAGGGGTAGCAGATGGCGAAATTGATCAGCGTGATGAGGATGCTGACCCCGATGGTGAGGAAGAAGGCCTTGATGTGCAGCCAGTTCCATTCGGCCGTGGAGGTGGTGGAGCCGAACAGGAAGTAGCGGTAATTCTCCAGCGTGTAGAGGTCTTTTGGCCCGCCCATCTGCGCCGGCGGCAGCTTCGGGCGGAACGACATGTCCACCATGGCGAGCTGCGGCAGCAGGATGATGAAGAAGGCCCAGAAGCCGACGGCCAGCACCAGATAGAGGCCGACGGCAAGACCGTTGCGCTGGAAGAAGCCCGGCCCGGTGGCGATGCCCATGCGCCGCTCATAGGCGCTCAGCGCGAAGAACAGCACCACGACCGCCAGCGGCAGGCCGAAGACGAAGGCGAGGCTGCCATTCATGGTCAGTGCCCTTCCGGCAGGGCGAGCAGCAGCCCATCCTCGGGGGTGAAGCCGAGATGCAGCTCCTCGCCCGCCGCAGGCAGCGCCACGCCACCGCCGACGCTCGCCGTCACCTTCTGCCCGGTTTTCACCCGCAGCGTGATGTGGGAGACGCTGCCTTCATAGGCGACATCCAGGGTCTCGCCGGCAAAGCCGCTGGTTCCGCCATTGGCGCGCAGCCGCATCGCTTCCGGCCGCACGAACAGCAGCGCTTCCTGCCCCACGCTCAGCGCCACCGGGTTGCGCCCCTTCAGCGCGCCGAGCGGCGTGTCGAGCGTGGCGAAGCCATCTTCCACCGCACTCACCCGCCCGCGAATCCGGTTGTTCTCGCCGACGAAAGAGGCGACGAACGGGGTGCGCGGCTCGGCATAGACGGCGCGCCCGTCACCCACCTGCTCGATCACGCCGGCATTCATGACCGCGATGCGGTCCGACATGGTCAGCGCCTCGCCCTGGTCATGGGTGATATAGATGAAGGTGATGCCCACACGCTTCTGGATGGCGCGCAGTTCGGCCCGCATGTGCTGGCGCAGCTTGAGGTCGAGCGCGGAGAGCGGCTCGTCGAGCAGCAGCACGGAGGGCTCGACGGCGAGCGCGCGGGCAATGGCGACGCGCTGCTTCTGGCCGCCGGAAAGCTCCGACACCTTCTTGTGGCCGTGCTCGGAAAGCGCGACCTGGATGAGCAGGGTTTTGACCTTCTCGTCGCGCTCGTGCCGGGGCACGCCGCGCACGCGCAGGCCGTAGCCGATATTCTCCGCCACCGTCATCATCGGGAACAAAGCGAGGTTCTGGAAGATCAGCGCGGTCGGCCGCTTGTTAGGGCCGATGCCCTTCATGTCCTGGCCACCAATCTTCACCTGCCCCCGCGTGGGCTCGATGAAGCCGGAAATGGTGCGCAGCAGCGTGGTCTTGCCGCAGCCGGACGGGCCGAGGAAGGAGAAGAACTCGCCCGGCTCGATGGTGAGGTTCGCGTCTTTCACCGCGACGAAATCGCCGAAGGTGACATTGACGCCCTCAAGCTCGACGGCAGCGGCCATGCGGATTTCCTGTACTCGGGGAACATGCGGGCCACGGCGGGGCCCGGACGCCCTCACGGCCGGAGGGTCCGGCCGTGAGGGGTGTGTCAGTGGGCAGGGCTCACGCCGCCTTGAACTTCTCGGCGTACTGGGTGCGCAGTTCGGCGTACCAGGACGGCTCCGGCGGGCGGCTCCAGAGGTTTTCCAGCGCGTTGCCGGGATAGGCCTCGGCGAAGTTCTTCTTGGCGACCTCGGAGAGATACTTGTCCGCGCCCTTCACGACCGGGTTGTAGCCCGAACCGTCGGCGACGGCGGCGGAGGCTTCCGGCGTGTGGATGTAGTTGAGGAACTCATAGGCCTGGGC
The DNA here is from genome assembly GCF_022836935.1 of Ancylobacter polymorphus. Lineage (NCBI taxonomy): Bacteria > Pseudomonadati > Pseudomonadota > Alphaproteobacteria > Hyphomicrobiales > Xanthobacteraceae > Ancylobacter > Ancylobacter polymorphus. The sequence goes on along the minus strand of NZ_CP083239.1, from coordinate 1,514,588 downwards.
GATGTTCTTGGCGCCCTTGGTCAGCGACCAGCCGTCGACCCAGGTGATCGCGCCTTCCTGCGGCGCCATATAGGTGACCGGCTTGCCCTGCTTCTTCAGCGACAGCGGCGGGCCGTCCCAGGTCTGGCCGATGACGCAGCCATTTTCCATGAAGCCGGACTTGGTGTTGTCGGCGGAATCCCAGAACTGCTTGACCTGCGCCTTGTTCTCGATGGCGAAGGCGAGGATGGGATCGTAGATCTTCTTCATCGTCGCCTCGTCCTTGAAGGCGTCGAGCATGCGGTTGGACGGCAGCTTGCCGGTCTTGTCCCACCACAGGCCGATGCCGAGCAGCAGCGAGTGCGGGCGGCCCTGCATCTTGCCCTTGAATTCCGGGCTCCACAGCGTGCCGTAGCTCAGCTTGTCATAGGTCAGCGTGGCGAGGTCGGTGCGCCAGGCGATGGCTTCCGAGCCCCAGCAATGCGGCACATGGTAGAGCTTGCCGTCCCAGGTCCACACGCTGGTCGAGGCTTCCAGCATGGAGGGCAGCAGGTTGTCGAGGTTGAGCTTGGAGGTGTCGTAGGGCGCCAGCACGCCCAGCTCCTTGAACTGCGGGGCGCGGTCGCGCGTGGGGGCGCAAAGGTCGAAACCTTCGCCGTCGGTGGCCTGCAGCTTGTTGATCTGCTCCTCGTTCTGCGAGAACGGGGTGGTCTTCACCTTGATGCCGGTCTTCTTCTCGAAGTTCGGGATGACCGGCGCCGGCAGTTCGTCGTCCCAGTTGAGCAGGCTCAGCTCGCCGGAGGAGGAGAAGGCGTCGCGCACCAGATAGGGGCCGGCGGCGGCCATGGTGCCGGCGGCGAGCGCGCCCTTGAACAGCACGCGGCGGGTGAAGCTGCGGGCGGCAAGCAGCGTCTCGATGGACGAATTGGTCGGCTCTGTCTTCTTCGTCACGGCGTTCCCCTCGGGATGGCATGGACCGGGGGAGAGGGGAGCAGGAACTATGCCAGCAACGCGCGCCCGTCGCTGCGTTGCACAAATCCGACCACGCCCTTGTCGAATCCCGACGCCATGTCGCCACTGCCGCGCTTTTCAGCAGGCCGGAATACCTCCCTGCACGCGAAACGGGCGCCACCCGCCCCTTCACCCCAGCGCGGCCAAAATCTCCCCGGCGAGCGCGTGCACATCGTCGCGGTGGCCGGTGCGGCCGGAGGGCGCGTCGGTGGTCGAGGTCATCACCAGCGAGACGCCCCGCGCGGGCACGACATAGAGCATCTGCCCGCCATAGCCCCAGCCATAATGCGCGCGCGCCCCGTCGATCTCGCGCGTGAACCAGCCATAGCCATAGGCATCGCCGGTGAAGCGCGAGGCCGTGCGCGCCTGCCAGCATTGGGCGATCCAGTCTTGCGGGATCACCTGTTCGCCGGCCCGGTTGCGCCCGGCGTTGCGGCAGCACTCGGCGAAGGCGAGCAGGGAGGTCGGCCGCATCGCCATCTGGTTGCCGCCGAAATACACCCCTTGAGGGTCGCGCTCCCAATCGGCGATGGCGAAGCCCTCGATGGCGCCGAGCCAGTCGCGCGCGAGGGCCAGCGTCGAGCGCCCGCTGGCCCGGGTCAAGACCGCCGAGACGAGGTGCGAGGAGCCCGTGGAATAGAGCATCTGCCCGCCCGGCTCATCGACAAAGGGCCGCGCCAGCGCGGCGCGCACCCAGTTGGGACTGGCGATCCACGCGCCATAATTGGGCCCGGAGGTGCGCTCCAGCCCCGCCTGCATGGAGAGAAGGTTGCCGAGCGTGATCTCATAAAGGCGCGGGTCGGGGTCGGCGGGCAGATCGGCCTTCAGCAGCGGGGCGATCTTCTGCTCCGGCCCTTCCAGCACGCCTTTCTCGATGGCGATGCCGGCGAGCATGGCGAGAATGCTTTTCGAGGCGGATTTGATGTTGGTCGGCCGGTCCACCCGCCCACCGTGATAGCCGCGCGCGGCGAGCGTTTCGCCGTGCTTGGCGACCAGCACGGTGCGCAGCGGTTCGAGGTCGCCGGCGCGGTCGAGCACCGCGTTCAGCGCGGGCGGCGTGGTGTCAGGCGCGGGCGCACCTTGGGCGCGGCCAAGGCGCGGGGCGAGCAGAAGCAGCGGAGCGGCAAGCAGGGAACGACGGTGCATGCCGGAGAAGATAGGGCAGGCGCGCCTACGGAAAATGGTGGAAAGGAAAAGATGACTTAATCGGTTTGCCCGTGATCACGCGCCATCCGACGACGCCACATTCGCACCATATCCAGCCTTACGGCCTCTCTTTCTAGCTCCAACTCCTTAAGGCTTTGAAGAGATACATTAATGTCTTCCAGCACTGCCTTTCTCGACATCTCTAAACTATCTAGAAAACCGCTCTCGAAATTTTGCTCGCCCGCGTCCCGATCAAATCGACGGATACCAACCTTCAGGAAATCGGTCAATTCGTTCAATTTTCTACGATCAGAATCCAGCTTTTCCTTCAACTCAGAATATTTAGCGTCTAGCTGTCGACTCTTCCTAGCCAAAATAACTCTGGATTCCCGTAGGCTTTTGGCGGAATCTTCATCTATTTTTTGATGAGACTGAGCTCGCTTAATTGTATCGTCGCTAACTATTTCAGAACCCTTCAATTTATTCAGAGACAACCAATGAGCCAATGTATAAGCATAAAATTGACACCCCGTCTTGTCGAAGAATTCTCTTCTCAACTCTCTCCTAGGGCCAATACTTCGTCCGCCGATCCGAAACCACCAATCCTCCTTCATATCCTCCGTAACAAATATAATATCTTTCTTATTTTCCTTTGAATATTCAATCAATTGCTGCCATACAATAAAATCACCGTAGCCACCGTCGGATTTTTCGGCATCTAGGTATCCAGGAGGCATCTTCATCTGATATCGGATGTCAGCCTGTCTACAAAATTCCTTATAATCCGCATCCGAATAAGGTCTACCTATTCTATTCTCAAATAGAGATGCAACTCTTTCGATTATCGAGTTTATATCGTCAGCTTTTGAGTTTATTGTCTGATTCGACTTAATTTTATTCTCAATATCTTTTATTGCTTCAAATAATGAACTCTTACCATCTTCAAAATCAAGTGAAGGATGAAATCTATATTCCGATTTTATTTGATCTATTTTTTTTGCCGAAATTGACCTGATTTCATCATAAGCGCTGGATAGTTTGATGTAGGCCTGCTCCATAGAGAAAAAAACGCTGTGGCAATTATTCAGAAACTCATAAGCAACTTGATGAGGTATCCATATTTTATATTTTATCTTCTCAAATAAACTAAATAAGTCATCGGATGATTTTCTATTATACCGGATAAGGGTAAGCAGAACATTTGCATCGGGAACAACTATTCCCTCCTTCCAAAAATTATCAAATTCTGTGTCCGTGGGCCTAAAAAACTCAAACAGTTCCGATTTCATCGTCGGCCATCAATGTTGTGACATCATTGGCAGCATCAGGCACAACTTGGCGCATAGTCAAGTACCCCTCACCCACCCCCCAGCACCAGATCGTCCCTGTGCACCATCGCGGTGCGGCCCTCAAACCCGGTGATGGTGGCGATCTCGTCGGAGGAGCGGCCCTTGAGCCGTTCGGCGTGGTCGTGGTCATAGGCCACCAGCCCGCGCCCGACTTCCGCGCCGTCCGGCCCGCGCAGCACCACCGCGTCGCCGCGGGTGAACTCGCCCTCGATGCGCTTCACCCCCGCCGGCAAGAGCGAGGAGCCCCGGCGCAGCGCGGCCACGGCGCCGGCGTCGAGATGCAGCACGCCGCGCGGTTCCAGCGCGCCGGCGATCCAGCGCTTGCGCGAGGCCACCGGATTGGCCGGGGCGAGGAACCAGGTGCAGCGCGCCCCGGTTTCGATGGCGCGGATCGGGTTCTTTACCTTGCCTGACGCAATGACCATATGCGCGCCCGCCGTGGTGGCGATCTTGCCCGCCTCGATCTTGGTCTTCATGCCGCCGCGCGACAGCTCCGTGCCGGCGCCGCCGGCCATGGCCTCGATCTCGGCGGTGATGCGCGGCACAACGGGGATGAGGCGGGCCTCCGGGTCCTCATTCGGCGGGGCGGTGTAGAGCCCGTCAATATCGGACAGCAGAATGAGCAGATCGGCGCTGGTCATGCCGGCGACGCGGGCGGCGAGCCGGTCATTGTCGCCATAGCGGATTTCCGAGGTCGCCACCGTGTCGTTCTCGTTGATAACAGGGACGACCTTCAGCTCCATGAGCTTCGCGATGGTGGAACGGGCGTTGAGATAGCGCCGCCGCTCTTCCGTGTCGCCGAGGGTGATGAGGATCTGCCCGGCGGTCACCCCCTCATGGGCGAGGGCTTCCGACCAGGCGCGGGCCAGCGCGATCTGCCCCACGGCGGCTGCGGCCTGGCTTTCCTCCAGCTTCAGCGCCCGGCGCGGCAGGCCCAGCACATTGCGCCCCAGCGCGATGGCGCCGGAGGAGACCACCAGCACCTCCCGCCCCTCGCGGTGCAGCTGCGCCACATCTTCCGCCAGCGCCGCCAGCCAGGCATGGCGCAAAGCGCCGCGCGCCTGATCGACCAGCAGGGCCGAGCCCACCTTCACCACGATGCGGCGGAAGGCGGAAAGCTGGGGTGCCGCCGGGGTGGCCTCGGAAGCGGCAAGGGCGTCGGCGGCGGCGTCGGTCGAAAGGGTCATCGCGGCGGGCTTCGATCAGAGGGAAGACGGCGCGCTACATACGCCGATTTGGCCGGCAAGGCGCGGGAATTGTGGCTTCACCTCTCCCCGTGGGGAGAGGTCGCCGCGCAGCGGCGGGTGAGGGGCAAGACCGCACAGGGCCGGCGCGCCTCGGGCCGGGGCGCAGCCCCCCTCTCCCCCGAGGGGAGAGGGAGCGCCTCACGGGCGCCAGGGCTCCGGCACCACCTTGTCGGCCTCTTCCGCGCGCCCCTCGTCGATGATGCCGAGCAGCGCGCGCAGCGCCTCGCGCACGCCATCGCCGGTGGCCGCGGAGAGCGCGAGCGGCTTCTTCTTCGCCGCGCGCTTCAGCCGGTCCATCTGCGCCTTCAGCGTCTCGGCGTCGAGCGAATCGATCTTGGTGAGGGCGACGATTTCCGGCTTGTCCTCCAGGCCGGCGCCATAGGCGTCGAGCTCGGCGCGCACGGTCTTGTAGGCCTTGCCGGCATGCTCGCTGGTGCCGTCGACGAGGTGCAGCAGCACGCGGCAGCGCTCGATATGGGCGAGGAAACGGTCGCCGAGGCCGACGCCCTCATGCGCGCCCTCGATCAGGCCGGGAATGTCGGCGAGGACGAATTCGCGCCCGTCGACCTTTACCACGCCCAGGCCGGGATGAAGGGTGGTGAAGGGATAGTCCGCCACCTTGGGCTTGGCGGCGGTGGTGGCGGCGAGGAAGGTCGACTTGCCGGCATTGGGCAGGCCGACGAGACCGGCATCGGCGATCAGCTTGAGCCGCAGGATGATCCAGCGCTCCTCGCCCTCCTGGCCGGGATTGGCGCGGCGCGGGGCCTGGTTGGTCGAGGTCTGGAAATGCGCGTTGCCGAAGCCGCCATTGCCGCCTTTGAGGAAGCGGATGCGCTGGCCGACCTCGGTCAGATCGGCCAGAACGGTCTCACCATCCTCCTCAAGAACCTCGGTGCCCGCCGGCACTTTTAGCACAACATCGTCGCCTTTGGCCCCGGCGCGGTTCTTTCCCATGCCGTAGCCGCCTTTTTTGGCTTTAAAGTGCTGTTGGTAGCGATAGTCGATGAGCGTGTTGAGCCCATCGACACACTCGATCCAGACATCCCCCCCCCTCCCCCCGTCGCCGCCGTCGGGGCCGCCGAACTCGATGAACTTCTCGCGCCGGAACGAGAGACAGCCCGCGCCGCCATCGCCGGCGCGGACATAGATCTTGGCCTGGTCAAGAAACTTCATCGGTACGGCTCAACGTTGCGGACACCCACGGGGCGGGAGCCCTCCAAGACTAACAAAAGGCCGGCTCAATGCCGAACGGCTTCGAGCTCGTGCAGCCGCGCCGGCTGGGTGGCGCCCCAGGCACGCAGCGAGGTCCAAAGCCGCCGTTCCAGCCGGAAGCGATCGACCGGCACCGAGGCGCCGATCGCCCGCACCCGCGCGAGGCCGACGCCGGTCCACTGAAAGCCGCACTTCTCCAGCACGCCGCGCGAGGCCGGATTGACGACCCGGGCCGAGGCGGTGAGCGCGGTCAGCTTGCGGTCGCCGAAGGCGTGGTCGATCAGCGCCCGCACGGCTTCGGTGGCGATCCCGTGGTCCCAATAGGGTTCGCCGAGCCAGTAGCCGATCTCAGGCACGTCCTCGTCGCGGCGATTGAAACCGCACATGCCGACCGGAATGGCCGGCCCGAAGGCCGGCTGCCCCGGCAGGCGCAGCGCCGCTTCGTTCTTGAGGAAGATGGCGAAGGTCGCCGCTTCCGGCCCACCGGGCAGATTGGCGACGAAGGAGGCCGCGTCCGCCATGCCGTAGGGATGGGGGATGTTCGCCGTCATCTCCGCCACCTTTCGGTTGTCAGCGAGCTCGGCGATCCACGTCATGTCCTCGATCCGGGGCACGCGCAGCAGGAGGCGGCCGGTTTCGAGGACGGCGGTACTGCTCTCGACGAGGGGTGACCCGAGGGTCGCTTCGACAATGGTCATCTGAGGGCTCCTGGGACCGGAACGACGAAGGGGAGGCGGTTTCCTCGCCTCCCCTGTCGGGTACCCCGGGTGTCCATCACGGACGTTCGGGAAATCCTTCCGGTCGGGCGAGACCGGCGGGATTTCCAAGAACCCTCACCGGCTTTATTCGGCGGCCTCGGCGGCCGGAATGACGGATACGTAAGTGCGGGAATTCGCTTTGGCTCGGAACTCGACTCGGCCGTCAATCAGCGCAAAGAGGGTATGGTCTTTGCCCATGCCGACATTGGTGCCGGGATGCCAAGTGGTGCCGCGCTGACGCACGATGATGTTGCCGGCCACGACCTTCTCGCTGCCGAACTTCTTCACGCCAAGACGACGACCGGCCGAGTCGCGACCGTTGCGGGAGGAACCGCCTGCCTTCTTATGAGCCATGTTGCTCTCCTACTTTCCTAGCTGGCGGTCTCAGGCGCCGGTAATCGAGGTCACGCGGACGACGGTGAAGTCCTGCCGGTGGCCGATCTTGCGACGGGAATTCTGACGGCGACGCTTCTTGAAGGCAATGACCTTCGCGCCGCGGGTGTGCTTGACAACCTCGAGGGTCACGGAAGCGCCGTCCACGAGGGGAGCGCCGACCTTCGGGCTGTCGCCGCCGAGCATGAACACCGGCAGGGTCACGGAGGCGCCAGCCTCGGCGTCGATCTTGCCGACGGTGACGAGGGCGTCGGGGGCGACGCGATACTGCTTGCCACCCGTCTTGATGACCGCGAACATGTTTTGTCCTTTCGTTCGATGCCGGCCTCCGGCGTTGCCGCCTGGACCGGCTTCTTTCGGTCGGTTGAAGAAACGCAGGGGACACAGCATCCCACCACGCAGGCGGGCTCCTTACAAAGCGAGCCCTCCGCTGTCAAGGAAAAGCGCCTCTCGCCGGGTGGCGATAGGGCCTGCGTAGCTCTGACGCCACAATGTCCGGAAGCCCGCAGGCCAATGGCGCAACCCAGGCGGCGCGGCTATCGTGCGCGCCCCGCGCCCCGCCCGAGGATGCTTGCATGACCGATGCCGCCGCCCCTTCGCCGTCCGCTCAGGCCCTCTCCGGCATTCGCGTGCTCGACCTGTCCCGCGTCCTCGCCGGCCCATGGGCGACGCAAGCCCTGGGTGACCTCGGCGCCGAGGTGATCAAGATCGAAAAGCCCGGCGAGGGCGATGATACGCGCGGCTGGGGCCCGCCCTGGCTGGCGGATGGTGAGGGCAAACCGACACGGGAAAGCGCCTATTTTCTCGCCGCCAACCGCAACAAGCGCTCAGTGACCATCGACATGGCCCGACCCGAAGGTCAGGCGCTGATCCACGCTCTGGCGCGCGAGAGCGACGTGGTGGTCGAGAATTTCAAGGTCGGCGGCCTGAAGCGCTACGGCCTCGATTATGACAGCCTCGCCGCGCTGAATCCGCGCCTCATCTATTGCTCCATCACCGGCTTCGGGCAGGACGGGCCGGAAGCGGGCCGCGCGGGCTACGACTTCATGATCCAGGGCATGTCGGGCCTGATGTCGGTGACCGGCAGCCCGGAGACCGAGCCGCAAAAGGTCGGCGTCGCCCTGGTCGACATCCTCACTGGCCTGAACGCCACCATCGCCGTACTCGCGGCGCTGGAGCAGCGCCACCGGAGCGGGCGCGGGCAGAGGATCGACATCGCGTTGTTCGATGTCGCGGTGGCGAGCCTCGCCAACCAGGCGCTGAACTTCCTTGTCGGCGGCACCGCGCCGCGCCGGCTGGGCAATGCCCATCCGAACATCGTGCCCTATCAGGCTTTCGAGACGGCTGACGGCCACCTCATCCTCGCCGTCGGCAATGACGCGCAATTCGCCCGCTTCTGCCGCCTCGCCGACCTCGCGGCACTGGCGCAGGACGCGCGCTACGCCACCAATCGCGAGCGTGTGGCGCATCGCGACACGCTCGTGCCATTGATCGCGGCGGCGCTGAAGCGGCAGACCACCGCCGAATGGCTCGCCATGCTGGACACCGCCGGCATTCCCGCCGGACCGATCAACACCATCGCGCAGGCCTTCGCCGAACCGCAGGCGCTGGCGCGGGGTCTGGCGATGAACCTGCCCCATCCGCTCGGGGGCACCGCATCAGGGGTGCGCAGCCCGCTGCGGCTGGCGGATTCGCCGATGGACAACGCCACCGCCCCGCCCTTGCTCGGTCAACATACGGATGAGGTGCTCGCAACGCGGCTCGGACTGTCGGCGGCCGAGCGGCAGGCGCTGCGCGCCGCCGGAATCATCTGAAACCGGGCGCAGCTCTTCCGCGTGGACCATCAATGTGGGTCGTGCCCACCATGGCGGGCTCTCCTACTGCGCCGCGCCAAGATGCGCCGGCACGGGATGAAGGTCACTACTGCGGCCGGCCTTGGCGACTTGGCCGGGAATGTCGTGGCCCAGCAGCGCCGGCAGGCTTCGTGCCAGCGCCAGCAGGGCCGCGAGGTCGACATCCGTCGCGACGCCCATCTCGCCCAGCATATGGGCGAGGTCTTCGGTCGAGATGTTGCCGGTCGCCCCGGGCGCGAAGGGGCAGCCGCCAATGCCGCCGAGCGACGCATCGAAACGGTCCGCGCCCGCCTCCAACGCGCTCAGCACATTGGCGAGGCCCATGCCGCGCGTATTGTGAAAGTGCAGCGTGAGCGGCACGCCGGGGAAGCGCGCCCGGAAGGCGGAGACCAGCCCGCCGACCTGTCGGGGATTGGCCATGCCCGTGGTATCGGCCAGCGTCACCGAATGCAGGCCCGCCGCGAGCAGAGCCTCCGAGAGATCGAGCACCTTTTCAGCGGGCTGCCGGCCCTCGAACGGGCAGCCGAAGGCGGTGGCGATAGAACCGTTGAGCGTCGCTTTTGTGCCCGCCGCTGCGGCGACGATGGCGTGGAAGCCCTCCAGCGACTGCGCCGGCGTCATGCGCATATTGGCGAGGTTGTGCGTTTCGCTCACGGAAAGCACGAGGTTCAGCTCGTCCATCTCCGCCTCCAGCGCTGCCTCCGCACCGCGCAGATTGGGCACGAGTGCGACATAGGTCACATCGGGCCTGCGGGTGATCGCGCGCGCGACCTCGGCCGCATCGGCAAGGTTCGGTACGGCCTTGGGCGAGACGAAGGATGTCACCTCGATCTTGGCGACGCCGGTCTGGGACAGCGCGTCGATCAGAGCCACCTTATCCTCGGTGGGCAGGAAGCGGGGTTCGATCTGCAACCCGTCGCGGGTCACCACTTCCTGGAGGAAGACGCGCGGCGGAGAGCCGGCGCTGCAAGCCGGGGCGTTCACGGCGCATCTCCGTCGGCCTCAACGGGCTCCCCGGCCGCGGCCACGGCGCCGCTCGCGACCAGCGCGGCGACCTCCTCGGCCCCATAACCCAGCGCCGCCAGAACCGGCGCGGTGTGTTCGCCGAGTTGCGGGCCCAGCCAGTTCACAGCGCCGGGTGTGGCGGAAAGCTTGGGCACGATGCCTGGCATCTTCACCTTCAGCCCGTCGGGCAGTGTGGAAGGCAGGATCATGTCGCGGGCGAGATACTGCGGGTCGCTCACAATGTCGGCGACCGAATAGATGCGCCCATTGGGCACTTCGGCGGCATCGAGCGCGGCGGTCACCTCGTCGAGCGAGTGCCGGCCGGTCCAGTCCGTGATCGCCCCGTCAATCTCCTCGACATGGCGCACGCGCCCGTCATTGGAGGCGAGGCGCGGGTCGCCGGCGAGATCGTCGCGGCCGATCGCGCCCATCAGCCGACGAAAGATGCCGTCGCCATTACCGGCCACGATCACATAGGTACCTTCCTTGGTCGGGTAGGAATTCGACGGCGCGATGCCCGGCAGCGCGCCCCCCGAGCGGGTGCGCACAAAATCGAAGGCATCGAATTCCGGGACCAGGCTCTCCATCATGTTGAAGACGCTCTCGAACAGCGACACATCCACGACCTGCCCCGTGCCGCGCCCGGACTTGATATGGAGCAGTGCCATCAGCGCCCCCATCACCGCGTGCAGCGCGGCCAGCGAGTCACCGATGCTGATGCCGGTGCGCGCCGGCGGGCGGTCGGGCTCGCCTGTCGTGAAGCGCATGCCGCCCATCGCCTCGCCCACCGCCCCGAAGCCGGGCCGCTCGCGATAGGGCCCATCCTGGCCGAAGCCGGAGATGCGGACCATGACGAGGTTCGGGTTGATGGCTTTCAGCGCGTCCCAGCCGAGCCCCCATCGCTCCAGCGTGCCGGGGCGGAAATTCTCGATCAACACATCCGCCTCGCGCACCAGGCGGCGCACCACCTCCTGCCCCTCGGGCAGGCGCATATTTATGGCGACGGATTTCTTGTTGCGCGACTGCAGGTACCACCACAACGAGGTGCCCTCATGCAGCTTGCGCCATTTGCGCAGCGGATCGCCCTCGCCCGGCGCCTCGACCTTGATCACCTCGGCGCCGAACTCCGCCATCAGCCGGGCGGCGAAGGGAGCGGCGATCAGATTGCCGAGTTCGATCACCCGGATACCGCTGAGCGGGCCTTCGGTGGGACCGGCTTGCGACGCTTCCATGGTAAGTGCTTCCTCACACGCCGTTTTTTTTCGATCTATCGACGGAAAGGACCAATGCCGGGCGGCTTAGCGCCACCCGGCACGGAGTGTCACGCCGGGTCGTAGAGCCGCCGCTCGAACAGCGGCGTCCCGCGCAGGCCGCTCAGCGCCTTGGCGGCGGCGAGCACCGCGAGATCGACGAGAGGTTCCACAATGATAACAAGCATATAGGCCGCACCGAAGGACGCGATCGACGACGCGTTTTCCACCGTGAAACCGTGGCCGTAGAAGGCCCAGAACGCCACCCAGGCCACGATTCCCGCCTGGTAGGTGGTGGAAAGCGCCAGCGCCTGCCGGTACTTGAGCTCCACATAGGGCGTGTTCGGCGCGACCAGTCGGGTGGACAGTGAGGCCAGTGCGAACAGTGGGACCAGCAGCGTGGTGACGTTCATGCCATATTGCGGCAGGTCGAACGGCGCGAAGAAAACGCCCTGGATCGCCAGCCCCGCCGCCAGCCCGATCGCCGCCGGCGCCACACCGAAGATGAGGAACAGCGTCGAGCCGAGGATGAGATGCACCTCGGAAACGCCCACCGGATGGTGCGGCAGCACCTCGAAAAAGCAGAAGACGAGCGCCGTGGTGGCGAGGCTGCGGATAGCGAGCGAGACGAGGCCGCGCTCGGCCACCGCCTCGGCGGCGAGCTTCAGCGTAAAGGCGCCCGCGCCGGCCGCCGTCACATAGCTGAGCCAGATCTTTCCTTCGGCCACGAGGCCGGGTTCGATATGCATGGTGTTCTCCTGTGCCGTCTCACCCGACGGCGCGCATGGGGTTCCTCCTCCTGGCCGGTCTCCTGACTCGCGGGTCACGGCATGCCTTCCGCCTTCCCGGACGGGCCCGAAGGTCCGTTCCAGTGGCTCGATGGAAGGCCGCTCGCCGCTCACAGTCGCGGGGGCGGTCGGGGCTTCGGGCGCGCCACCTTGCGGCGCCACGCCCTTCCCCGTTCCCGTTTCATCCGCGAGGGCTGGCCTCGCGGACACCATGAGGAATCGATGGGTGCATCGACCCGCGCATAGAACAGCGCGCGCTCACGGCGCGCAAGTCGCGACCTCTCCGGAAGGCGCAGGCCGCGCGGTCCGGCGGCCCGGCCGGCGGGCGTCGGCCGGGTGCCCCGCCGGACGCCCCTTAGCGGCATAGAGCGCCTCCACCTTGCGGGCACCGACGGCGACGCGCGCGAGCGCGGCGGGGTCTTCCAGCACCAGCCCCCCCTCCCGGCCGAAAGCGATCAGCCCCTCTTCGCGCAGGCGGCTCATGCAGCGGCTCACCGTCTCCAGCGTCAGGCCGAGCCAGTCGGCAAGGTCGCCCCGGCCGAGATGCAGGGGAAAGCCGACCGCCGGCCCGCGCGCCGCGCCGGCTGGCGCGAACTGCGCCGCGAGGTCCAGCAGCGCCGCCGCCACGCGCTCGCCGGCGCTCTGCCGGCCGAGCCGCGTGACATGGCCGAGCGCGCGCACCAGCAGCAGTTCCTGGTTCTCCGCCCTCAGCCGGCGGCACAGCTCGGGAGGCGCCGCCACCGGCGCAAGCTCGGTCGGCGCCAGCGTCACCGCCGTCCCCTCCAGCCGCGCGAGCATGGCCGCATCGAGCAAACGGCCGGGACCGAGAATGTCGAGGATCTGCCGCCGCTCGGCATCAAGCTGGCGCATCAGCGCCAGGCAGCCCTTCGCCACACGATAGAGCGGGGTCGTGTCCCCCGCGGCGGGCAGGCCGACGGTGAGGCCCGTCGCCCAGCAAAGCACGGGGCTGGGGGCGAGCGCGGGGCTGCGGTCAAGCGGGCCGGCAGGCAATGGAAGCCGCGCCTCGAAGGCGAACGCCGGCGGCTCTGCCGCTGGAAGGGGACTGAGCGGCGACGCATTGATCGGCAACGGGCCGAGAGGACGGGAGTCGGCGGGAAGGGGGCTCATATACATGGAGGCAATCCGGCAAGGCGCCGGAAGCCCCTCAGACGGGCCGTTCCGGCAGCATTACAGCACTGGCAGGCGCCCGCCTGCCGCGAACAGGGCGGTGAGGCCGGGCGTCGGCGGCCCGCGCGAGGAGAGGCGATAGAGCGGCGTCGGCGTCCCGCGCCGGGCATCGGGCGCGAGCGCCTGCACCAGCCGCCGGTAGAAAGCGCGGACGAACTGATCCTCCGCCGGCCCCGGCAGGGCGGCGATGGCCTGGAGGCGGCAGGCCTCGCAACCCGGGCGATGAACGGCGGTGAGCGGCGTGCCGTCCGCCCCCACCCCGGTGAGACAGAGATCCGGCACCGTGCCGTCCGGCAGCGTGTACTGGGCGAGGTCGATCCCCGGCCCAGCCGGGCTCGCCACCGGCGGGCGGTGCAGGGCAAGCGCCAGCATCAGGGCCAGCGCGCACAGCAGCCGCAGCGCGATGCCGCCGCCGCGCGTGACCGAGGACCGCGCGGGCAGGCCGGCGATCAAGCGGTCAAGGCGAAGGTTCGGCTGTGCCATGGCGGCCCATGCAAGAGCAGGAAGACGCGACGGCACAGGCCCGGCGCGCGGGGCAAAGTCTAGCACCCAGCCATGGCGCCGACAGTGGACAAGTCGTCCTATCGCCGGCGCGTCAGCTCAGGCACAGAGCCTGCCACGCCGCCTCCGGCATCAGCGCGCTCACCGTGGCAAGGATGAGAAGGCCGGTGCCGGCCAGCACCCGCAGGCGCGGCGCCCGCGCGCTATGGCGCAGGCTGGCGACACCGAAGGCGGTGGCGGTGACGGCCGGCAGCGTGCCCAGCCCGAAGCCGGCCATGACCAGCGCCCCGCCCCCGCCGCTGCCGGCGAGCATGGCATAGAACAGCGCGCCATAGACCATGCCGCAGGGCAGCAGCCCCCAGGCGAGACCTGACAGGAAAGGACGCGCCGCGCCCGCCGCACCAGACCCCGGCGCCCCTCGGAGCCACAGGGCGAGGGGGGCGGCGAGCCGGTCCACCGCCGTCAGCGGCGGGGCGAGACCGAGCAGCGACAGGCCGATCCAGCCCAGCGCCACCGATGCCGCCCAGCGCAGCACGAGATGGGCGGCGCTGTGGTCGAACGCACCATAGAAGGCCGAGCCGACCACGCCGAGAAAGCCGCCGGCCGCGACATAGGCAGCGATGCGGCCGGCCTGCGCGACCAGCAGCACGCGGGCGCGGGCGCCCGCGCCGTGCCCCGGCTCGAAGGCGAGCAGCAGGCCGGAGGCGATGCCCCCGCACATTCCGGCACAGTGCAGGCTGGACGCGAGGCCCAGCATCAGGCCGCCGAGAAAGCTGAGATCGACCATTCCCGCTTCAGTGCGCTGCGGCTCCCGCCGTGACGGGTTCCCTCGCGGGAGAAACCGCCGCGATGGAAGAGGCAGCGACGGAAAGGGTGGGAACGGGTGCCGCCGCCTCTTGTGCCGACACGGGCACTGAGGCGGGCCCGTCCTCGGGTTCGCGGCTCGATTCCACCGCCAGCATCATCAGCGCGCAGATCAGCACCGGCACGGCGGCGAGCGCGACATAGAACGCCACCTGAATGCCGCCGAGGACGCAGCCGAGCACGAGGAGCAGCAGGGCATTGACCGCCGTCATCGGCAGATTGCCCGCCGCCAGCAGCCCGCCCAGCAGTTCCCGCAAGGCGTCGATCCGCCGCTGCAGCGCCGCGATGACCGGCAGTTGCGGCGGGTTCAGCCGCCCCAGCGTGCGCTGCCACGCCAGCAGCAGCAGGCTGGCGCCGATCGTCACCAGCGCGGCCGGCGGCAGCAGCATGAGGCCGAGCAGCGGACGCAGCACCGCCCCCAGAGGCGCGGTGGCGCGGGCGAGCCGCGCCGCGAGCGGCACCACCTGCCGCGCCAGCGCCGGCCCCAGCACGAAGGCCGCCAGCAGCGCCAGCAGCACCCCCGCCCCGGCCAGTGCCCCGGCCCAGCCACCAAGGAAGCCGCCCAGCGCGGCGGCAAGCGCCATGTTGAGCAGAAACGGCACGGCACGCGGCATCGGCGCCGGCCGAAGCGGCGCGGCGTCACGCAAGGCAGCAGGCGGAACGGGACGGGTCATGGAGCGGCCTCCGGGGAATCATCGTCGAGCAGGACACGGGCGGCGGCGCCGTCGAGATCGTCATACTGGCCGGCGCGCAGCGTCCAGAAGAACGCGGCGAGGCCGAGCGTGCCGAGTGCGAGGGCGATGGGGACGAGAAACAGCAGCACATCCATCAGCCCCGCTCCCCGGCAGGCACACCGGCCCGCAGCGCGTTGAGCGTGACGGTGAGTGAGGACGCCGCCATGGCGATGGCGGCGCCGAGCGGCGTCACCAGCCCCAGCACCGCGACGGGGATCAGCGCCATGTTGTAGAGCGCGGCGAGGATGAGGTTCTGCACGATGAGGCGCCGAGCGCGCCGCGCCGCCCGCCAGGCCACCGGCAGCGCCGCGAGATCGTCCGATGGCAGCACCAGATCGGCGGCGCTCTGGCTGGCGGGGGCGCCATGGGCGAAGCTGGCGGAGACGAAGGCGCCGGCCAGCGCCGGGGCGTCGTTCAGCCCGTCGCCGGCCATCAGCACGCGGCGCCCCTGTGCCCGCAACGCCTCCAGCCGCGCCAGCTTGTCGCCGGGGCGCTGGTCGGCCTGCCAGTCACCGATGCCGACCGCCCCGGCGAGGCGGGCGACCGCGGCAGGGCGATCGCCGGAGAGCAGGGTGGCGGGCATGCCGGCGGCGGCGAAGGCCGCCACCACACGCGCCGCCTCCGGGCGCGGAGCATCCTCGATGAGGAAGCGCGCCGGTGGATGGCCGGGGCGTGTGAGCCAGACCTCGCTCGCCGCCGCGTCCCCGGGCATCGTCTCGTCAGATGCGAGACCGCAGAAGGCGGCGCGGCCGAGACGGACCTCGCCGCCCGCGCACGGCGCCCGAAGACCCTCGCCCGGAATCTCCTCCACATCCGCGAGCGGGCGTGCCTGCGGATGGCCCGCGTGCAGCGCCCGCGCCACCGGGTGCCGGCTCACCGCCGCCAGCCCGGCGGCGAGGCGGATCGCCTCCGCGTCGTCCGGCCAGCTTGTGACGGTGGGCGCGCCTGAGGTCAGCGTGCCGGTCTTGTCGAAGACGACCTGGTCGATGCGGGCAAGCCGCTCCAGCGCATCCCCCGCGCGCAGCAGGATTCCGCGCTTCAGCAGGGCGCCGGTCGCCACCACCTGCACCGCCGGCACGGCGAGGCCGATGGCGCAGGGGCAGGCGATGATGAGCACGCTCACCGCGTGCAGCAGCGCGGCAGCAAAGCCGGCATCGGCGAGGAGCCACCAACCGGCAAGCGTCGCCAGTGCGACGCCGTGGATGACCGGGGTCCAGATGCGCGCCACGCGGTCAGCCAGCGCCACGGCAGAGCCGCGCGTGCGCTCGGCCCGCTCGACCAGACGGACGATATCGGCGAGATGGCTGTCGGCGACGCCGGCGCTGGCGCGGATGCGCAACGGCGCGGTGAGGGCGACGCTGCCGGCGAGCACCAGCGCGCCCGGCGCCACCGCCTGCGGCTGGCTCTCGCCGGTGACGATGCCGACATCGAGTTCGGTTTCGCCTTCCAGCACAGTGCCATCGACCGGCACGCGCTCACCCGCGCGCACCAGCACCACCATGCCGGGGCGGATCGCGGAGGCCGGCAGCACCTCGACCGTGCCGTCCTCGCGGCACACCGCCGCGCCCTGCGCTTTGAGCATCAGCAGCCGCTCGACCGCGCTGCGGGAACGGGCGCGGACATGGAAATCGAGGGTCCGGCCGAGCAACAGCACGAAGAGCAGCGCGGTGGCGCTGTCGAAATAGACATCGCGGCCCTGGCGGGCGAGTTCGATCAGGCTGATGAGAACGGTGAGGAGGAGGCTCAGCGCGATGGGAACATCGATGTTGCTCCGCCCCGCCCGCAGCGCCCGCAGCGCCGAGCGGAAGAACGGGCGCCCGGCGACCGCCACCGCCGGCACGGTGACGAGCGCGGCGAGCCACTGGAACAGCGCCTGCGTGCCCGGTGCCATGTCCTGCGCCTGCCCGGCCCAGACGGCGAGCGAGAGCATCATCACATTCGGCGAGGCGAAGGCGGCGATGGCGAGCGCCCGCAGCCATTCGCGGCCCGTATCGGCATCGAGCCGGGCGAGATGGGCGGGATCGAAGGGCGCCACCTTGTAGCCCAGCGCCTCCACCGCCTCCGCCAGCACATCGGCATGCCGCGCCTCGCCCTGCCATTCGACGCTCAGGCGACGCAAAGCGAGGTTGAGCCGGGCGCCGGTGACGCAGGGGTCCGCCCTTAGCCGGCTCTCGATCGTGCCGATACAGGCGGCGCAATGGGCGCCGTCGACCAGCAGATGCAGCCGGCGGCTCTCCCCTTCGCTCTCGACGAAGCCAAGGACGGAGCGGGGGCCCGACGCCGCCTCGAACGTGGCACCGGGCGCATAGGCGAGGCTCACGGCGCCACCTCCAGCGTCTCGATGCGCTCGGACGTCGCGCCAGCCTGCGTCAGGGTGAGGCGGATCGCCCAGTCGCCGGCCAGCGGCAGACGCAGCGGCGCCTCGAAGCGGCCGGGCGCGACCTCGTGCAGGACGATGGGCAGGAGCTGGGGAAAGCGCGTGGCGCGCTCGGCGGTGGCGACGAGCCGCTCCGGCGTCAGCGGCGCGCCGTTCGCCCCGGCAATCTCCATGGCGAGGGTGCCGGCGAGGGCTTCGCTCGGCACGAAGGCGAGCCGCGCCGTCCAGTCCGGCGCCTGCGCCGCGTAACGGCCGGCGGCCGGTTTCGGATCGGTAACGAGGCCGGAAAAGCTGCGATTGGCCAGCAGCACGAACCAGAGCTGGAGCCCGGCCAGCGCGACGAAGAACAGCACGAAGCCGGCCGGAATCCATAAATCGCGGCGCGGGCGCGGCGAGGTGTCGGGGCCGCTCACCGCTCCGGCCCCCAGAAATAGCTCGGCAGCCGGGCGAGTTCGGCGCCGCTATCGGGATCGCTCAGCACGATCGTCATGTCGTGACGCCCAGAGGGCGCCGCGGCGCGCGGCAGCTGCACCAGCAGGCGCTCGTCGAGACTGCGGTCGGGGCCGATGGCGATGCGCAGCTTTGGCGCGGGAGCGCCGTCCTGCGTGCCGAGCCGCAGCTGCGCCCCCTCCAGCCCTTCGACCCGCAGCACCACCTCCGCCAGCCCGGCGCGGCGATGGGCGAGGCGCAGCGCGTAATCATTGCGCACGCTGCCATCCGAAAGCTGGACGAAGGGCGGGTTGCGCTGCGGCTCGGCATGGGCGCTCACCGGCGGCAGCGTCGCCATGCCATAGCCGGAAAAGCCGAGCGCCAGCAGCGCAGCGAGGCCGAAGGCCAGCGCCTTGGGCCGCAGCCAGTCCACGCGCGGCGGCGCGAGGAAGGAGCGGCGCGGCGCGCTTTCCACATCGAAGCGGATCAGCCCTTCGGGCCGGTCGAGCTTCGCCATCACCTCATTGCAGGCGTCGATGCACAGGCCGCAGCCGATGCAGCCCATTTGCAGGCCGCGCCTGATGTCGACCCCGGTGGGGCACACGGTGACGCAGCGCGTGCAGTCGATGCAGTCCCCGCGCAGCCCGGCGACGGGCGCGGGCGTGGCGAAGGCCGTCGCCTCGGCGACCAGCGCCAAAAGGCCGGGCGTCGCAAGCGCCGGCCCGGCGAGATCGGGGCGCAGCGGGGTCCGCCGGCGCCCGCGCGGCTCGCCGCGCCCGTGCTGATAGGTGACGACGAAGCTCTGCCGGTCGAGCAGCGCCGCCTGGAAGCGCGGCCAGGGGCACATGTGCAGGCACACGCGTTCGCGCGCATAGGCGGCGAGCAGCCAGGTCGTGCCGGTGAGTACCAGCACCGTCGCATAGGCGATGGCGGGCGCCTGCCCGGCCAGCAGCAGCCCCGGCAAGCTGGGCGCGTCGATGAAATAGGCGGTGAAGCCGACCCCGGTGGCCAGCGCGATCAGAATCCACGCCATGGTGCGCAGCCGCCGCTCCGCCGCCCCCTTGCCGACAAGGCGGACGATCAGCCGGTCGACGACGAAAAACAGGTCCGACCACACGGTTTGCGGGCAGGCGAAGCCGCACCAGACCCGCCCGGCCAGCGTGGTGGCGAAGAACAGCGCCATGGCGCCGAACACCATCATCCCCACCGCAATCGGCAAATCCTGCGGCCAGAATTCCAGCCCGAACACCAAAAGCCGCCGCCCCGGCAGATCGAACAGCACCGCCTGCCCCGGCAGCCCCTCGCCACGCTCCCAGCGCAGCCACGGCGTCAGGAAGAAGAAGCCGAGCAGGACAATGGTGAGCGCGGTCTTGATGCGGCGGAAGCGGCCGCGCACGGCATGGGGAATGTCCGGGCGGGCAATGGCGCGGGCGGGGGCGAGCCCCTGGAGAGCGGTGGCCGGCATCAGCGTTCCCCTCCCCCCAGCGAATGGACATAGAGCGCCAACATGCGCAGCGTTTCCGCGTCCAGCTTGCCGGCAAAGGCCGGCATCACGCCCATGCGCGGCGTGGCGATCTGGTGGCGGATCGCTTCCTTGGTGCCGCCATAGAGCCAGATCGCGTCATTGAGCCGGGGGGCGCCCATGTCGCGATTGCCCTCGCCTTTGAGGCCATGGCAGGCGGCGCAGTTCTGCTGGAACAGCGTGGCGCCGGGCAGCGCGGCGCGCCGCGCCTCGGCACTTGGGTCTCCAAGCGCCAGCACATAGTCGGCGATGGCGTCGATCTCCGCCGGGGTGAGCATCTCGCCGAAGGCCGGCATCAGGCTCTGGCGCGTCTCGTCGTGACTGGAGCGGATGCCGTAGCGCACGGTCTGGTGAATGTCGGCCAGCGTACCGCCCCACAGCCAGTCATCGTCCACCAGCGCCGGAAACTGGCCGATCTGCCCACCCGCGCCGACGCCATGGCAGGGGGCGCAGTTCTCGTTGAAGGCGGCGCGCCCGCCGGCAATGGCGAAGCGGCGCAAATCGGCGTTCGCCTCCACCTGTTCCAGCGGCGTGTCGGTAAGCAGGCGGCGCCACTGAGCCTGCGCCGCGCGGCCCTGCGCCATTTCTTCCGCCAGCTGGCCGTGGCTGGTCCAGCCCAGCCGGCCCTTGAAAACGCCGGTCGTGGTCGCGAAGGAAGGAAACAGCCACATATAGAGCAGCGCGACCAGGCAGGAGCCGAGGAACACCGTCACCCACCAGGTGGGAATGGGGGTGTTCAGCTCCTTGATGCCGTCCCATTCATGGCCGGTCGTGTGATAGCCGGTGAGGGAATCGCGTTCAGGCGCGGCCATCGCGGTCCTCCTCGACGGCGAAGGGAATGCGGGCGTGGCGGTCCATCGCGGCGCGGGTGCCGGGGCGGAACACCTGCCAGAGCAGGGCGACGAACAGCGCGAAGGCGGCGACCAGCCAATATTTCAGCGCGAAGACGATGAGGGCCTCGCTCATGGCTGTCCGCTCCCCGTCACCGTGCCGGCGGGGAATTCCGCCAGCGTGCCGAGCACCTGCAGATAGGCGATCAGCGCGTCCATCTCGGTGATGCGGCCGGGCTGGCCGTCGAAATCGCCGAGCCGGGCCTTGGGGTAGCGGGCCAGCAGGCCCTCCGTCTCCTCCCCGCCCGCCTGGGCGCGGATATCGGCGGCGGCGCTGGTGATCATCTCCGGCGTGTAGGGCACGCCGACCGCCCGCAGCGCCCGCATATGCGCGCCGAACCCCTCCACATCGATGTCGCGGTCTTTCAGGAAGGCATAGGCCGGCATGATCGACACCGGCACCACGCTGCGCGGGTCGACCATGTGGGCGAGGTGCCAGGCATTCGAATATTTCGAGCCGACGCGCGCGAGGTCCGGCCCGGTGCGCTTGGAACCCCAGAGGAAGGGGTGGTCATACATGCTCTCGGCCGCGACCGAATAATGGCCGTAGCGCTCCACCTCGTCGCGGAACGGGCGGATCTGCTGGCTGTGGCAGGTGTAGCAGCCCTCGCGGGTGTAGACATTGCGGCCGATCTGTTCGAGCGGCGAATAGGGCCGCATGCCGGGGACCGGCTGCACCGTGGTCTCCAGCTTGAACAGCGGCACGATCTCCACCAGCCCGCCGATCAGCACGACGAGCAGGGTCAGCACGAAGAGCAGCGTGGTGGAGCGCTCGATGATGGCGTGGCCGGTGGGGTTCTCGGTGTTCGTTGCCATGTCCGCCTCCCTCACGACGCGGGCGCTGGCGCGGCCTGCGGCGCGCGGGCGGGGACGGGCGGGCGGATGGGCTGGCGCAGCGTCATGGCGAAATTGACCGCCATCAGCACGCCGCCGGCGAAATAGAGCACCCCGCCGATGAGGCGGATCACATAATAGGGGTGCAGCATGGCGACGCTGTCGGCGAAGGAATATTGCAGGAAGCCGAAGGCGTCATAGGCGCGCCACATCAGCCCCTGCGCGATGCCGGCGACCCACATGGCGGTGATGTAGAGAACGATGGCGATGGAGGCGATCCAGAAGTGCCATTCCACCAGCCGGTGCGACCAGAGCGGGCGGCGCCACAGCCGCGGCACCATGTAATACAGCGCGCCGAAGCAGATGAAGGCGACCCAGCCCAGCGCGCCGGAATGCACATGGCCCACCGTCCAGTCGGTGTAGTGGCTGAGCGAATTGACCGATTTCAGCGCCATCAGCGGCCCCTCGAAGGTCGCCATGCCGTAGAAGGCGACGGCGACGACGAGGAATCGCAGGATCGGATCGGTGCGCAGTTTCCCCCACGCGCCCGACAGCGTCATGATGCCGTTGATCATGCCGCCCCAGGACGGCATCCACAGCATGATCGAGAACGCCATGCCGAGCGTCTGCGTCCAGTCGGGCAGCGAGGTGTAGTGCAGATGGTGCGGGCCGGCCCAGATATAGAGAAAGATCAGCGCCCAGAAATGTACGATGGACAGACGGTAGGAATAGATCGGCCGCTCCGCCTGCTTGGGCACGAAATAATACATGATGCCGATGAAGCCGGCGGTGAGGAAGAAGCCGACCATGTTGTGGCCGTACCACCACTGCACCATCGCATCCTGCACGCCTGAGAAGGCGGAATAGCTCTTGGTGCCGACGAAGGACACCGGCATCGCCAAATTATTGACGAGGTGCAGTACCGCGACGGTGATGATGAAGGCGAGAAAGAACCAGTTGGCGACATAGATGTGCGGCTCGCGCCGGCGCATCAGCGTGCCGACGAAAATGGCGAGATAGGCGAGCCACACCACCACCAGCCACAGGTCGGCATACCATTCCGGCTCGGCATATTCGCGGCTCTGGGTGATGCCGAGGACATAGCCGGACAGCGCGATGACCAGAAACGCCTGGTAGCCCCAGAACAGGAAATTGGCGAGGCGCGGCCCGCCCCATAGCCCGATTTGGCAGGTGCGCTGCACCACATAGAGCGAGGTGGCGATCAGCGCATTGCCGCCGAAGGCGAAGACCACGCCCGACGTATGCACCGGCCGCAGCCGGCCGAAGGTGAAATATGCGCCGAGATTGAGCTGGGGATAGGCGAGCTGCGCCGCCACGATCACCCCGGCGGAAAAGCCGAACAGCGCCCAGAGCACCGTCGCCACGGTGAAGCGGCGGATGATGGCGTCGTTGTAACCGGGAATCGCGCGCGTGCCGACCACCGGAGCAAAGGTGAGAGCCGTATCCATGTCAGACACACGCCTCATAGTCTGTATTATTTGATCGTATTACGTGAATATGTGCGACTTTTACGTATGAATATTGACTTATCGAATAATAATCGAAAATCATGTCGCCGTTTCTAGATTTTCCGGGAGAGCCGATATGACGAATATCCATTTCCTTCTGCTGGCCGGCGCCCTCATCACTGGCGCCTATGCGGCGCTGGGTCCGCGCGGGGAGAAGGTGGGCTGGGCGATCGGCCTCGGCCATGGCGCGCTCGCCCTCCTCGCGCTGGCGGGATTCGCGGCGGCGGGCGACCGCGGCTTCGCGGTTTTCACCGCGCTGCTGGCGGTCTATGCTGGCGGCATGTGCGCGGCGGAGGCCATCGGGCTGATGCGCCGGCCGGCCGCACGAACCTGAACGGGGAACAGCCCCATGCCCCTGCTCGTGCGCTTCCTTCTCCGTCACGCGCTGATCGGCGTCGGCCTCGGCGCGCTGTTCGTCGGCGCGCTGGTGCTGCTCGATGTCGGCCGGCTCGGCACGCTGGCCGGGCAGTCCGCCTCCGGCCTCATTGCGCTGACCGTGCTCACCTGCGCCGTCGGCATCACCTTCGGCAGCGTGCAGATGGGATTTGCCATCATGCTGATGAGCGAGGATGAGGACACGCCGCGGAAGGGCCGCCCGGCGCGCAGCGGAAATCGGCTGATGAAGGCGGCAGCGGTGCGCGTTGCCGCCCGCAGCGGCACCGACACGCACAGGTCGATCCGCTTCCCCGTCGCCTGACGCGCGTGTGTTTTGCGTGCCGCGAAGATTTTCCGCGTCCACCGAGAACAGGCAATACATCCGCATTCCTCAGACTTGCGCCGTTTGAGCGCACGAGGTCTTTGCCGCGCCGTCATCAAGACCGGCGCGTCCATGGGTTTCGTAGAACTACTTAACAGTGGCCCGCCGCCTGCGCCCTTGGACAGAATGCCCAATCGGCCTCAAGGCGCACTCGCTCTAGAAGCCGCAGAAGGGTAATTCTGTGCCCGCGTCGCGCGCCGGCGGCCGGGCAATGCCGCAGACGGCGCCGCAGAGGCGCGGCAGGAGGCGTCGGGATTGGTTTCGGACTCGACCGGTGACGCAAGCGACCGGAAAAACCTGCTGCTGCTGATCCAGCTGCGCTGGATCGCGGCGATCGGGCAGCTCGCCACCATCTGGTTCGTCCATGCCGAACTCGCCATTGCCCTGCCGCTGGCGGAGATGCTGGCCGTCGTCGCCTTTCTCGTCGGGCTCAACCTCGTCAGCCTGCTGCGCTACCGCCACCGCGACCGTGTGACCAATACAGAGCTGTTCCTCGAACTGCTGCTGGATGTCGGCGCGCTCACCGTGCAGCTCTATCTCAGCGGCGGGGCGCTGAACCCGTTCATCTCGCTGTTCCTGCTGCAGGTCATTCTCGGCGCCATCCTGCTGGAGGCGTGGTCGGTGTGGACGCTGGTGGCGATCACCAGCGCCTGCTTCGTCGGCCTCACCGCCTTCCACCGCGACATCAACATGCCGCACAGCCATATGGGCGGGTTCTGGAACCTGCACATACAGGGCATGTTCATCTGCTTCCTGCTCTCCGCCTGCCTGCTGGTGGCGTTCATCACCCGCATCACCGCCAATCTGCGCCGTCGCGACGCAAGGCTGGCCGAACTGCGCCAGCAATCGGCGGAGGAGGAGCATGTGGTGCGCATGGGGCTGCTCGCCTCCGGCGCGGCGCATGAGCTGGGCACGCCGCTCTCCACGCTTTCGGTCATTCTCAATGACTGGGAGAAGATGCCGGCGCTCACGCGCGACAGTGAGCTGGCGCAGGATCTCGCGGACATGCAGGCGCAGCTCGCGCGTTGCAAATCCATCGTCACCGGCATCCTGCTCTCCTCCGGCGAGGCGCGCGGCGAGGGCACGATCCGCACCGGCGTGCGGGCCTTTCTCGACGAGACGGTGGCGGACTGGCAGACGCTGCGCGCGCCGGCCGCCTTCGCCTATGACAATGGCTTTGCCCCGGACGAGCCGGTCATTTCCGATCTCGCGCTGAAGCAGGTGATCGTCAACGTGCTGGACAATGCGCTGGAAGCCTCCCCTAGCTGGGTGGGCGTGGTGGCGCGCCGGCAGGGCGAAACCTTATGCCTGGAAGTGACCGATCGCGGCTCCGGCTTTCCCGCCGATATCGCGGCGGCGCCGGGCAAGCCCTACCGCTCGACCAAGGCGCGGGCCGGCGCCGGGCTCGGCCTGTTCCTCGTCGTCAATGTGCTGCGCCGGCTGGGCGGCGCGCTGGACATCGCCGCGCCCGCCGGCGGCGGCGCGCAGGTGCGGCTGACCCTGCCGCTGGCCGGGCTTTCGGGAGGCCGGCCGTGAGCGCGGCGCGGCCCACCCGGCCGCTGCTGATCGTGGAGGACGACGCCACCTTCGCCCGCACGCTCAAGCGCTCCTTCGAGCGGCGCGGCTATGAGGTAGCGAGCTGCGCCGGGCTGGAGGAGATGGCGCCGCTGCTGATCGCGGCCCGGCCGGCCTTTGCCGTGGTCGATCTCAAGCTCGCCGGCGAATCCGGGCTCGACTGCGTGAAGGCGCTGCACGCCCATGACCCCGGCATGCGGATCGTCGTGCTCACCGGCTTCGCCAGCATCGCCACGGCGGTGGAAGCGATCAAGCTCGGCGCCTGTCACTACCTGCCCAAGCCCGCCAATGCCGACGACATCGAGAAGGCGTTCGAGCGCACGGAGGGCGATGTGTCGGTGCCGCTGGACGGGCGCCCCACCTCGCTGAAAAGCCTCGAATGGGAACGGATCCACGAGACACTGGTGGAGACGGACTTCAACATTTCCGAGACCGCGCGCCGGCTCGGCATGCACCGGCGCACGCTCGCCCGCAAGCTGGAGAAGCGGCCGGTGCGGTGAGGCCGTGAGCCCGGCCGCGCGGCGCTGCGCGCGGCGTAGCCCGTCAGCCCTTCAGCCGGTACAGACCGACATCGATAGCGCCGGCGCGGAAGCCGCCTTCGCAATAGGCGAGGTAATAGTCCCACAGCCGCCGGAACGCCTCATCAAAGCCGAGCGGTTCGATGCGCGGCCAGGCGTCGAGGAAGCGGGAGCGCCATTCGGCGAGCGTCTGCGCATAGCCGAGGCCGAAACACTGGGTTTCCACCAGTTCCAGCCCGGCACGCGCGGCCTCGTCAGCGATATGCGCCTTGGTCGGCAGCATGCCGCCGGGGAAAATGTGGCGCTGGATGAAATCGGTGTTGCGGCGATAGGCCTCGAAACGGTCCTCGGCGATGGTGATGACCTGCAGCACCGCCGTCCCGCCCTCATTCAGGCAGGAACGCAGCTTGGCGAAATAGGTCGGCCAATAGGCCTCGCCCACCGCCTCCAGCATTTCGATGGAGACGATGCGGTCATAGCGCGCGCTCACATCGCGGTAGTCCTGCAGCCTGAGATCGGTGCGCCCGTCGAGCGCCGGGTCGGCGGCAATCGTCGCCTGCGCATAGGCAAGCTGTTCGCGCGACAGGGTGATGCCGGTGACGCGCGCGCCAGCGCGCGCCAGCGCGGCGGCGAGAGCCCCCCAGCCGCAGCCGATTTCCAGCACGCTCTGGCCGGGCCGCACCTCCAGCATGTCGACGATGCGGGCGAGGCGTTCCTGCTGCGCCTGCTCCAGCGTCTGGCCGGGGGCGACACCCATCGCCGATGAATAGCTCATGCCGGCATCGAGCCATTCCCGGTAGAAGTCGTTGCCGAGATCGTAATGGAACGAGATGTTGCGGCGGCTGCCGGTGCGGGAATTGCGGCGGAGCCCATGGCGCAGCCGGTTCCACAGCCGGACCGGGGCGAGCGCGTCGAGGCGCCCGGCGAGAACGGGGAGATTATGGGCGGCGAGTTCGATGAGCGCCGGCAGGTCCGGGCTCGACCAGTCGCCGGCGATGAAGGCATCGGAAAAGGCGATGTCGCCACCTGTCACCAGCCGGCGCACCGCCCGCCAGCGGCGCAGCACCAGCGTCGCCTCCGGCCCCGGACGGGCGCCGCGCCCCATCAGCCGCCGTCCTTCCGGCGTCACCACGGTCAGCGTGCCGATGGCAAGCTGCGCGAGCAGCCGCGCCAGCGCCGCCTCGCGCCAGCCGGTGCGGCCGGCCCGCGCGGCCGGCGCCTCATGCGCGTGGGAGAGTTCGGTGGACGGATCGGCGAAGATGTCGGCGTCACGCGGCATGCGGCTTTTTCCTCAGTGTCGGTGCGCGGGCGAAACGGTGACCGGCGCATCGGGCGCCTTGGGACGCGGGCGCAGGCCGATGCCCTTGGCCCAGATGAACAGCGCTTCCCAATGGATGCCGGCGATCACCTTCAGCGTCAGCAACGGATAGCTCAGCGCCGCGCGCAGCAGTTCGCCATCGTTTAGCGGGCGGCGGGTGGCGCTGTGCACCGCGCTCAGCACCGGCCCCTCCGTGTCGCTGGCGAGAATGGCGATGCGCAGATCCTCGCCCGGCGGATGGACGCGGAAGGCATAGGTCAGGCCCATATCCATGAAGGGCGAGACATAGAAGCGCTTCTCCGCCTTCTGCCGCAGCGGCGTTCCCTCCCCCGGGGCGACCGGGATGAGATAGGAATGGCGCTGGCCGAAGGTGTTGTTGACCTCATAGAGCAGCGCCAGCAGCGCGCCGTCGCGGCGGTGGCAGAAATACACGCTCAGCGGGTTGAAGGCGTAGCCGAGAAGGCGCGGCAGGGTCAGCAGGCGGATGGGCCCGCCATCGGGCTCCAACCCGGCGGCGACGAGCAGGCGTTCCACCTGCGCCTTCAGCGGGCCGGCGGCGGGGTCGGCATAGTCGCGGTCGTGGAGGCTGAACAGGTTGAAGCGCCCGCGCGAGAACAGCCGCAGCCGGCGATCGAGCCCGTCGATCTCGTCGAGGTCGAGCAGCAGCGAGAACAGGCGATAGGCCAGCCGGTGCCGGCGCGGCTTCAGCCGCACATGCATCACCTCGCCGGCATAGAGCGCCGAGGCCCCGTCCATCACACCAGCTCCGCCAGGGTGGGCGGCGCATAGCCGGGCGGAAGGGCGATCCGGCCGGATTCGTCCGCCACCGTCCAGGGGCGCCGTATCCCGCCCAGCGCTTCCGCCACCGCCAGCCCCGCCTGCAACCCGTCCTCGTGAAAGCCCGCGCCGAAATAAGCCCCACAATACCATACACCGCCCTCGCCCTGCAGCGACCACAGGCGCTTCTGCGCCGCCATGGCGCCGGTGTCGAACAGCGGGTGCTCATAGGAGGCGCGGTAGTGGACCGAAGCCTCGGCCGGAGGCTCCACCGGGTTGAGCGTGACGAAGAGCGGGCGGTCGGCGGGCAGGTTCTGCAGGCAGTTCATCCAGTAGGTGACGCAGAGCTTGGGGTCGGCGCGGCGGTCGGCGAGGTAGTTCCACGCCGCCCATGCCGCCCGGCGCCGCGGCATCAGGCTGGCATCCGCGTGCAGAATGGCTTCGTTGCGGCTGTAATGGAACGCGCCGAGCACGTCCCGCTCGCGCGCCGTCGGCCCGTCCAGCAGCGCCAGCGCCTGGTCGGCATGGGTGGCGATGACCACATGGTCGAAGCGCCGCACGTGACCGGAGGCATCGGTGACGCTCACACCCGTGCCGCTGCGGGTCACCGCCCGCACCGGGCCGCCCGTCACCACCGCGCCGCCGAAATCCGCGCGCAGGCGGGCGACATAGCGCCGGCTGCCGCCGGTCACCGTGCGCCAGATCGGCCGGTCGGCCAGCTGGAGCAGGCCGTGATTGGCGCAGAAGCGGACAAAGGCCGCGACGGGATAGCGCCCGACCTCGGCCGCCGGGGTCGACCAGATCGCCGCCGCCATGGGGTAGAGATGATCGTCGCGGAACGCCGCGCCATAGCGGTTGGCGTCGAGATAGGTGTCGAGGCTTTCCTCGCCCATGGTGGCGAGGTCGCGCGGCGCGTTGCGGTAGAAGCGCAGCAGGTCGGCGAGCATGGAGGCGAAGCGCGGCGAAGCGAGATTACGCGGCTGGGCGAACAGGCCGCGCAGATTGGCGCCGGAATATTCCAGCCGCCCGCCATCCAGCGACACGGCGAAGGACATGTCGGTGGCCTGCGTCGCCACGCCGAGATGGGCGAACAGGGCGGTGAGATTGGGATAGGTCCGCTCATTATAGACGATGAAGCCGGTATCCACCGCCAGGCCCGCCGCCTCCACCGTGTTGGAATGGCCGCCGAGCCGGGCCTCGGCCTCAAACAGTGTCACATCATGCCGCTTGCCCAGCAGCCACGCCGCCGACAGGCCGGAGATGCCGGCGCCGATGACGGCGATGGACAGCGCCGAGCCGGGCGCGAAGTCCTGACGAATGTTCATGGCGCGAAAACCTGAGGCTGTGGAGCGGCGTACGAAGGTTGTCTAGTGTACGGGGGCGGTTCGGCGGTGGATCACTCGCGGGCGGAATGATCCAGCCGCCACGCCGGCGCGTAGAAGGAAGCATGAATGCCTCGCTCGACCATTCCCGCTCACAAGAGCCCGGCGCAGCCTCCCCCGTTCGGCGGAGGACGGCGGTGACGCGGCTGATGAAAGATGACGGCGCGCCCGATGGCGACGAGCTGGCGCGGCTGATCGGCCAGGTCGCCACCGACCGCGACCGGCAGGCCTATGCGCGGCTCTACAGCTATTTCGCGCCGCGGCTGAACGCCTTTCTGCGCCGCTCCGGGCTGCCGCCCAACACGGCGGAGGAGATCGCCCAGGAGGTGATGCTCTCGGTCTGGCGCAAGGCGTCCTATTTCGATCCGGCCCGCGCCGGAGCGGCGACCTGGATCTTCACCATCGCCCGCAATTTGCGGATCGACCATTTGCGGCGGCTGCGCACCGCCTCGGCGGGCGAAGAAGAGCCAGTCGAGGTTGAAACCGCGCCCTCGGGCGAAACATTACTGCTGACGGCGGAGCGCGAGGCGCGGGTGCGCGAGGCGCTGAAGACGCTCTCCGACGAGCAGGCGACCGTGCTGCGCCTCTCCTTCTTCAGCGAGAAGGCGCATTCGGAAATCGCCCGCGAACTGGGACTGCCGCTCGGCACCGTCAAATCCCGCGTGCGCCTCGCTCTGGGGCGGCTGCGCGTTCTTCTGGAAGGCCACTCATGACGATCCGCCACCACGCGAGCGACGAATCGCTGCTGCGCTACGCCGCCGGCCAGCTGCCGGCCGGGCCGGCGCGGGTGCTCGCGGTCCATCTCGCGACCTGCCCGTGCTGCCGGGAGCGCCTCGCCGCCTTCGAGGCGGTGGGCGGCGCGCTGCTGGAAGCGACCCCGCCCGCGCCCATGGCACCCGATGCCTTCGCCGCCGCCCTGCGCGCCATCGACCGCGAGGAGGCTGCCCGCGCCCCCGCGACCCCGGCGCCGACGCATCTGGAAGCACGCGCCAAGCCCCGCGCCCCGGTGACGCTGCCGGGCGGCATTCCCCTGCCGGCGCCGCTGCAGGACTGTGAGATCGGCCCCTGGCGCTGGATCGGCCTTGGCGTGCGCGCCAGTACGGTGCGGCTGCCGGAAGACCCGGAGGCGCGGCTGACGCTGCTGCGCGTCGGGCCGGGGCGTAAGCTGCCGGAACACGGCCATGTCGGCACCGAGTTCACCCAGGTGATTTCCGGCTCCTTCTCCGATGGCTATGGCCGCTATGGGCCCGGCGATCTCAGCGAGATGGACCAGGAGATCGAGCACCAGCCGATTGTCGACCGCGAGGGCGAATGCTACTGCCTGGCGGCACTGGAAGGCAGCATGCGGCTGAACGGCTTTTTCGGCCGGCTGGTGCAGCCCTTCGTCCGGATCTAGGCATGCGCGCGGCGCTTCTGCTCGCCCTCGCCTTGCTGATGATGGCCCCCGCCCGCGCCGCCGAAAGTCCCATCGCCCTGCTCAACGCGCTGTCGCGGCTAGACGCGGCGAAGGTGAGCGCCGACCATGCCTATGCCGCAGGCCCGCGGCACGGGCTCGATGTCTATACTCCGAGGACCGGCCGGAAACGCGACCTGCCGGTGGTGGTGTTTTTCTATGGCGGCAGCTGGGATTCGGGCGAGCGCGCCATGTACCGCTTCGTCGGCGCCGCGCTGGCGAGCCGGGGCATGGTCGTCGTCATTCCCGACTACCGGGTCTATCCGCAGGTGCGCTTTCCCGCCTTTGTCGAGGACGGCGCGCGCGCCGTGCGCTGGGCTCGTGCCCATGCCGCCGACTACGGCGGCGATCCGGGGCGCCTCATTCTGATGGGCCATTCCGCCGGCGCGCAGATCGCGGCGTTGCTGGCCTTCGATCCGCAATGGCTGGGGGCGGTCGGGCTCGACCCGGCGCGCGACGTGGTCGGGCTGGTCGGCCTCGCCGGCCCCTATGATTTCCTGCCCCTGCGCAGCGAAAGGCTGAAGGCGATCTTCGGCCCGGAGGCGGAGCGCTGGCGCAGCCAGCCGATCAACTTTGTCACCGGCGCGGCGCCGCCCGCCTTTCTCGCCACCGGGGCCCGCGACACCACGGTCGATCCCGGCAACAGCACGCGGCTTGCCGAAAGGCTGCGCGCCAAGGGCGGCACGGTGGAGCTGAAAAGCTACAAGACTCTCGATCACCGGCTGATCGTCGGCGCTTTCGCGCCGCCGCTGCGCCTCCTCGCCCCGGTGCTCGGCGACGTCAGCGGCTTTATCGAGCGCCTGCCGGCGCAAGGAGCGCCACGGTGACCCTGATGCTCTCTCTCGCCGCCGTCGCCCTGTTTCTCAGCCTCGCCATGGCGGGGGCCTGGTGGGCGGCGGAACGCAGCGGCAATCATGGCTGGGTGGACACGATCTGGTCCTATGCGACCGGCGTCGCCGGCGTCGGTGCCGCGCTGCTGCCGCTCGGCGGCGATCCCTGGCTGCCGCGCCAGCTGCTCGTCGCGGGTATGGTGGGGCTGTGGTCGGCCCGGCTCGGCACTCATATTCTGCAGCGGACGATGCGCGGCCATGACGACCCGCGCTATGCCGATCTGCGCCGGCAATGGGGCGCGGCGGCCTCGCGGCGGCTGTTTCAGTTCCTGCAGGTTCAGGCGCTCGCCGGGCTGGTGCTCGCGGTCGCGGTGGGGGCGGCGGCGCACAATCCGGCGCCGTTCTGGCGGCTCGGCGACGGGCTCGGCGTCGCGCTGTTTCTCGGCGCGCTTGTCGGCGCCGGCCTTGCCGACCGCCAGCTGGCGCGCTTCCGCGCTGATCCCGCCAATCGCGGGCGTGTGTGCGATGCCGGGCTGTGGGGGGTGACGCGCCATCCGAATTATTTCTTCGAATGGCTGGGCTGGACGGCCTATCCCGCCATCGCCCTGTCGCTCGCCTATCTGCCGGGCGCCGCCGCGCTGCTCGCGCCCGCTTTGATGTATGTGCTGCTGGTCTACGCCTCCGGCATACCGCCGAATGAGGCGCATATGCTGCGCTCGCGCGGCGAAGCGTTCCGCGCCTATCAGCGCCGGGTCAACGCCTTCTGGCCGGGCCCGGCGCGGCGCGAGCCTACGCGGTGAAGGCGCGGGTGATCAGCATGCCGGCGGTGGCCGCCACGGCGGTGGCGAAGGTGCCCCAGGCGAGATCGATCGCCGTCATCGCCACCGGCCAGTTGCGCAGGGTGGCGTGGTTGGTGAGGTCATAGGTGCCGTAGGCGAGCAGGCCGAGAAAGGCGCCGAGCATCAGCGCCGTGGTCCAGCGGCCGGTGGCCAGGGCCGGCTGCACCGCGAAGAACACCACTCCGGCGATATAGAGCAGATAGAAAAGCACCGCCGGCGGCCAGTTCGGCTGCTCGGCCATGAGATCGCCGATCAGCGGCCGGTAGACGCGGCTCGCCATGAAGCCGAGCCAGAGCGCGTCGAGGGCGAGGAAGACCAGCCCTGTCGAGAGATAAGCGACGATAATCTGCATAGGCGCGCCTCTGGAGCGGGAACGGATGTGCCAGCGGGTACGGCGCGCCGCGCCGCGCGGATCATTCCGCCCGGCACGTGAAAAGCCCGCCCGCGCTGTGGGAACGAAGCACGCCAGCCAAAGTTGTCGGCGCGAGGCTTGGGGACATCACGCGACGGAGACCGACATGGCCGAGAAGAACCTCGAAACCCTGTTTCACGAGACCCTGAAGGACATCTACTACGCCGAGCGCAAGATTCTGAAGGCGCTGCCGAAAATGGCGCGCGGCGCGCAGTCGCCGGAGCTCAAGGCGGCGTTCGAGAAGCACCGCGACGAGACCGAGGGCCAGATCGAGCGCCTGCAGCAGGTGTTCGAGCTGATCGGCAAGCGCCCGCAGGGCAAGACCTGCGCCGCCATCGAGGGCATTCTTGAGGAAGGCGAGGAAATCCTCGACGAGTTCAAGGGCCAGCCCGCGCTCGACGCCGGCCTCGCCGCCGCCGCGCAGGCGGTGGAGCACTATGAGATCAGCCGCTACGGCACGCTGAAGCGCTGGGCGCAGGTGCTCGGCATGAAGGACGCGGTGACGCTGCTCGACGCCACGCTGAAGGAAGAGTCAATGACCGACGACGCCCTCACCGCGCTGGCCGACAAGGTGGCCAACCAGAAGGCCCTCAAGGCCGCGTGACGCGACGGACAGGAGGCGCCGGCTCGCCCGGCGCCTCGTGACCTCCCCGCCGGCCAAGGGCATTGATTGCCGGCAAATGAATCCGTTTATCCGAGAGGGGAATCCATGGCCCCAGCGCACCGCCCTGAGCTTCGCGCTCGGCCTGATCGCCGCCATAGCCGTGATCTGGTTCATCAACTCCTTCTTCGTGCTGGATGACGAGAATCCACGCAGCAGCCTGAGCCAGCCGCAGCCGGCCCTCACCCGGAGCGCCGCGCTTTAGCCAGCGGACGGCGCCCTTCGGCTTCACCCAGGCGGGAACGCATCGCCCGCTCGCCCGTTAGCCCGGCATCCGCGCCGCTCCGGCGACGCGGCCCCGTCGCGATGAGCGACGGCTCGGGCCGGTCTCGCCGTCCAGGGTCGGGCGCCTCGCACCCTTCTCCCGGACCGGAAGGCTGGCCGATGCGCGTTTCCCCCTCCTCCCTCGTCACCGCCCTGCTTCTGGGGCTGATCGGCCTGTTTCTGGCTGGGGGCGGAGGCTGGCTCGTAACCCTGGGCGGCAGCCCGTTCTACCTGGCACTCGGGCTCGGGCTGATCCTCTGCGCCGTGCTGGTCTGGCGGCAGCGGACAAGCGCGCGGCTGGTCTATGCGCTTCTGCTCGCAGGCACGCTCGGCTGGGCGTTATGGGAGGTGGGGCTCGATTGGTGGCCGCTGGCCACGCGCGGCGGGCTGCTGGTGCTGCTCGGCCTGTGGCTGCTCACGCCCTGGGCGGTGGGATCGCGCGGATGGAACGCCGGCCGCGCGGTGCTGGCGCTAGTCGTGGTGGGCTGCGTCGGTGTCGCTGGCGCGGCGCTGCTGCGCGACCCGCATGTCATTGAGGGCCAGTTGCGGGCACAGACCGGCGGCGCGACGGCGCCAGACGGGAACGTGCCCGCTGGCGAATGGCATCATTACGGCCGCACCCTCGCCGGCCAGCGCTACACGCCACTCGCTGAGGTGACACCGGCCAATGTCGAGGCGCTGGAAGTCGCCTGGACCTACCGCACCGGCGATGTGCGCGGCCCGGACGATGTCGACGAGACCACCTATCAGGTGACGCCGCTGAAGATCGGCAATCTGCTCTATCTCTGCACCCCGCACCATATCGCCATCGCCCTCGACGCCGAGACCGGCGCGGAACGCTGGCGCTTCGATGCCAAGGACGGGCTCGACCCCAACCGGCAGCACCAGACCTGCCGCGGGCTTTCCTATTACCGCGACAGCGCGGTGACCGAGGCCGACCTCGCCGCCGCCCCGGCCTGCACGGCGCGGGTGTTCCTGCCCACCTCGGACGCGCGGCTGATCGCGCTCGACGCGCTCACCGGCGCGACCTGCCCCGGCTTCGGGGAGAACGGCACCGTGAATCTGTGGGCGAACATGCCCAACCAGAAGAGCGGGTTCTACTATTCCACCTCGCCGCCCACCGTGGTGAACGACCTCGTCATCATCGGCGGTTCGGTCAACGATAATTACGACATGGAATCGCCTTCCGGCGTCATCCGCGCCTATGACGCGCGGAGCGGCACGCTGGTCTGGGCGTGGGATTCCGGCAATCCCGAACGCACCACCCTGCTGGGGCCGGACGAGACCTACACGGCCAACTCGCCCAATAGCTGGTCGGTGTTCAGCGCCGATCCCGCGCTCGGCCTCGTCTATATCCCGCTCGGCAATGCGACGCCGGACCAGTTCGGTGCGCATCGCAGCCCGGCGGTGGAGCGCTTCTCTTCCTCGGTCGTCGCGCTCGACATCGCCAGCGGCGCCGTGCGCTGGGTGTTCCAGACCGTGCATCACGACCTCTGGGACATGGACGTGCCGGCGCAGCCGGTGCTGATCGACCTCGCCACGGCCGAGGGCACCACGCCGGCGCTGGTTCAGCCGACCAAGCAGGGCGACATCTATGTGCTCGACCGTCGCAGCGGCACGCCGATCTTGCCCGTGAGCGAGGTGCCCGCGCCCGGCGGCGCCGTCGAGGGCGACTGGACCGCGCCGACCCAGCCGGTCTCGGCGCTGAGCTTCGCCCCCGAACCGCTGCGCGAGACCGACATGTGGGGCGCGAGCCTGCTCGACCAGCTCGCCTGTCGCATCAAGTTCCGCCAGCTGCGCTATGAGGGCCGCTACACGCCGCCCTCGCTGCAAGGCACGCTGGTCTATCCCGGCAATTTCGGCACGTTCAACTGGGGCTCGGTGGCGGTCGATCCGGTGCGGCAGGTGATGTTCGGCATGCCGACCTATCTCGCCTTCACCTCTCAGCTGGTGCCCTCTGACGAAATCGATGCCGACGAACAGGTGAATGCCGGCGAGGCCGGGCTGAACGTCAATGCGGGTGGCAAATACGGCGTGCGTATGGGCCCCTTCGTCTCGCCGCTCGGCCTGCCCTGCCAGGCGCCGCCCTGGGGCTATGTCGCGGGCGTCGACCTCCGAACCGGCGCGAAGATATGGATGCACAAGAACGGCACCATCCGCGATGCCGGACCGTTCCCGCTGCCGCCGATCCCGATGGGGGTGCCGGGCATTGGCGGGCCGCTGCTCACCGGCTCCGGCGTCGCCTTTCTCGCCGCCAGCATCGACGACTATATCCGCGCCTATGATGTCACCACCGGCGCCCAGCTCTGGCAGCAGCGCCTGCCGGCCGGCGGGCAGGCGACGCCGATGAGCTATGAGGCGGGCGGACGCCAGTTCATCGTGCAGGTGGCGGGCGGGCATGGCTCCATCGGGACAAAGGCGGGCGATTATGTCATCGCCTACACTTTGCCGCGCTAAGGTGCGGACCCGAGCGGTCAACCGGGGGAAGACGAGTGAGCGAGGCTGAGAAAAGCGCGGCGGCGCGCCCGCATGTCGTCATCGTCGGCGCCGGGTTCGGCGGGCTGGAGGCGGCGCGCGGGCTGGCCAAGGCGCCGGTGAATGTGACGCTGATCGACCGGCACAATTACCACTGCTTCCAGCCCCTGCTCTACCAGGTGGCGACCGCCACCCTCTCCCCGGCGGATATCGCCTGGCCGATCCGCCATATCCTCTCGCGCCAAGCCAACATCACCATGGTGATGGCGCGGGCGGAGGGCGTGGACCGCGCGCGCCGCGAACTCCTGACGAGTGAAGGCCCGATCCGCTTCGATTTCCTCGTGCTGGCCACCGGGGCGACGCACTCCTATTTCGGTCAGCCGGAATGGGCGCGCTTCGCGCCGGGGCTGAAGGACATCGAGGACGCCACCCAGCTACGCCGGCGCATCCTCCTCGCGTTCGAGCGGGCGGAGGTCGCCTCCGCGCCGGAAACCCGCCGGCGCCTGCTCACCTTCGCCATCATCGGCGGCGGGCCGACGGGCGTGGAACTGGCTGGCTCCATCGCCGAGATTTCCCGCCACGCGCTGGCGCCCGACTTCAAGCGCGTCGACCCACGCACCGCCCGCATCCTGCTGATCGAGGCCGGCCCGCGCCTGCTCCCCGCTCTGCCCGAGCGGCTTTCCGCCCATGCGCGCGAGCGGCTGGAAGCGATGGGGGTCGAGGTGATGACCGGGCGCCCGGTGGTCGATATGGGCGCCGACCATGTGACGCTGGAGGGCGGCGACACCATTGCCGCCGCGACCAAGATCTGGGCGGCCGGGGTGCGGGCCTCGCCGGCGGCGGAATGGGTCGGCGTCACCCCCGACCGCGCCGGACGCTGCCGCGTCGCGCCCGATCTCAGCGTGCCGGGCGCGCCCGATATCTTCGTCATCGGCGACACGGCGGCGGTCACGGATCGCGAGGGGCGGCCGGTGCCGGGCATCGCCCCGGCCGCGAAGCAGATGGGCGACCATGTCGCCGCCGTGGTCGCGGCGCGGCTTTCCGGCTACCCCGCGCCGGGCTTTCGCTACCGCCATGCCGGCGACCTCGCCACCATCGGCCGCAATGCGGCGGTGGTGAAGCTCGGGCGGATTGAATTGACCGGCTTTCTCGGCTGGATGTTCTGGGGCCTCGTCCACGTCTATTTTCTGGTCGGCGCGCGCAACCGCATCACCGTCGCCATGTCCTGGCTGTGGAACTACCTCACCTATCAGCGCGCCGCCCGGCTGATCACCGGCGATGTCGAACCCGCGCCGGTGCGCGAGATTGGGCCGGAGCCGGAACATCTGCACCCGCCGGGATGAGGCCGCCCGCGTCAGGCGAAACAGCGGTTGAGCGTCGCCTCGTCCTCCAGCACGCGGAAGGTCAGGCGGTTGCCGGACATCTCCAGCGGGCGGATGGCGATCCAGCGGCCGGCTTCCGTCACCAGATTGGCGCGGCCCGCCGCCTTGGCCTCGGTGAGGACGGCGAGTTCCGACCGCACTTCGCCGACGGCGCCGTCGCTTTCGAAGCGGATCTCGAAGCTGGCCGTCGCCGAGCCGAAGTCGCTGGCGCGCAGCCACCCCTTCGCCTGGATCGTACGGACCATTTCACGCCTCGTTTGACATAGACTTACGCACCTCAAGTGAAACACTACGTGCGAGGTAGCGATGTGGATCACATTCGCGCGTACATTGGCGGCATCACCTGATGGCAGGCGCAATGCCTCCTCTCTTACGGCCGGAGCGGGCGAAGGTTCCCGCATGATCGAAAGGTGTTAGCGGCGAGGGACGATGGCCGCGCATGCGTGCAACCCTGCCGGGCGCGCCCGCGGCCGAAGGCGACGCGATGGTATCCCTCGCCCGCCGGCGGGGCCGGAGCCGTGTTACAGTGGGACATCGTCGGTGATCACCAGCACGCCGGCGACTGGGAGAGTTCGGGCCTGTCTCGTCGCGCTTTCTCTGAACTCCCCCGGCAAGGAGACGGCGCATGTCGTTCGAGATGTCCGCGACCAACAGTCCGTTCGCCATCGACGAGGCGCTGGCCGGGGCCGCCTATGAGCCCGAGGATGTGGCGCTGCTCGACACCGCCTTCACCCGCGCCTGCCAGGAGGCTTCACAGCGCCTCGCCCTCGGCGAGGGCATTCGCAGCCTGCTCGCCTTCGCCGTCCTCGAAGGGGCGAAATCCGGGCTGCGCGATCCCGAGCATCTCACCTCTTTCGCCCTGCGCGCCCTGCCGAG
Source organism: Ancylobacter polymorphus (assembly GCF_022836935.1). NCBI lineage: Bacteria > Pseudomonadati > Pseudomonadota > Alphaproteobacteria > Hyphomicrobiales > Xanthobacteraceae > Ancylobacter > Ancylobacter polymorphus. The sequence continues at coordinate 1,476,210 of NZ_CP083239.1, read as the reverse complement.
TTTCCGCGCGCAGGAATCGCGCCGCTAGAGCCTGATCCGATCAGGTTGAATCAACCTGATCGGTGAATCAGTCTCTAAAGTATTGATAGAGAACGCGTTACCCGATCAGCTTGCGATGCAAGCTGATCGGCGCGTGCTCTAGCTCGTTTCCCCTGGATGAAGCCCAAGAAAAAGGGCCGCTTGCGCGGCCCTTTCATTGCACGCCCGAGGAGAAGGGCGCTCAGAACTTGTAGTTCAGGCCGGCCTTGACGGTGTGGAAGGTCGTCTTGGCATCCAGCGCGCCATAGACGCCCGGGGCCAGGAAACCGGCAATCGCCGTGTTCTCGCCGAGATCGACATAGAGATATTCGGTCTTCAGCGTCCAGTTGTTGTTGATGGCGTATTCGAAGCCACCACCGGCGGTCCAGCCCCAATTGGTGTCGTCAGCGGACTCGCTGAACAGGAGGCCCGGAGCGGTGATGCCGATGCTGTGCTTCACCTTGCCATAGGCCGCGCCGCCGGTGCCGTAGACCAGCAGATGGTCGAAGGCATAGCCGAGACGGGCGCGAATGGTGCCGAACCACTCGACTTCCGAGCCGGCCGAGACCGACGCGCTGGTCGGGATCAGCGGAACGGACAGGCCGGCATCCGCCTTGCCTTCAATGCCTGACCACTGGAAATCGGCCTCGACGCCGAGCACCACATTGTTCATGAACTGATAGTTGTAGCCGATCTGCGCGCCGCCGAAGAAGCCGCTCGAATCCACCGTCGCCGAACCGCTGGCGACGGGCAGCCCGTCAGCCGTGACCGAGAACGGGTAGTCGAAATCATTGCCGCCGAAGCCGACATTGGCGCCGAGATAGAAGCCGGTCCACGAGAACATCGGCTCGGCTACGATGACTTCGGCCTTGGTCGGATAGGGCAGATCCGCCGCCATCGCCGCCACCGGCATGGCGGCACTCATCAGGACGGCTCCCAGCAGTACATTCTTCATTTCGCTTCCCCCAGTGTGATTGCATTGCGGGAAATGTAACGAATTGACGGGATTCGCGTAGTGCAAATGAGCAACACTCGCCCAGATTGAAATGAAAATCGGAGCGATACCGTACCATGTTACGTCAATCACTACGATTACACCGTACATTTTAGATTGGCATTCGCACAGAATGACTCGGATACGGTATCATGATCTTTATCTTGCGAAGATTATTTTACCTTTCCTCAGCGGAAGCCGCGCAGTGTAGGTCCTAACGCTGCCGGCGCCCGGCATCACCCTGGCACTGGTTTTGCTAGCGTTGGCGTCCCGCCCGGCGCATGAAGGCCGGACGTCCGTACCAGCGTGAACAGGCCATCATGGGACCCCAGGTCGTACCCGTCGCTTCCGACCCCATCTGCCCGACCCATGCCGACGTGGTGATCGTCGGCGGCGGCATCATCGGCACCACCAGCGCGCTCTATCTCGCCGAGCGCGGCCTCAAAGTGGTCCTGTGCGAGAAGGGCCACATCGCCGGCGAGCAATCGAGCCGCAATTGGGGCTGGTGCCGCCAGGCCAAGCGCGACCCGCGCGAATTCGAGCTGATCCGCGAGGCGCTGCGGCTCTGGCGCGGCATGGACGCGCATATCGGCGCGGCCACCGGCTTCACCACGGCGGGCATCCTGTTCGCCGCCAATGACGCGAAGAAGGAAGCCTCCTTCGCCGACTGGGTGAAGGAGGCCGCCGGCGCCGGCATTCATGCCGAGATGCTCAGCGGGTCCCGGCTGGCGGAGCATATACCCGGCGATACGAAGCCGCCGCCGGCCGCGCTCTGGTGCGCGTCCGACGGGCGGGCCGAGCCGCAGAAGGCCGCCCCCGCCATTGCCGAGGCGGCGCGAAAGCGCGGGGCGGTGATCCTCACCGATTGCGCCGTGCGTGGCGTGGAGACCGGCGGCGGAAAGGTCATCGCCGCCGTGACCGAGCGCGGGCGCATCGTCACACCCAACGTCGTGGTGGCCGGCGGCGCCTGGACGCGACGCGTGCTGCGCGATGTCGGCATCGACCTGCCGCAATTGAAGGTGCGGGCCAGCGTGCTGCGCACCTCGCCGGTGGAAGGCGGCCCGACCCCGGCGCTGTGGGACCATGATTTCGCCTTCCGGCGCCGGGAAGATGGGGGTTACACCATCGCCAATGGCCATGTGAACGTGGTGCCGATCGTGCCGGACAGCTTCCGCTTCGCCCTGCCCTTCCTGCCCGCGCTGCAGATGGAATTCGCCTCGCTGCGGCTGCGGCTCGGGCCGCGCTTCGTCACCGAATGGCGCGAGAGCGCGCGGCGTCCCTTCGACGAGCCCTCGGTCTATGAGGCGGCGCGGGTGCTCGATCCCACGCCCGACCAGGGCTATCTCGACCAGGCTTTCGCCGCGCTGAAGCGGCGCTTTCCGGCCTTCGCGCAGGCGCGGATCGTGCAGAGCTGGGCCGGCTTCATCGATGCGACGCCGGACGCGGTGCCGGTGATTTCCCCGGCCGACACGGTGTCCGGCCTCATCGTCGCCACCGGCTTTTCCGGCCATGGCTTCGGCATCGGCCCGGGCGCCGGCCACCTCGTCGCCGATCTCGTCACCGGCGCCACGCCCATCGCCGATCCCGCGCCCTATCGCCTGTCGCGCTTCTTCGACGGCTCGCGGCCGCGCCCGATGGCGGGGCTCTGACCCGCCACCCGTCGAGCCGCCCACCCGCCGATCCGTCACCCCCAGCGGAACACGCCCATGGTCCAGACCCTCGCCCGCCGCCCCCTGCCGCGCTCGCTCTACCGGGAGACGGCCCCGCCCGCGCCGGAAACCGCCGCACTGGCGGGCGACACGGCCGCCCGGGTAGCGATCATCGGCGGCGGCTATACCGGCCTCTCCGCCGCGCTGCACCTCGCCGAGGCCGGCGTCGACACGCTGGTGCTGGAAGCGAGCCAGATCGGCTGGGGCGCCTCCGGCCGCAATGGCGGGCAGGTCAATCCCGGGCTGAAATGGGAGCCGGAGGAGTTGGAGCGCGGCTTCGGCGCCGAGCTCGGCGGGCGGATGGTGCGGCTCGGCGATGAGGCTCCCGGCCTCGTCTTCGACCTCATCGCCCGCCACCGCATCGACTGTGCGCCCAAGCGCGGCGGCACGCTGCGCGCGGCGCTGTCGGAGCGTGCCGCCAAGGGCGTGCGCGAATTCCAGCGGCAATGGGCGGCGCGCGGCGCCGATGTGGTGATCGCCGAGGGCACGGAGATGGCCCGCCTCACCGGCACGGGCTTCTATCCTCTCGGCGCGCATGACCGGCGCGGCGGACAGGTGAACCCGCTCGCCTATTGCCGCGGCCTCGCCCGGGCCGCCCTGAAAGCGGGGGCGCGCCTGTTCACCGACACGCCGGCGCTGCGGCTGGCGAAGGCGGGCAGCGGCTGGCTGATCGACACGCCGGGCGGCCGGGTCACGGCCGAGCGGGTGATACTCGCCACCAATGGCTATAGCGACGACCTCTGGCCCGGCCTGCGGCGCAGCGTGATCCCGGTCTATTCCTCCATCACCGCCACCGAGCCGCTGCCCCCGGCGCTCGCCGCGCCGATCATGCCGAACGGCGTGGTGCTGTACGAGATGTCGGCTTCTTATGCCTATTACCGGCTGGACGATGCCGGGCGCTTCGTCATGGGCGGGCGCAGCGTGCTGCGGCCAGCCACCGCGCCGGAGGATTTTCGCGCGCTCGTCGACCAGGCCACCCGGATGTTCCCGGTGCTCAGGTCAGTGGAATGGACGCATCGCTGGAACGGACAGGTGGCGGTGACCTGGGATCACCTGCCGCATCTGCACGAGCCGGAGCCGGGGCTCACCATCGGGCTTGGCTATAATGGCCGCGGTGTCGCCATGGCCACCGCCACCGGGCGCATGCTGGCCCGCCACGCCGCCGGGGGCGGGGCCGAGGCGCTCGACCTGCCCGTCACCCGCATCCGGCCGATCCTCGGCCATGCCGCCTGGCCGCTGGCGGTGAAGGCGCGGCTGAAATGGGACCGTCTGCGCGAGAGCTTCGGGAGCTGAGGAAAGGCGGCCCCGCCGCCCTTCCCATCGGTTGCCTCTTCTCAGCCGCCCGTGCCGCGCAGCCGCTCGGAGCGGCGGCGCAGCAGTTCCAGGGTCAGCATCAGCAGGGCCGCAAACACCACCAGCAGTGTCGCGGCGGCGGTGATGGTGGGGGAGATCTGCTCGCGTATGCCCGAGAACATCTGGCGCGGCAGGGTGCGCTGGTCCGGGCTGGCGAGGAACAGCGCCACCACCACCTCGTCCCAGGAGGTGACGAAGGCGAACAGCGCTCCCGAGGTGACCCCCGGCGCGATCAGGGGCAGCGTCACCGTGCGGAAAGTGGTCCAGGGCGAGGCGCCGAGCGAGGCGGCGGCGCGGGTGAGCGAGCGGTCGAAGCCGGTGAGCGTCGCCGTCACGGTGATGACCACGAAAGGCGTGCCGAGGATGGCGTGGGCGAGAACCAGCCCGAGATAGGTGTTGTTCAGCCCCACCGCCGCGAAGCCGAAGAACATCGCCACCGCGACGATGACCACCGGCACGATCATCGGCGAGATCAGGATCGAGAGGATGAGCCCGGCGAAGGGCACATTTCCGCGCGACAGGCCAAGCGCGGCGAGCGTGCCAAGCCCGGTGGCGATGAGGGTGGAGAAGACCGCGACGATGCCGCTGTTCTGCAGCGCGATGCGCCAGCGCTCATCGGTGAAGAAATCGATGTACCAGCGCAGGCTGAGCCCCGGTAGCGGATAGGTGAACCAGGGCTCGCTGGAGAAGGAGAGCGGCATGATCACCAGGATCGGGCCGACGAGGAACAGGAACACCAGCGTGCAGAACACGGCGAAGAGGAAATAGGCCAGTTTCTCGCGCGGGGTGGCGTAGGACGGTGCCAGCATGTCGATCAACCCAGCTTTACCTTGTCGATGCCGACCACGCGGTTGAACACCGCATAGAGCACCAGCGTGATCATCAGCAGGATGCCGCCGAGCGCCGAGGCCTGGCCCCAGTTCATCTCGCGGTTGGTGTAGAGCGCGACGAAATAGCTGACCATCTGGTCCTGCGGCCCGCCGACCAGCGCCGGGGTGATGTAGTAGCCGAGCGACAGGATGAAGGTGAGCAGGCAGCCGGCGCCCACGCCCGGCAGGGTCTGCGGCACATAGACCGAGACGAAGGCGGTGAGCGGCCCGGCGCCCAGAGACCGCGCCGCCCGCAGATGCGAGGGCGGGATCGACTTCATCACCGAATAGATCGGCAGGATGGTGAAGGGCAGCTGGATATGGGTCATCGCCAGCACCGTGCCGAAACGGTTGAAGATCAGCTGCACCCGCTCCGTCGTCAGGTGCAGCGCCAGCAGGATGTCGTTGAGCACGCCATTGCTCTGCAGGAGCACGATCCACGCCGTGGTGCGCACCAGAATGGAGGTGGTGAAGGGAAGCAGCACCAGGATCATCAGCACATTGGCGTGGCGAGGCGGCAGGATCGCCAGCAGATGCGCGACGGGATAGCCGAGCACGAGCGTCGCCAGCGTCACCACCAGGCTGATGGAGAGGGTGCGGATGAAGATGTCGATGAAGATGGACTGGTCGGCGAAATTCGTCGTCACCGCCCCGGTGGCGTCCTGCCGGAGGTCGACCGAGGTGAGGAGATAATAGGGGGTGAATGTCTGCCCCGCCCGCTTCATGATCGCCCAGAACTCGACCGAGCCCCATTCGGCGTCGCTGGCGAGGAACTTCTCCTTCCACGGCCCGCCACCGCCGGCATCGACGAGACGGCCGGCCTTGAGAAAGCGCGAGCGGGCGCCCGGCACCTCGTAATTGATGCGCTTGCCCACCAGCGCGGTCGTGCGGTCCTTCTGCGTCTGCACGAGATCGGCGGCGAAGGCGGCAAACACCTCTTCGCCCGGCGTCTCCCGCCCGTCCCACGCGTCGAGCGCGGCGATGGTGCGGGGCATGGTCTCGCGCACCTCGGTGTTCTCCACCGCGCGCACCAGCATCAGCCCGATCGGCAGCGCGAACACCGCCAGCACGAACAGCAGCAGCGGGGCGACAAGAGAGAAGGAGCGCAGGCGGTTCACCCGCTCGGCGCGCCGGAGCTTGGTCTTGAGCGAGGTGCGGTCCCCAGCGGGTCCGGCCTCGCCCGGAAGGGCGGCCACGGCCATGTCGAGAAATCCCCCTCGGTTGCTGCCGCGGCCTTGCCCCGGAGGGCGGCGCGGTCGGTGAGCGGCCGGGGCACCGAGAGCCCCGGCCCGCCTTCCGCCCGCCCCCAAAGGGAGCGGGCGCGTGGTCAGGACGCGCGGCGGCTAGCCGCCGGCGCGCCCGGGGTCACTGGGCGATCCAGGTGTTGAAGCGCTTCAGCAGTTCTTCCTTGTTGTCACCCCAGAAGACGGGATCGTTGGCGAGCGCGGTCTTGGCGTTCTCCGGCGCGGTCGGCAGGTCCTTGAGGATGTCGGGCGCGACCAGCGGCGTGGCGGCGAGCAGCGCCGGGCCATAGGAGATGTACTTGGTCTGCGCGGCCTGCGCCTCCGGGCTGGAGGCGAACTGGATGAACTTGTAGACCGCGTCGAGGTCCTTCACTCCCTTGGGGATCGCCCAGAGGTCATAGTCCATCAGCTGGCCGTCCCAGACGATCTTGAAGTTCTTCTTGTCGACCTTGTTGGCGTTGAAGATGCGGCCGTTCCAGGCGGTCGCCATCACCACTTCGCCGGAGGCAAGCAGCTGCGGCGGCTGGGCGCCGGCTTCCCACCAGACGATGTCCTTCTTGATGGTGTCGAGCTTCTTGAAGGCGCGGTCGACGCCTTCCTTGGTCTTCAGCGTCTCATAAACCTTGTCGGCCGGCACGCCGTCCGCCATCAGCGCGAATTCGAGATTGCCGAAGGGAGTCTTCTGCAGCGCGCGCTTGCCCGGCCAGGTCTTGGTGTCGAACAGGCCGGCAATGGTCTTCGGGCCGTCCTTAATCTTGTCGGCGTCATAAGCGTAGATGGTGGAATAGATGATGGTCGGGATGCCGCATTCGAAGGTGGAGCCCTTCACGAAGGCACCCTCGCCGCCGAATTTGGAATAGTCGATCGGCGTCAGGAACCCCTCGTCGCAGCCCTGCTGCGCGGTGGCGGCGTCAACATCGACGGCATCCCAGGTGGTGTTGCCGGATTCGACCATGGCGCGGATGCGCGCCGCCTCGCCATTATACTCTTCCTGGGTGATCTTGGTGCCGGTCTTGGCGGTGTAGGGCTTGTAATAGGCCTCGTCCTGGCTGGTCTGATAGGCGCCGCCCCAGGAGGTGATGGTGAGGCCGTCCGCCGCGAAGGCGGTGCCGCAGGTCGCCGCGAGGGCGAGCGCGGAGAGGGTCATCGTCAGCGACTTCAACTGCATGGTCATTCCCTTTGGGTCTAGGGGGGCGAAGGTCTGGGGGCGGAGGTCTCAGGCCGCGTCGAGGGCGCGGCAATCCTGCGCGCGCCATGCCAGCGGGATGCGGGAGCCGACGGTGAGGACCGGGCGGTCCTCGACATTGCCGACCTTGACGACCATTTCGGCGCCGCTATCGAGCACGCAGCGCACGCGCACATGGTCGCCGAGATAGATCGTCTCGGCGATCACGGCCTCGAAATGATTGTCGAGCGAACCACCGGGCGGGGCGATCTTCACCCGCTCGGGCCGGATGGAGAGCAGGCAGTTCTCGCCCACCCCGGCCGCTTCGGTCAGGGTGGCGGTGACGACATCGCCATTGGCGAGCACCACCGAGCACAGCGCGCCATTGGCGGCCTCGATGCGGCCGGGCAGCCGGTTGTTCTCGCCGATGAACTGGGCGACGAAGGAATTGGCGGGGTATTCATAGAGTTCGGAGGGCGGCGCCACCTGCTGGATGATGCCGGCATTGAACACGGCGACGCGGTCCGACATGGTCAGCGCCTCGCTCTGGTCGTGGGTGACATAGACCACGGTGATGCCGAGCCGCTCGTGCAGATGGCGGATTTCCATCTGCATGTGTTCGCGCAGCTGCTTGTCGAGCGCGCCGAGCGGCTCGTCCATCAGCACCAGCTTGGGCTCGAACACCAGCGCCCGCGCCAGCGCGACGCGCTGCTGCTGACCGCCGGACAGCTGGCCCGGCATGCGCGCGGCGAAGCTGCCGAGATGCACCATGTCGAGCGCCTTGGCGACGCGGTCGGCGATCTCCGCCTTCGGCCGGCCCCGCACCTTGAGGGGATAGCCGACATTCTGCGCCACGCTCATATGCGGAAACAGCGCGTAGTTCTGGAACACCATGCCGATATTGCGCTTTTCCGGCGGCAGCGCGTCGATACGGGCGCCGTCGAGCATAATGTCGCCGGAGGTCGGCGTCTCGAAGCCGGCGAGCATCATCAGCGTCGTCGTCTTGCCCGAGCCGGACGGGCCCAGCATGGTGAGAAATTCGCCGCGGCGAATGCGCAGGCTGAGGTCCTTCACGACAAGCGTTTCGCCGTCATAGCTCTTCTGCACGCCGGCGAACTCGACGAAACTGTCATTGGCGCTGACCGCAAGCTTCATGCTTCCTCCTCGGACGAGCCGCGCGGAACGGCCCGGAACGGCGAACTTCCATCGCCGACCCGGGCTTCCGCCTGCCTCTGCTTCCGCAAAGGTCGTGCCAAGCGGAAGGGGAAGGACACCGGAGGCGGCGAAGACGATTTTTTGCTGCATTTCCCGTTGCTTAGCGCGGCCGCGTCGTGCTTGACGCTGCGGCAGCCAGAGGGGCCGGCGACCCCACGGCAGCGCGCCGCATTGCCGCCGGTGCCGGGATGGGGAAGGGCGAAAGACGGCGCCGTGCGGCGCGCGGACGCCGCGATTGATGCGCAATTAGGCACGCCTCTTTTGCAGCCTTCACCTCAGGCGACAGGCGGCGAAAGGTCGGTCTTTAAACACCTTCCGCCCCGGCGGGCGCAGCATCCGCCATGGAATGTCGGGCGCATGAGCCCGGCGACGCGCATGCCCGATTCGTCATGCGGACTGAACGTAGGCGACCTTCGCCTAAGCCGGCGGCGGGCCGCGATGAAGAATGAGCCTTTTCGCGGGCAGTCGCGTCGCCCTCCGGCGCGAACGAGACCGCAGGGGCGGGCGGGGCTCAGCGCCCGGCGCCAGAAGGCCCGCGCCCGCCCCCGCCTCGCATCTTCTGCATACAATGCGACCTATTCTGCTTACAGGCTTGGCGGCTGGAAATGGCCTGCCTATTATGACGCCCTCTCTCTTCCGGGAACCAGCCTATGCCGCGTGATCTTGCCTTCACCCTTGCCGGGCTCCGGGCCGCCTATGCGCGGGGGCTGCAACCGGAAGCGGTGATCGCGGAAGCCTTCCGTCGGCTCGACGCGCTGGGCGATCCCGGCATCTTCCTGCACGAGGCGCGCGCGCAGGCGCTGGCCGAGGCAAGGGCGCTGGGCGCGCCGGACGGCCGACCGCTCTGGGGCATTCCCTATGCGGTGAAGGACAATATCGACGTGGCCGGCATGCCGACCACCGCCGCCTGCCCCGATTTCGCCTATGAGGCGACCGCCGACGCCTTCGTGGTGGCGCGGCTGCGGGCCTTGGGCGCGATCTGCCTCGGCAAGACCAATCTCGACCAGTTCGCCACCGGGCTGGTGGGGGTGCGCACGCCCTATCCCGTGCCGCGCAACGCCATCGACCCGGCGCTGGTGCCGGGAGGCTCCTCCTCCGGCTCGGCGGTGGCGGTGGCGCAGGGTCTGGTGGCGTTCAGTCTCGGCACCGACACCGCCGGCTCCGGCCGGGTGCCGGCGGCGCTCAACGACATTGTCGGGCTGAAGCCGAGCCTTGGCGCGCTCTCCTCCGCCGGCATGGTGCCGGCCTGCCGCACGCTCGACACCATTTCGATCTTCGCCGAGAGCGTCGCCGCGGCATGGGAGCTGTTCACGCTGACCGCCGGCGTCGATCCCGCAGACGCCTGGTCGCGTCCTCTGCCGCCCCCGCGCCTCGCATCCCTGCCAGAGGCGGTGACCGTGGCGGTGCCCGATGCGGCCAGTCTGCGCACCTTTGGCGACGAGGCGCAGGCGGCGCATTTCCACGCCACGGTCGAGCGGCTGCGCGCCCAGGGGGCGCGGGTGCGCGCGATCGACCTCTCGCCCTTCTACGCCGTGGCGGAGCTGCTCTATTCCGGCCCCTGGGTCGCCGAGCGCGTGGCGGCAGTGGGAAGCCGGCTAACCACCGCTCCGGAAACCCTGCATGAGGTCACCCGCGCCATCCTCGCGCCGGGGCTTTCTCTCTCCGCCGTCGATGCTTTCAACGGCCTGTACCGGCTGCAGGAGTTGCGGCGGGTCTGCGCGCAGGCGCTGGAGGGCGCGGATTTCCTCTGCGTGCCGACGATTCCCTGCTTCGTCACGCTGGACGAAATTGCCGCCGACCCGTTCGGGCCGAACAGCCGGCTCGGCACCTATACCAATTTCGTCAATCTGCTCGATCTCTGCGGCATCGCCGTGCCGACCGGGCCGCGTGCCGACGGGCGCCCGGGCAGCCTGACGATACTGGCGCGCAAAGGGGAGGACGGGCGCGCCGCCGCGCTGGCGCTTCGGGTCGAGCGGGGTGGCGGGGCGGTGCCGCTCCCCACCGATGCCCCCGGCCACGCGCCCGCCGGCGACGAAATCGCCCTCGCCGTCTGCGGCGCCCACATGGCCGGGTTGCCGCTCAATGGCGAACTGACCGCCCGCGGCGGCCGCCTGCTGCGTCCGGCGCGCACGGCGCCGCATTACCGGCTCTTCGCCCTGCCCGGCGGCCCGCCAGCGCGGCCGGGGCTGCAGCGCGCCACCGAAGGCGGCGCCGCGATCGCGCTGGAAGTGTGGGCGCTGCCGCGCACCGCGCTGGGCGATTTTCTTGCCGGCATCCCCGCTCCACTCGTCATCGGCACGGTGGAACTGGAGGATGGAAGCACGGTGAAGGGCTTCCTGTGCGAGCCGCACGGGCTCACGGGCGCGCGCGACATCACCGCCAGCGGCGGCTGGCGCGCGGCGCTGGCGGAGGCGTAGCGGCACCGCTGCGCGTTCTATCCCTTGGCGCCCTGCCCGCGGGCATAGACATCCTCGTAGCGGATGATGTCGTCCTCGCCGAGATAGGTGCCGGTCTGCACCTCGATCAGCACCATCGGCACCTTGCCGGGGTTCTCCATGCGGTGGACCGCGCCCAAGGGAATATAGACTGACTGGTTCTCGGTGAGCAGCTGCGGCGTGCCGTCAATGGTAACGCGGGCGGTGCCGGAGACGACGATCCAGTGCTCGGAGCGGTGATAATGGCTCTGCAGCGACAGCGCCGCGCCGGGATGGACGACGATGCGCTTGACCTGGAAACGCTCGCCCAGCGCCAGCGTCTCAAACCAGCCCCAGGGCCGGTGATCCCTCGGGAAATGCTCCGCCTGCCGCGCGCCGCGCGCTTTCAGCGCCGTCACTGCCTGCTTCACCTCCTGCGAGCGTGAACGGTCGGCCACCAGCACCGCATCCGGCATGGCGACGACGAGCATGTCCTTGAGCCCGATGCCGACCAGTTCCAGCCCTTCCGCCTCCGAGCGCAGCAGCGAATCGGCGCAGTCGATGGCAGTGACGGGACCATGGGCGACGACATTGGCGGCATCCGCCTCGCCCTCGCGCATGACCGAGGCCCAGTCGCCGAGATCCGACCAGTCGCCGGCGAAGGGCACCACGTCGAGATTGTCCGAGCGCTCCATGATGGCATAGTCGATGGAGATGTCTTCCGCCTTCTGCCATGGGCCGGGAGCGAGGCGCAGGAAATCGAGGTCGCTAGCCGCCTCGTCCAGCGCCTGCCGCACCGGGGCAAGCATGCCGGGGGCATGGGCCTCGAACGCCTTCAGCGCGGTCTCCACCGAGAACAGGAAGATGCCGGCGTTCCAGAGATAATGGCCGTCGGCGAGCAGGGCGGCGGCGCGCGCCGCGTCGGGTTTCTCGACGAAGCGGCGGAGCGGCACCGGCGCGGGCGCGGCGCCCTCCGGGGCATGGGCGAGTTCTAGCCAGCCATAGCCGGTTTCCGGCCGGGTCGGACGGATGCCGAAAGTGACGATGCGCCCGGCTTCCGCCGCCGGCAGGCCGGCACGCACCGCCTCGGAAAATGCGGCGCTGTCCGGCACCACCTGGTCGGACGGCATGACGAGGAGCAGCGCCTGCGGGTCGCGTGCCGCCAGATACTGCACGGCGGCGAGAATGGCCGGTGCGGTGTTGCGCGCGCTCGGCTCGATCAGCACGGCGCCGGCCGGAATGCCGGCTTCGGCGAGCTGTTCAGTGACGATGAAGCGGAAATCGGCATTGGTGACGATGACCGGCGGGCGCACATCCGGCCCGGAAAGGCGACGGGCGGCGGCCTGGAACAGGGTCTCGCCTTCGCCAAGGGTGACGAACTGCTTGGGGAAACTCTTGCGCGACAGCGGCCACAGGCGCGTGCCGGAGCCGCCGCAGAGAAGAACGGGATAGAGATGAGCCATGGAGCCTTGGATGTCGCAGTGCGCCCTGTGGGCGCGGTGGGCCGTGCCGAGGCGCGAAGTGTGGGCGGGGCACGGCGGAAAGGCAAGGCGGCGCAAGCACCTTGATCTCTTCTCCCGGAATCCGTATCGCCGCGCAAGCGGGTCCGCTTCCCGCGCCCGCGCGCATGAAAGGCCCGGCCATGCTCACCTGCTTCAAGGCATACGACATTCGCGGCCGGCTCGGCGAGGAGCTGAACGAGGCCATCGCCCGCCGCATCGGCCGCGCCTTTGCCGAGGGTCTCGGGGCGAAGCGGGTGGTGATCGGGCGCGACTGCCGCGCCTCCTCGGAAGCGCTGGCGGCGGCCTGCAGCGCGGGGCTGGTGGCCGGCGGGGTGGAAGTGCTCGACCTCGGCCTGTGCGGCACCGAGGAGATGTATGCCGCCGTGACCGATCTCAATGCCGATGGCGGCATCGAGGTGACGGCCTCGCACAACCCGATGGACTATAACGGGATGAAACTGGTGCGCGCCGGCTCCGCCCCGCTCGATACCGCGACCGGGCTGGCGGCGATCCAGAAGCTGGCGGAAGGGCCCGACCTGCCGGACCGGCCGGGCGGACGCGTCACCCCGGCCGATGGCGCCCGTGCCGCCTATGTCGAGCGCGTGCTCTCCTTCGTCGACACGTCCGCGCTGCGCCCGCTCACGATTCTCGTCAATGCCGGCAATGGCGCGGCGGGGCCGACCTTCGACGCGCTGGCGCAGGCGCTGGAAGCACGCGGGGCGCCGCTCACCTTCATCCGCCTGCACCACGAACCCGACGGGCGCTTTCCCAACGGCATTCCCAACCCGCTGCTCACCGAGAACCAGCCGGTGACATCGCAGGCGGTGGTAGCGGCCGGTGCCGATATGGGCGTCGCCTGGGACGGGGATTTCGACCGCTGCTTCCTGTTCGACGAGACCGGCCGCTTCATCCCCGGCGAATACATCGTCGGCCTGCTGGCGCAGGTGTTTCTCGCCAAGGAAGCGGGCGCCACCATCGTCCACGACCCGCGGGTAGTGTGGAACACGCAGGACCAGGTGGCCCGCGCCGGCGGCCGGGCGGTGCAGGCGCGCACCGGCCACGCCTTCCTCAAGCAGGCGCTGCGCGACACCGGCGCGGTCTATGGCGGGGAAATGTCGGCGCACCACTATTTCCGCGACTTCATGTGCTGCGATTCCGGCATGATTCCGTGGCTGCTGGTGGCCGAGCTGATGGGGCGCAGCGGGCAAAAGCTGAGCGACCTCGTTTCGGCGCGCATGGCCGCCTTTCCCTCCTCCGGCGAGATCAATTTCCGCCTCGAAGATCCCGCCGGCGCGGTGGCGCGGGTGGAAGCGGCCTTCGCCGGACTCAAGCCGGCGCGTGACGAGACGGACGGACTCTCGCTGGATTTCGGCGACTGGCGGCTCAATCTGCGCCGTTCCAACACCGAGCCGCTGCTGCGGCTGAATGTCGAGGCCAAGGGCGCGCCCGAATTGGTGGCACGGCGTGTGGCCGAGATCACCACCCTGATCAGGGGATGAGCCCCCGAAGCCCGGCGGCTTACACCCGGCTCCAGCCGAGGCAGCCGGCGGGCAGCCCCGCGCCGCCGACCAGCCACGCACCTTCGGCATAAAGGCGGAGCGCGCGCCCCGGCGGCGTCTCGACCACGACCACGCCCATCGCCGGATCGGCCCAGACGAGCCGGGCGTCCTGCCGCGCCAGCGCCTGCGCGACTTGCGCCGGGGCAAGGCCCGGCCGGAAGACGACGGTGGTGAAGGGCTGGTCGGCCGGCGGGCGCAGCGACCATATAGCGGCGCCGAGCGTGCCTAATGTGAGCGCGACCAGAGCGAGCCGCCCGGTCATGCGCCCTCCGCCGCCATTCCCGCGCAGCAGCCAGCCCGCGAGCAGCAGCGGCGCCACCCCGAAGCCGAAGAACCAGACGAGGTCCCAGAACAGCGGATTGGGGCTGTCCACCCGGATACGGTGGATGCCGAGCAGCCAATGCGAGAGCACGCTATCGACGACGTGCCACAGGCCGAAGCCCATGAGCAGGGCGGCAGCGAGCGCGGCCCCGGCCGCTCGCGCGCCGCGCCGGTGCGCCCGCCACAGGCCGACCAGCGCCAGAGCGGCGAGGCCATACATCAAGGCGTGAAAATAGCCGTCCCACAGAACCTGCAGGCGCAGATCGTCCATACCCGGCACCAGGCTGAGCAAGTGATGCCATTGCAGAATCTGGTGCAGAAGAATGCCGTCGAAGAACCCGCCCAGGGCAAAGCCGAGCACGGCGCCCCAGCGCGGAAGGGGTGATGACCCCATGGCGCGCCTCCCTTTCCGGTCTCAACCCCGCGCGGCTGACGACGTTCCCGCCGCATGCCGCGCGGGCTCAGCGAGAGGGGCGCTCCGGCCAGGTTTTCACCACATGCTCCGGCCACGGATTGCGCCCCTCGCGCAGGAAGGCGAGCGTGTCGCGCCAGAAGCCTTCGGCGTGGCTGTCATGGAACAGGCTGAAATGGCCGATCGTCTCCTTTCCGTAATCATCGGGGGCAAGGCCAACCAGCGTGCGCCGGGCGCCGGTGTAGTAGCCGAGCGTGCGGGAGAGCGCCGGGACGGTGCCGAGCGGATCGTCGCTCATCGCCACGGCGAGGATCTCGGCGCGCACCGACGCCATACGCGCGCGCACCTCTTCCCGCGCGGCCGGCGGATGGCTGGTCTCGAAACGCGGCCCGCGAAAGCTCCATTCATGGGCGACGCCGGCCGGCAGATCCTCCAGCCAGCCCAGCCGCTTGCCGGGGAAATAGCCGCACAGGGCGGTGAGCGCCGGCATGGCGACATGCCATTTCAGGAACAGGCTGGCGCGCTGACGCGGCGCGTAATCGCCCCACCACGCATATTGCGCGCCCATGGTGAGCAGCCGCGCGATCCGCGCCCCATTCTCGGCCAGACCGGGCAGGAAGCCGCCGATGGAATGACCGACGACCATGAGCGACGCCGCCGTGCGCGCCGCCAGAAAGCCCAGCGCCGCGTCGACATCGCGCTCGCCCCAGTCGCGCCAGCGATAGCGGCAGCCGCGCAGCCGCGCCGGCCGCGACAGCCCGATGCCGCGATAATCGAAGGTGAGCACCTGGAATCCTTGGCCGGCGAGAAAGCGGGCATAGCGATGATAGTAACGCGCCGCGACGCCTGTGGCGGGATTGATCACCACCGCGCCCTGCACCCGGCCGGGCGCTGCCGCCCAGATGTGCCCGCCAAGCCTCACGCCATCCCGGCAGGTGATCGCCACCGCCTGGGGTTCTATGCCGTCCATGCTCCTGTCTCCCGCCCCCCCCAGGCAGCAGGCGGACGGTTCACAGCCGCCCCCGATTTTGCGGCAGTATAGCTGCCCGACGGCCCCCGAAGGAAATCTCAATGACGGCACGCCACGGGGAGGGAAAAAAGCGTTCGGCCCGGTCAGGGACCGGGCCGACGGTATCAGTAGCGTCGCACCCTGCTCAGTGGGTGGAGCGCATATTGCCCTCGGCCTGCTCGCGGATCGCGGCGGCGCCGTTCTGGGCGGCGAAGCTCTCGGTCATGTTGCGGCCTTCGACCACCGTCTGGGCGGAAGCGGCCGGACGGGTCGCCGCCGCTTCAGCCGAGACGGCGCCGAGCACGAGCGCGGTGGACAGAACGGCGAGGGTGAGGAACTTGTTCATGGCGGTTCTCCTGATTTGCGGCCCGCTCCATGCGGTGCCGATGACCAGGAAAGGGTAGGCCCGCACCCCGCCGGCCTCTATCACGCCTGCGCTTAGCCGGATCACCATTGAATGTGGCCGACCCCATCCCTTGGGATGATCTTCCCCACCCTCAGCGCCACAGCCGCTCCAGCCCGCGCCGCACCTCGCGCACGCGGCGGCGCAGCGCCTGCTTGAGCCGATCGAGGCGCAGCGCCGTCACGACCCGGTCGCGAAGGTTGGTAAGGGTCACGATCACCCATGCCATCCACGGCACGGTCATCAGCTTGGCCCGGCCGGCGGAATAGATGCGCTCGATGATGACGAAGCTGACGAGATAGGCGAGCAGGAAAAGTACGGTGCCCGCCCTGGCCCAGCCATCGGCGATCCACACCAGCGCGACGATTTTCAGCGGCTCGATGGTGACATAGGGAACGACCAGAAGCACGAGGATCGTCGTCACCGAGCGGGCGGCGATCCAGCGCTCGAACGCGTGCATGATCCGGAGCGCGGCGAGGCGGGCAATGAGCGGCCGATAGAGCGGACGCACCAGCTCGTCGAGCAGGATCAGCGGCGTGCAGAGCAGGCGGAAAAGAAAGCCGAGAACCCGCCAGAGCGGAGACGCGCGGCGGGCGGCGCGGGCACGCACGCGGCGGGAAGGCGGCAGGGAAGGCGGCGTGGGGGATGGGACGGGAGGCACCATTCCCTCCATATCGGCGACCCGCAGGGCGATGGCTAGAGAACCTTTTACCGATCTCCGGCGGAGCGGTGGCGTTAGAGGTCGAGCAGAAAGCGCTGGCGCGCACGGCCGCGCAGATGGAAGCCGACGCCCTTGACGCGCATTTCAGTCATGATGTCGGCCGTGCGGCCTTCCGCGCCGACAATGTTCAGCAAGCTCTCGATCTCATGCAGATGGTACTGCAGGCGGAACAGAAGATCGCGTTTGATCACCGGCGCCCCGAGGAAGCGGCGGTAGAGAAAACCGCCGCTATGAATCTGCGAGCGGGCGACGACCGCGTCCATCAGCTGGCGCATCACGGTTTCCTGCCGCAGCTGCGGGCCACCGGGCTCCGGCCGCAGGTCGATCGGCAGATGGCCGAAGAGATCCTGCAGGCCCACGGAATCAACGTCGGCCAGCGCCTCGCGCAGCTTGACCGGGTTGAACAGAACTTCGCTGGAGCGGGCGAGGCTCACCATAAGGCGCGAACTGCCGACCTCGCCCTTGTTGATGGCCCAGGGCCGGGCATTCACCGGAAGATAGTCGCGCCAAAACTGCCGGAACGCCGGCTGCTCCAGCATGTAGCGCGAGATCGAATAGCAGAAGGACTGGAAATGGTGATGATATTCCCAGTTCTCATACGTCGCGCAGACATCGCAGGGGGAGGTGGCGAGCCTCTGCACCATCTCGGTCAGACCGGCGCGGAAGTAATAGACGCTGTCGTTCATCAGCAGCAGCCGCTCCGGCTCCCGCCCGGCAAAGGACAGGATGGCGTCGCGGTAGCCCCCCATGTCGCGGCCGGAATTGTCGCGCAGCATGATCCGATCGGCAAAGGGCCTTAGCTCCGCCAGCCGCGCCTCGCTGAGCGGGTGATTGACCACGAGGGTCACATTGATCCCCGCCTCGGCCAGCGCTTCCAGCGCGTTGGTCACATACCAGGCGGTCGCCTGCGGCTGCCAGATGAGGAAAACAGCATGCACATTGCCGGGATGACGCCGTTCGCCGGGTATAATGACCGGCTTGGATTCGCGACCGAACCTGCGGGCGAGGCGGGCGCGCAGGATCGGCATCCGGTATTCAGCCAGGTACACATAGGTCTTGCCGAACCGGATCTTCATGAATCATCCGTCTAGAGGCTCACGCCAGCGTCTCCTTCTCGCAGGATAGGCCGGCGGACGGAGGGCTTGGCAAGCCACTTGGGCCGAAGAATGTCCGCCTCTCTTGCGCACGACATACCTACCGTCAAGAAGCCAGGCGGTCGCGGCGGACACTCATCCGCAGATTGTGCCGGCGTGCGGCACTTGCATCACCCCCTTGCTGTCGCCTGCTCCGCCTCAAGGCAGGTCAGGCTCGTCGTGGGGAACACCTCTTCCGGTGTGGCGCACAGGCCGGTTCGGCCCAGCCATCGGCCGAGTGCCGGCTCGGCGGTGAGCACCGCGAAGGGCACGGCGGCGAGCAGGGCGACCAGCACCGGCAGCGCCCAGGGCAACGCACCCGGCGCGAAGCCGGCAAGCAGTGCGGCCAGCGACGCACCGAACAGGAATTGCGGCCACAGCCCGGCAAGTGCGGTGCGCCAGGACAGGCGCTCGGCATCGCGCGCCTGCGCCTCCCAGGTCACGGTGCGGCCGAAGGCCAGGCCGATCATGAACAGCGCGATGCGGAAGGCCACGACCGGCCCCAGCAGCACGGAAAAGACGAACTCGGCCAGCGCGCCCCCGGCCAGCCGGGCGCTGCCGCCATAGCGCGCACGCTCGCCGGCCCGCAGCAGCACGTCGAGCAGACCCGCGACCTTCGGCGCGAGGCTCATCGCGAACATGGTGGCGAACAGGGTGAGCCCCAGCGCGGCGGGAAAAGGCGCGTCCGCCCGCTCGGTATCGAACACCTTCAGCGCGGCGAGGGCGACGAAGGCCATCCAGGCGAAGGCGCCGAGATACATCAGGATCGCCCAGGCGATCTGGAATCGGCTCATCGGCTTCAGGCCGGGCAGAGCGAGCAGGCGCCAATACTGCATGTTGCCCTGGCACCAGCGCAGATCACGCCGGGTGAATTCCGTGAGGTGCGGCGGGTTTTCCTCGAAACTGTCCATCTCCTCCGGCAGCACCCGCACCTCGAAGCCCGCGCGACGCATCAGCACCGCCTCGATCTGGTCGTGCGAGAGTACATGACCGGCCAGCGGCCCCTTGCCCGGCAGGACGGGGAGCTGGCAGTGCGCCTTGAACGGGGCGATGCGGATGACGGCGTTGTGCCCCCAATAGGGCCCGCAATCGCCCGCCCACCAGGAGGCGCCCATGGTGTAGGAGCGCATGCCGTGGCGCATGCCGAACTGGAAGATGCGGGCGAAGGGCGAGCGGGAGGGCAGGCCGACCACCAGGCTTTGCAGGATGCCGAGGCGCGGATGCGCCTGCATGATGCGCACGAGGCGCAGCGTTGCGTCGGCGCCGAGGAAGCTGTCGGCATCGAGTACCAGCATGAAGTCATGCGCGTCGCCCCAGCGCTCCAGGAAATCGCGGATATTGCCGGCCTTGAAACCCTCATTGCTGGTGCGGCGGCGGTAGTGAAGCGACGCCCCTTCGCTGCGTTCCGCCTGCCACGCGGCGAACAGGTTCTCCTCCTGCGCCGCGATCTCCGGCCGGGTGGTGTCGGACAACACGAACCAGGCGAAGGCCTCGCCCGCACCGCTGGCGGCGAGTTCGCTCTCCATGGCACGCAGCCGGGCGAAAGCCCGGGCGGGGTCCTCGTTGCGCAGCGTCATGACCATGGCGACGCGGGCGGTGATCGGCGCCTCCTCTGCCGCCCGCGTGGCATAGGGATAGACCGAGCGGCGGGCGTCGCCGGGCCCGTGCAGGAGCCAGAGCCCGATGAGGGCGTTCCAGAAGCCGAGAATGGTCCAGGGCGTGGAGAGACAGAAGGCCGCCAGCAGCAATCCATCCAGCAGGGAGAACCCGCCATGGGCGAGGAGATGGGCGAACAGCGCCACCAGCACGGCATAGGTCGCCGCGATGAGGGTGAAGACCACCACGCGGCGGCGCGTGAGCTGCCGGGCGGACTGCACGCCGGTGGGCGTGCGGCACTCGGCGCGACCGGCGGAAATGAAGCGTCCTTCGGCGAGATTCTCGTCCAGACTCATGCGATCCTCGGCTCGGCGCGGGCGCGCGGCCACCATGGCCGCACCCGGGGCTTGTACGCGCCCCGTCGTGGGCGGTTCACGCGCATGTGGGATCTAACCGCACCGTGATGCTGTTATGCACGCGAATAAGGGCAGGGGGTGACGGTTGATGGGCGGCACGGCGGAGATGGCCACACAGCTCTGGTGCGTGGCGCCGGGGCGCTATGAACTGCGCCATATGCCGCTGCCCCCGCCGGGCGAGGACGGGCTCCTCATTCGCAGCCTCGTTTCGGCAGTGAGCCGGGGGACGGAACGGCTGGTGCTGGAAGGTGCGGTGCCGCCAAGCGAGCACGAGCGCATGCGCGGCCCGTTCCAGAACGGGGATTTCCCGTTTCCGGTGCACTATGGCTATCAGAGCGTCGGGCTGGTCGAGGCTGGGCCGGCGGAATGGGTCGGCCGCACCGTCTTCGCGCTCTTTCCCCATCAGGACCGCTACAGCCTGCCCGTGGCGGCGGCGATGCCGGTGCCGGAGAGCCTGCCGCCGGAGCGCGCCGCTCTCGCCGCCAATATGGAAACGGCGCTGAACGCGATCTGGGATTCCGGCGCCGGGCCGGGAGACCGGATCACCGTCGTCGGCGGCGGGGTGGTCGGCCTGCTACTGACCGCGCTCGCCGCCCGGCTGCCCGGCGCGGAGGTGACGCTGGTGGATGTGAACCCGGCCCGGGCCGACATGGCGCGCGCGCTCGGCGCCGCCTTCGCCCTGCCCGACGCCGTGACCGACGAGGCCGATATCGTGCTGCATACCAGCGCCACCGCGCAGGGCCTTGCCACCGCGCTGGCGGCGGCCGCGTTCGAGGCGAAGGTGGTGGAGGTGAGTTGGTATGGCGGCCACGCTCCCGCCGTGCCGCTGGGCGAGGCTTTTCACAGCCGGCGCCTGCAACTGATCGGCTCGCAGGTGGGTTCCGTATCTCCATCACGGCGTCCGCGCTGGCCGCATGCGCGCCGGCTGGCCAAGGCGATTACCCTGCTCGACGATGCGCGGCTCGACCCGCTGGTCACGCATGTCGTCGCTTTCGATACGGCGCCGCAACGGCTGCCGCCACTTCTGACCGGGGGCGAGGACGCGCTGGCGATCCTGCTCGATTACCGATGAGGAATGCCATGTACTCTGTCGAAGTCCGCGATCGCATCATGATCGCCCATTCGCTGCCCGACCCGTTCTTCGGCCCTGCGCAGGGCCTGCACGGCGCGACCTTCGTGGTCGATGTCGCCTTTTTCCGCGAGACGCTGACGGCGCAGAATGTCGTGGTCGATATCGGCGCCGCGCTCGACGTGCTGAAAAAGACGCTGGCGCCGCTCGCCTATCAGAATCTCGACACGCTGCCGAAATTTGCCGGCACGCTGACCACCACGGAATTTCTCGCCCGGTATATTTTCGACGCCATCGCCGACGCTGCGAAGGCCGGCGCGCTGGGCGAGGACGGGCAGGGGCTGGCGAAGATCCGCGTGACCCTGCACGAGACCGACCTTGCGCGCGCCAGCTTCGAATCCGGCCTCGGCTGAGGCGCGGGCGTGAACGACTTCGCCTTTGCCATACCCGGCGACCTCGACCTGCCGACCGGCGGCTATGCCTATGACCGCCGGGTGATCGCCGAGGCGCCCGGCGCCGGGGGCATGCTGACCCATGTCGCGCTGCCCGGCGGCTTTCCCTTCCCCTCGCCGGCGGAGCTGGAGGCCAGCGCCGCGCGGCTGCGCGCCTTGCCGCCGGGCCAGCCCGTGCTGATCGATGGTCTCGCCCTCGGCGCCCTGCCGGCACCGCTCTTGCGCGGGCTCGGACGGCGGGTGGCGGCGCTGGTGCATCATCCGCTGGCGCTGGAAGCCGGGCTGAACGACGACCAGCGGGCGCAGCTTCACGCCAGCGAAAAGGCGGCGCTGGCGGAGGCTGCGGCGGTGATCACCACCAGCCCCGCAACCGCCCGTGACCTCGTGCGCGACTACGGCGTGCCGGAAAGCCGGCTCCGCATTGCCCTGCCCGGCACGGACCCCGCCCCGCGCGCCACCGGCACGGGCCGGCCGCTGCGGCTGCTCGCCGTCGGCTCGGTGATTCCGCGCAAGGCGCATGGCGTGCTGGTGGAGACGCTGGCGGGCCTCGCCGCGCAGGATTGGCAGTGCCATATCGTCGGCGCCACCGACCGTGACCCCGCCGAGACCGAGCGGGTCGCGGCGCTCATCGCCGCCCATGGGCTCGGCGCCCGTGTCCGCCTGGCCGGCGCGCTGTCGGCCGAGGCGCTGGCCGGCGAATTCGATGCCGCCGACCTGTTCGTGACCGCCTCGCTGTTCGAGGGCTATGGCATGGGGCTGACCGAGGCGCTGGCGCGCGCCCTGCCCATTCTTGCCACCCGCGCCGGCGCCATTCCCGATACCGTGCCGGCGGAGGCCGCGCTGCTGGCGGAGCCCGGCGATGTGCGGAGCCTGCGCGACGCGCTGCGTGTTCTGCTCGCGGATGCCCCCCGGCGCCGGCAGCTCGCCGACGCGGCATGGCGCCACGCCCAAACCCTGCCAAGCTGGACCGAGACCGCCGCGGCGCTGCTCGCCGCCCTGAAGGAGATGCCCCGATGAGCGGCTTCGCTGCCGACTGGCTCGCTCTGCGCGAACCGGTGGACCACGCCTCCCGCAACCCCACGCTCGCCGCGCGGGTGCGGGCGCATTTCGCCGGGCGTGACGCGCTCACCATTGTCGATCTCGGCTGCGGCACCGGCTCAAACCTGCGCGGCCTTGCCGCCGACCTGCCGCCGCGCCAGCACTGGCACCTGATCGACGGCGATGCGGCGCTGCTGCAGCGGGCACGCGAGAGCCTCGCCGACTGGGCGGAAGAGGCGCAAGCCGATGGCGAGCGGCTGCGGCTGAGGCGCGACGGGCGGGAAATCGTGGTGAGCTTCGAACGCGCCGACCTCACCCGCCGCGACCTCGATTTCACCGCTGTCGGTGCGGAGCTGGTGACCGCCGCCGCCCTGCTCGATCTCGTGTCGGAAAGCTGGCTGGAGCGCCTCGTCGCGGCGCTGGCGGCGGTCAAGCTGCCGCTTTATGCCGTGCTGAACTATGATGGCGAGGCGGAATGGCAGCCCGCCGACCCGCTGGACGGGCGGGTGATTGCCGCCTTCAACCGCCACCAGCGCGGCGACAAGGGGTTCGGGCCGGCGCTCGGCCCGGCCTCAAGCGAAGCTTTGGCGCAGCTGCTGCGCCAGCACGGCTACCGTTATGGCTCGCTGCCCAGCCCGTGGGTGCTCGGCCCCACCGAGGCCGAACTCATCCGCGCGCTGACCGATGGCTTTGCCCAGGCGGCGGGCGAGATTGAGGCTGAGCGACAGGCCGCCTTCGCCGCCTGGGCGAAGGTGCAGGCGGGGGCGCACATGGTGCGGATCGGCCATCGCGACGTGTTCGGCCATCCCTAGATCATTTCACTGTTTCGTGGACACGGTGAAATGATCTAATTCTTTGTTTTGTCGCGTTTTTTCACGCGAACCGGAATCCACTTCGCTCGAAAACGCTCTGACGGCGCGGCGCCGCTCAGAAGGGCGGCCACATCCGCGCCATCACCCCGTCGCGCTTGAGAAAACGGTGGTAGAGCGCGGCGGCGATATGCGCGAGCGCCAAGACGCCGAGAAGCTGCGCCAGCAGCCCGTGCAGGCCGAGAATCCGCTTGGCCAGCGCCTCGTCCGGTCCGATGAGCGCCGGCAGATCGAACAGGCCGAACACGTTGAGCGCAGGATAGGCCGACACCCCGGCCCAGCCGAGCAGCGGCACGACGAGCAGCAGCAGATAGAGCGCGGCATGCACGGCGGCGGAGGCGATCCGCTCGAACGGCGTCAGCGGCGCCACCCGTGCGGGCTCCCCCCGGCGCAGCCGCACCAGCACCCGCAGCACGACGAGCCACAGGACGAGGAAGCCGACAAATTTGTGCAGGCTGTAAAGGGAGCCGGTCAGCGCATCGAAGCCGGTCGCTTCCCCGCGCTCCACCATATAGAGCCCGAGCGGGATGAGGCCGACCACCAGAAGGCCGATCACCCAGTGCAGGGCGCGGGCGGTGGGGCCGTAGCGAAAGCGCGCCTCAGGCAGGTTCCGATCCGAAGCCGACATACGTCCCTCCCTCGCCGGTTCCGCGCAGGTCACAGTCGCAGAGAATATTGCCGTCGTCGAGAAGATAGGTATCGACGCGCGGGCGCAGCGCCCCTTCCAGCCCATCAATGGGCCGCAACGCGAGGCCCGGCCGACCGGAGCCGAGAATGATCGGCGCCACGCACACATGCAGCCGGTCGACCAGCCCGTCATCGATGAAGCGCGAGACCGTGGAGGCGCCGCCCTCGACCAGAATGGTGCGATGGCCCCGCGCCGCCAGCGCGGCAACGAGCTTAGCCGGCTCGAAGATGTCAGGTTCGTCCGGCGGGCCGATGCGCTCGACTGCCTCCGGCCAGCCGGCTTCATTTTGGGTGAACACGATTCTGTGACAGCCGTCCGCGTCGAGCCATTTCGCATCACGCGGCGAGCGGCCGCTGCGGTCGATCACCGCCCGCGCCGGGCTGCGGCCGGGCACGCGGCGGGTGGTGAGGCGGGGGTTGTCGGCCACCACCGTGCCGACGCCGACCACCACCACATCGACGAGGGCGCGCAGGCGGTGGAGATGGTCAAGGCCACTCAGACCGTTGATATCGCGCGATTTTCCCGTCGGCGTCGCAATCCGCCCGTCCAGGGACTGGCCGAGCTGGGCGATGACATAGGGCGTGGCGCGGGGCCGCAACAGCGGCTCATAAAGCGCCGCCAGCGGGTCGATCGGTGTTTCGCGACGATTCACGCAAGGCCCCCCGCTCTGTGCATCTCGATCCTCTGAACGATCAAGGGCGACCGGCGTTGCTGGTCCGTTGGCGCCCTATATCCGTAGCTACTACGTCCAAGACACGGAAATGGTGCAGCGGGAGAGATTTCAATGAGCAGAAGCGCGACGACCGCCGGCACGATTGCGAGCCTCTTCGGCGACGCCACCCTGACAGAGGCGGAGCGCGCCATCGCCGAGATGCGCGCCGGGCGTCCCGTCATCCTCGCCGAAGGCGGCCGGCTTTTCCTGGCGGCGAGCGCGGAATTCGCCGATGCGGAGCGGCTCGCGGCGCTGGACGCGCTCGTCGGCGGCGCGCTGCAATTGGTGCTCACCCCCGCCCGGTTGCGGGCGCTCGGGCGGCCGGAGGAAGCGCGCCCCATGGCGCTGCCCGTGTCGGAACTCGGAAGCGCGCGGGTGCGGGCCTTGAGCGCGCAGGATCTGTCCGGCGCCAAGGGGGAGACACTCGGCGCCGAACTCGTTGAGGCGCACGCGGCCGGCGCGGCGGCGCTGCATCTTGCCACCCTCGCTTTGATGCTGCCCGCCGTGCTCGTCGGGCCCCTTGCACCGGCGGCACTCACCCTGCCGGCGCTGACCGTGCGCGCCGAGGCGATCACGCGCTATGGCGAGGACCGCGCGACGCGGGTGGAGATCGTCTCCCGTGCCCCAGTGCCGCTGCTCACCGCGCGTAATTGCGAATTCGTGGTGTTCCGTGGCGGCGAGGGCATGCGCGAGCAGGTGGCGGTGGTGGTCGGCACGCCGGACCCGGCGCGGCCGGTGCTGGTGCGGCTGCATTCCGCCTGCCTTACCGGCGACCTGTTCGGCTCGCTGCGCTGCGACTGTGGCGACCAGCTGCGCACGACAGTCGCCACCATGGCGCAGGCGGGCGGCGGCGTGCTGCTCTATCTCGATCAGGAAGGACGCGGCAACGGCATCGCCAACAAGATGCGCGCCTACCGCCTGCAGAGCGACGGGCTCGACACGTATGAGGCGGACGAGACGCTCGGCTTCGGGCTCGACGCGCGCCGCTTCGACTTTGCCGCCGCCATGCTGCGCCAGCTTGGCTACGAGCATGTGGTGCTGATGACCAACAACCCCGAAAAGATCGCGGCGCTGAGCCGGGCGGGGCTCCAGGTCTCCGGCGTCGAGCGGCTCTATGGGCGGCGCGGTGCCGACAATATCCGCTACCTCGCTGCCAAGCGCGACCGTGCCGGTCATTTCCTTGATCTCGACGCGCTGGACCATCACGCCCCCGCCTCCTGCGGCTGAGGCACTTCCCGTTCCCCAAGGCCTTCGGCCCCGAAGGCCTCCCCTCGACCCCGGCGCCCGCGCTGGGGTCTTTTTTTGCGCGCGGGGGAGACTACATGTCGAATGCAGTATGGCGACATTAAATTGTTGACACTTTGAACGAGGGGCGTAGGCTCTGTTCATGACCTCTTCCGCTGCCCATGATGTCAGCTTCCTGCGCCTCACCTCGCTGCCCATGCTGCTGGAGCGCGAGATCGAGAGCATGATCCTCGATGGCCGGCTGACCGAGGGCGGGCGGATCAACGAGAACCAGCTCGCGGCCACCTTCGGTGTCAGCCGCGGCCCGGTGCGCGAGGCTCTGCGCTCGCTGGAAGCGCTGGGGCTGGTGGAGCTGCTGCCCAATCGCGGCGTGTTCATCCGCAGCCTCGACATCACCCAGGTGGTGGAGATGTATGGCGTGCGCGCCGCCCTGTTCGGCTATGCCGCGCAGCTTCTCGCCGCCCGCGCCGAGCCGGAGGTGATCGCCCGGCTGCGCGCCCTGCTGGATGAAATGGCCGACGCCGCGCAGGCGCATGATTTCGACCGCTACTACCCGCTCAATTTCGCCTTTCACGATTTCATCGTCGAGCGCACCGGCAATGGCGTGCTCACCACCCAGTATCGCGGACTGGTGAAACAGCTGAGGCTCTACCGGGCCGGCAATCTGATGACCGGCAACACGCTGGAGCTGTCCAACGAGGAACATGCCCGCATCGTCGCGGCCATAGAGGGCCGGGACGCTGCGCGCGCCTACCAGACGAGCTTCGACCATGTCGAGCGCGGCAAGGAGCGGCTTCTCGCCCGCTCCGCGTCCGCCGGCCGGGCCGAAGAGCAAAGCGCCTGACCTGAAGCGTTCAAGGAGAGGCGCCCAGTCAAGGGCGCCCGAAGCCCGGCGACGCACGCCCGCGCCAAGGGGCGCGTGCCGCCGCAACCGTCACATCATCATCGGGAGATCGCCCGGCAGAGGCGGCCCCGCACTCCTGGGAGGAAGTCCATGCGAAAGACCCTGACCGGCTTTCTGAGCGCCGTGCTGGCCGTCGGGCTCGGCACGCTCAGCCTCAAGGCCGAACCCCTCGCCTATCCGCACAAGGTCGTCACCCTCGTCACCCATTCCAGCCCGGGCGGCGGCAGCGACGTGTTCCTGCGCGAATTGTCGAAATATCTCGGCAAATATATCGGCGCCACCTTCATCGTCGAGAACGTGCAGGGCGGCAGCGGCGCCAAGGCGGTGGCACGCGTCGCCGCCGCGCCGGCCGATGGCAGCGTGTTCTACGCCACCACGCCGACCTACATCTATACGTCGCTGCTCTCCAAGCCCTCCGCCACCTATAAGGACCTGGAGCCGCTGGTGAATCTGTTCGCCGACAGCGAGGTGATCTACACCCGCGCCGACGGCCCGTTCAAAACCCTGCAGGACGTGATCGACAAGGCCAAGAAGGAGCGCGGCCGCTGGGGCGCCGCCAACCCGGCCTCGCTGGAGCGCCAGGCCGCCGAGCAGCTCAAGCGCGCCGCCGGCGTCAACGCCGCCATCGTCACCCATGAGGGCGGCGGCGACATGATGCTGAACGTGCTCAACGGCACGCTCGACATCGGCATCGGCGAAATCCAGGAACTGCGGTCGCAGATCGACGCCGGGAAGATCCGCCTGCTGGCCACCTTCAACCCCGCGCGCATTCCGGAAAAGCCCGATGTCCCGACGGTGAAGGAAAGCGGCTTCGACGTGACACTGGTGAAGTTCCGCGGCCTCGCCGGCCCCAAGGGCCTGCCGGACAATGTCACCAAGGTGTGGGACGAGGCGATCAAGAACGTGCTCGCCGACCCCGACTACAAGGCGCGCTACACCGAAGAAGTTCTGGTGCCGAACTACATCCCGCACGCGCAGTACCAGGCCTTCATCACAAACTTCGCCGACACGACCGAGGCGTTCCTGAAGGAAACCGGCGCGGTGAAGTAGCCGCCAAGACGATGCCGGCCGCCCCCGCGTGCCGGCGTCGCCCCCTGCCGACGCGCCCGCCCCGCTCCCTGGCCGGTGCCGGCGGCACCTTCCGCCCCCCAAGGAACGGATCATGAGACAGGATTATCTCAGCGGCGGCGTGCTTCTCGCCCTCGCCGCCGGCTATTACGCCGCGACCGGCACCATCGCCGAGAGCACGCTGTCGGACGAGATCGGCGCCACCGGCCTGCCCCGCCTGCTGGCCCTGCTGCTCGCCTTCATCGGGCTGGCGCTGCTGGTGCGCACCGCCCTCGCTGACCTCGCCGCCCGGCGCACGCGCGTGCCTCAGGTCGCGGCCGAGGAAGAGGAAGGCGCCTCGCTTCCGCGCGCCATCGGCCTGCTGCTGATTGGCGGCGCCTATGTGCTGCTGCTGCCGTTCCTCGGCTATTTCCTTTCCGTGGCCCTGCTGATCGGCGCGGTGGCCTTCTATGAGGGCGCCGCCCGCAGCTGGGTGCTGCCGACCGCCGCGCTCGGCGGGGCGACGCTCTACTGGGCGATCTTCGTCAAGCTGCTGGGGGTGCACCAGCCCGCCGGCTCCCTCTTTCAGGGATGGCTGTCGTGACCACCTTCTGGGATATCCTGCATCTTCTCACCGCCACGCCGCTGGTGCCGGTCGCCATACTCGGGCTGACCTGGGGCATTCTCGGCGGCGCGCTGCCGGGCATTTCCGCCTCGATCACCATGGCGCTGGTGCTGCCCTTCACCTACACGATGGACCCGGCGATGGCGATCGCGCTGCTCGCCTGCGTCTATATCGGCGCGGAATATGGCGGCTCGATCCCGGCGATCCTGATCCGCACCCCCGGCACCAATTCCTCCGCCGCCACCGTGATCGACGGCTATGAATTGAACCGCCAGGGCCGCGCCGGCGAGGCGCTCGGCATCTCGCTGATGTCCGGCGTGGTGGGCAGCCTGTTCGGCCTCGCCATGCTGGCGCTGCTGACCGAGCCACTGTCCTGGCTGGCGCTGGCCTTCCGCCCCACCTCCTATTTCGCGCTCGGCATTCTCGGCCTCAGCGTCATCGCCTCGATGAGCGGCGACTCGCTGCTCAAGGGCCTCGCCTCGACGGTGGTCGGGCTGATGATCGCCACCGTCGGCACCGACCCGATCTCCGGCGTCACCCGTTTCACCTTTGATGTGGCGGACCTCTTGAGCGGCGTCGAACCCGTGGTGGTCATGGTCGGGCTGTTCGCCCTGACCGAATTGATGAGCCAGTCCGGCTCCACCTCCGTCACCCAGCTCGGCAATTCGATCCGCATCCGGCTTCCCAGCTGGGACATGATGGGCCGGCTGCGCCGCTCACAGATCATCGGCTGCATTCTCGGCCTGTTCGAGGGACTGACGCCGGGCGGGGGCGGATCGGTCGCCGCTTTCATGTCCTATAATGAGGCGCGCCGCTGGTCGAAGACGCCGGAGAAGTTCGGCAAGGGCTCGGAAGAAGGCATCGCCGCGCCGGAGGCCGCCAACAACACCGTCGCCTCCACCGCGCTGATCCCGCTGCTGAGCTTCGGAATTCCCAGCTCCAACTCCACCGCCGTTCTGCTGGGCGGGCTGCTGATGCACGGGCTGCTGCCCGGCCCGCGCCTGTTCGAGCAGAACCCGCAGGTGATCGACAGCCTCTATGTCGGTTCCTTCATCGCCATCATCGCCCAGATCGGCGTCGGCGTGCTGATCCTGCCGGCCTGCGTGTGGCTGGTGAACCGGCCGCGACCCTACCGCGCCGGCTTCATCCTCGCCCTCATCCTCTCCGGCCTGTTCACGCTCAACAACAGCCCGTTCGATCTCGGCCTTGCTCTCGCGCTCGGTTTGGTCGGCTATCTCATGCGCATCGCCCGCTTCCCGGTGCTGCCGATGATTCTGGGCGTGGTGCTCGGCCAATTGGTGGAATCGAGCTATCGCCGCTCGCTGGTGCTCTCCGGCGGCGACCATCACATCTTCCTCGAAGACCCGATCGCCGTCGGCCTGCTCGGCGCCGCTTTGTTCTTCATCGTCTTCTCCCTGGCGCGCGAATACCGCGACGCGCGCCGGACCCAGTTGCAGGAAACCCATTCGTGAACCAGCACCGCCCGCTCTCCGAAGACACCGTCGCCGGCCGGCTGGCACGCTTTGCCGCCAGCGCCGCCCCTCCCCCGGCCGCCGAGGCGGTGAGCCGGCGCCTGCTGCTCGACATTTGCGGCCTCGCCTTCGCCGCCCGGCACGAGCCCTACACAAGGGCCGCGCTGGCGAGCGCCGCCGGGACGGGACCCTGCACCGCCATCGGCCATGCGCAGGGGCTGAACCTCTACGACGCCGCGCTGGTCAACGGCACGGCGGCGCATGGCGAGGATTATGACGACACCTTCGAGGGCGGGCCGGTGCATGCCGGCGTGGTGGTGGTGCCGGCCGCGCTCGCCCTCGCCCAGCATCGCGGCCTCGACGGCACGGCGGTCATGCGCGCCATCGCCATCGGCGCCGAATTGATGAGCCGGCTCAGCCTCGTCGCGCCGCAGGCGATCCACAAGGCCGGTTTCCACCCCACCGCGGTGATCGGCGCCATGGCGGCGGCAGCAGCGGCGGGGGCGGTCCTAGGGCTGGACCGGGCAAAGCTGGCCCATGCGCTGGGTACGGCGGGCAGCCTCGCCTCCGGCATCATCGAATATCTCGCCGACGGGTCCTGGACCAAGCGACTGCACCCCGGCGCCGCGGCCCAGGCCGGGCTGCGCGCGGCCCTGCTGGCGGAAGGAGGCTTTGTCGGCCCGGCCACGGTATTTGAGGGCGACCACGGCTTTTTCCGCGCCTTCGCCCCCTCGAAGACGGCGAATTTCGCCCCATTGCTGGACGGGTTGGGCGAGGACTGGATCATGCCGACCATCGCCTTCAAGCCCTATGCCTGCGGAACCATGACGCAGCCCTTCATCGACTGCGCCATCGCCCTCGCCCGCCAGGGCGTGCGGGCGGAGGAGATCGTCTCCATCGTGTGCAAGGTCGGCGAGGGCACGGTGCATCGTCTCTGGGAACCGCTCGCCGCCAAGCAGGCGGTGCCGAACGGCTATGCCGGCAAATTCTCCACCCCCTTCTGCATGGCGGTCGGCTTTCTCGACGGCGCGGCGGGGCTGGTGCAGTTCACCGACGCGCAGACTGCGCGCGCCGACGTGCGGGCGCTGGCGGCGAAGATTTCCTACGAGATCGACCCTGACGACGAATATCCAAGCAACTTCACCGGCCATCTGCGGGCGACGCTGACCGACGGTTCGGTGCGCGAGATCCGCCAGCCGCATATGCGCGGGGGCGCGCGCGAGCCGCTCTCGGACGCCGAACTGCTCGCCAAGTTCAACGCCAACATCGCCTATGGTGGCGGGGACACGGCGGCGGCGGCGGCGTTGCACGCCGCTATTGACGCCATCGCCGCCGGCGGGAAGGTGCAGCTGGGAGAGAGCGCATGAACGGTTCAACCGCTGCGGGCGCTTCCCGCCCCGTGGCCATCGTCACCGGCGGCTCGCGCAATATCGGCCGCGCCATCGCCCATGCGCTGGGGGCGGCGGGCATGGCGGTGGTCATCGTCGCCCGCAGCGACCGTGACGCGGCCGAGAAGGTGGTGCATGAGCTGGAGGCGCTGGGCACGCCGGCGACGTCGGTGCTGGCCGATGTCGCCCGCGAATCCTCCGCCGATCTCATCGTCGAGCATGCACTGGAGCGCTTCGGCCGGCTGGACGTTCTGGTCAACAACGCCGCCCTCCGCCGGGAAAAGCCGGTGGAGGCGATGAGCCTTGCGGAATGGCGCGAGATCACCGGCATCTGCCTCGACGGCGCCTTCCTGCTCTGCCGCGCCGCCATCCCGCATCTGGCGGCCTCCCCCGCCGGCAGCATCGTTAATATTGGCGGCCTCACCGCCTATACCGGCGCCCCGAACCGCGCCCATGTCGTCGCCGCCAAGGCGGGGCTGGACGGGTTGACCAAGGCGCTGGCGGTGGAGCTGGCGCCGCGCGGTATCACCGTCAATCTCGTCTCGCCCGGCCGCATCGGCACCGACCGCAGCCATGCGGGCGCGGAGAAAAGCCCGGCCCACCATGCCCGCAACCAGACCCTGCTGGGCCGCGAGGGCACGGCGGAGGAAGTCGCCGCTATGGTGGCCTATCTCGCCGGCCCGCAGGCACGCTTCGTCACCGGGCAGACGGTGCACGTCAATGGCGGCGCCTTCCTGCCGTGATCCGGGCGACCCGCCCCCAATCGAGTGGCCGCCGCCATGCTCGGTGATGTGAGCCTGTGGCACTATCTTCTGGTTGCCGCCGTCGCCTTTGTCGCCGGCGTGGCCGGCGGGGTCACCGGCTATGGCCCCGGCCTGCTGATGCCGCCGATCCTGCTGCCGATCATCGGCGCCGAGGCGGTGGTGCCGGTCATCGCCGTTTCCGCCATGCTCTCCAATACCAGCCGGCTCATCGCCTTCTGCCGCGCCTTTGACCCGCGCCGCGCCGCGCTCATCGTCGCCGCGGCGCTGCCGACGGCGGCGCTGGGCGCCTATGGCTATACGCGCCTTTCCGGCGCCGGGGTATCGGTGGTGATCGGCACCGTGCTGATGCTGGCGATCCCCACCCGCCACTGGCTGGCGCGGGTGAAGGGCCATCTCTCGGGCTCCGGCCTCGCGGTCGCGGGCGCCGGCTTCGGCCTCCTGATGGGCGGTACGGCGGGAACCGGCGTCGTGCTGCTCTCCATCCTGCTAGCGGCGGGGCTGAACGGGGCGGCGGTCATCGCCACCGATGCCGGCATCTCGCTGGTGCTCGGCTTGGTGAAGGTGGGCGTGTTCCAGGCAGCAGGGGCGCTTCCCCTCGCCTCCTGGCTAATGGCGGTGCTGATCGGGGCGGCGGCGACGCCGGGCGTGTTCCTCGCCAAAAGGCTTGTCGGCACCCTGTCCGAAGGCGCACATCTGCGCGTGCTCGACGCCGTGGTGGTGCTCGGCGGGTTGGTGCTGATCGCCCAGGGGCTGCGGGCGCTGGCGCTTTAACGGCGGGGCACGAGGGAACTGGCTGTCCGGCGTCCGATCGGCTATTCACTCCGGCCCGCTGCGGGCGAAGGCCTGCGGCACAGTGCCGGGCAGGACCACACCATGACGCTTGCGACATCACCCTCGCTTCACCGCGCCCGCCCGCGCGATTGGGTGGCGCTTGGCGTCATCGCCCTGCCCTGCGCGGTCTATGCGATGGACCTCACGGTGCTGAACCTCGCCGTGCCGCATCTCGCGCTCGACCTCGCGCCCTCGGCGGCGCAGCTTTTGTGGATCATCGACATTTACGGCTTCATGGTCGCCGGCGCGCTGATGCTGATGGGCACGCTGGGTGACCGCATCGGCCGACGCAAGCTGCTGCTGATCGGCGCGGCGGCCTTCGCGCTCGCCTCGATCGCCGCCGCCATGGCGCGCAGCGCCGAGCAGCTCATCCTTGCCCGCGCGGTGCTCGGCCTCGCCGGGGCGACGCTGGCGCCCTCGACGCTTTCGCTCATCCGCAACATCTTCCTCGACGACCGCGAGCGGACCTTCGCCATCGGGGTGTGGATCGCCTGCTTCTCCGCCGGCGCGGCGCTGGGGCCGCTGGTGGGCGGGGTGATCCTCACCTATTTCGGCTGGGGCGCGGTGTTTCTCGCCGCTGTTCCCATCATGCTCGCCCTGCTGGTCGCCGGGCCGCTTCTGCTGCCGGAATATCGCGACGAGAAGGCGGGCCGGCTCGACATCGTCAGCGCCGCCCAGTCGGTGATCGCCGTGCTGGCGCTGGTCTATGGCATGAAGCGCGTCGCCGAACATGGGCCGGGGCTTGAGCCGGCTGCGGCGCTGGCGCTGGGGCTCGTCGTCGTCGGCTTCTTCCTCGCCCGGCAGAAGCGCCTCGCCGACCCGATGATCGACCTCGCTCTGTTCGCCCATCCCGGCATTGGCGCGGCGCTGGCGATCAATGTGCTGGCGATGATGGGGGTGATGGGCATCTTCGTCTTCATCTCACAATATCTGCAGTTCGTGCTCGGCATGAGCCCGCTCGAGGCGGGGCTGTGGACCGCGCCCTCCGGCCTGTGCTTCGCCCTCGGCTCCATGGCGACGCCGCGCCTGGTGCGGCGCTGGCGGCCGGTGGACGTGCTCTCGGTGGGGCTGGTCTGCGCCATTGCCGGCTTCCTGCTGCTCACGCAGCTGCGGGCGGAGCCCTCCATGGGGCTGCTGATGGGCGCCATCGTGCTGATGTGCCTCGGCCTTTCGCCGGCCGGCACCCTCACCACCGATCTGGTGATGCGTCTCGCCCCGCCCGAGCGCGCGGGGGCGGCCTCCGGCATCTCGGAGACCAGCTTCGAATTCGGCGGCGCCATGGGCATCGCGGTGCTCGGCAGCCTGGTGGCGGCAAGCTACCGGCTGGGCATGGAGGCCGCGCCGCTGCCGGAAGGCATTCCCCTGGCGTTGCTG
Source organism: Ancylobacter polymorphus (assembly GCF_022836935.1). NCBI lineage: Bacteria > Pseudomonadati > Pseudomonadota > Alphaproteobacteria > Hyphomicrobiales > Xanthobacteraceae > Ancylobacter > Ancylobacter polymorphus. Next base: position 1,441,679 of record NZ_CP083239.1, on the reverse strand, counting down.
GAGCCGGCGCAGCGCACGCTGGACGCCGCCGTGTTCGGCGCGGCCAAGCTGCCCGAGCCACTGGCCACGCCTTTGCTGCAGGCCGCTTTCGGCGCCTTCTCCCACGCCGTCGACCTCGCGGCGCTCACCTGCGCCGCCTCGGCGCTGCTGGCGCTCCTCGTCGCCCGCGCCCGGCTGACGCGGGTGCGGTAGGCGCCCCGAAGCGCCCGCTCAGGCGCTGATCTCGTCGACGAGGCGGGCCAGCATCACCTGGCAGCGGGCGAGCTGGTCGCGGCTGACATATTCGTCCGGCTTGTGCGCGTCGCGAATGTCGCCGGGGCCGCACACCACCGTGGGAATGCCGAGCTTCTCCCGGAAAAGGCCGCCCTCGGTGCCGAAGGCGATCTTGCGCAGCGGGCCGGGACCGTTGAGCCGGCGCAGCAGCGCCACCACCTCGGCCTCGGGCGGCGTTTCCAGCCCGGGATAGGCGTTGACGATGTCGACGGAGACACCCGTGCCGGGAAAGCGCGCCTGCGCTGCCTGCGTCAGCTCCGCCGCCTTGTCGAACAGCCGGTCCAGCAAAAGCGCGGGATCGTCGGTCGGCAGGTTGCGGATCTCGAACTCCATCGTGCAGGCGTTCGGCACGATGTTGAGCGCGGTGCCGCCCTGGATGGTGCCGGCATGGACGGTGGTGAAGGGCACGGCATAGGCGTCGTCCTGCGGGCCGGCGGCGAGTTCGTCCTGCAGCGTCCGCATCTCGCCCAGCATGTCGGCGGCGAGGTGGATGGCGTTCAGCCCTTCCGGGGCGTGGCTGGAATGGCATTCCCGCCCCCGGCAGGTGAGCCGCGCCGCCAGCTTGCCCTTATGCGCGACCACGGTTTCCAGCATCGTCGGCTCGCCGATGACGCACAGTGCCGGCAGGTCGGGCGCGCCGACGAGCCGCTCGATCAGCCCGCGCACGCCGACGCAGCCGATCTCCTCGTCATAGCTGAAGGCCAGGTGCAGCGGCCGTTCGAGCCGCCGCGTCGCCGCCCGCTCGGCCGCCGCGAGCGCGCAGGCGAGAAAGCCCTTCATGTCGCAACTACCACGCCCGAGCAGATCATCGCCGCGCGCGGTGAGGCGGAACGGGTCGGTGCTCCACGCCTGCCCCTCGACGGGAACCACATCGGTGTGGCCGGAGAGCAATATCCCGCCGCCGCCCGACGGGCCGAGCACGGCGTGGAGATTGGCCTTGGTGCCGGCCGCATTGTGCACGAGCGTCAGCCGGGCGCCGAGCGGCGCCAGCAGCGTACGGACATAGTCGATGAGCGCGAGATTGGACTCGCGGCTGATGGTGGGAAAGGCGATCAGCCGTTCCAGAATCTCGATCGGGCGTGAAGCGTTCATCGGCGGCCGGCGCAAGCAAGACGGGACGCCGGCAGGGTGACGCCTCGGCGCCGCGCGGCAAAGCAGGAATTTCCAAGCCGCTGGATAGGAAAAACCGAAGCCGGCGCCCTCACTCAGCGGCAGCGGCGAAACGGCGCTCGAAGCCGGCGGTGCACGCGGCGATGTACTGCATGAAATCGTAGATCGGCCGTTCGAGATAGGAGAGATGGCCGGCGCGGGCGCGGTCCGCCTTCATGCCGCGAAACACCTTCTCCGTGCAGCCGCGGTCCTCGACATTAACCTCGTCGAGCAGACCCTTCAGCGTTGCGACATACTCGTCCGCGCGGGGATCGACCATGAACTCCGGCGAGAGCCCGCCGCCGAACAGCAGCGACACCTTGTCCGGCCCCTGCGGGTGCAGCGACAGATACCAGAAATAGCCCGGCGTCAGGGTGATGAGGTGGCTGGGATAGAGCGCCAGCAGCGCCGTGGTCTTGCGCCAGCGTCCCTCCAGCCGCGTATTGGTGGGGTGAGCATTACCGATCGGCAGCGAGGCTTCCTTGGTGATCCAGTGATAGTTGAACGCCGGCAGGCCCGGCGGACACTCCATCTCCTCCAGCTTGGAATGGCCGCCCACAGTGGCGGCGTGGCAGACCGGCAGGTGGTAGCTCTCCATGAAATTCTCGGCGAGGACCTTCCAGTTGGTGTCCCACACATGGGTCTCGCGAAAGCACTCGACATAGTTCTGCATCTGGTAGGGCGCGATCATCGCTTCCAGCGCGCCGAGGCTTGCCGCGACGCCGGGCCGGCCTTCGTCCAGCGTGACATAGATCCAGCCGAGCCATTCCTCGCAGCGAATGGAGGGGAGAGAATAGTCCTCCTTACAGAAGCCGGTGGTCTCAGCCATGAACGGCGCCCCGCGCAGCCGGCCGTCGAGACCGTAGGTCCAGGCGTGGTAGGGGCAGACGATGGCGCGGCGGTTGCCCGTTCCTTCCAGCAAGGTCGACATGCGGTGCAGGCAGACATTGGAGAAGGCGCACAGCCGGCCTTCGCCGTCGCGCAGCACCATCACCGGCTGGCCGGCCAACTCATAGGTCAGATAGTCGCCGGGCTTCGCCAATGAACTCGCCCGCCCGACGCACATCCATTCACGGGCGAAGATGGTCTCCAACTCGCGGGCGAGAAAATCCGCGCTGGTATAAACGCTCGGCGGCATGGCGACCGCGTCCTCGAAAGGGCGGGCGGCGGCGGCAAGCAGCGCGGCGGCGGGCGACGTGGCAACAGGTGATGTGGCAGCGGACGGCTGAAGGCTCATGCGTGTCATCCTCGGCTGGCGTTCGGCTCCGCTCCGCCGCGACGGCGGCGGCCGGCCGCGTCAAAGCCTTGAACCCGAGGGTGCAACGCTCCTAACATAGATAAAAGCTCAATTATCCGATCATCGAGACAGCTGGAATATGGTTCGCTACACGCTCCGCCAGATCGCCTATTTCCGCGCGGTGGCCGAGCAGGGCGGCATCGCGCAGGCGGCGCGGGCGCTGAACATCTCCCAACCCTCCATCGCGCAGGCGCTGGCGAAGCTGGAGCAGATGCTGGGCCTCACCTTGTTCGAGCGCCACCATGCCCGCGGGCTGACACTGACTCTGCAGGGGCGGAGTTTTCTCGGCCACGCCACCGCGCTGGCGCTGGCCGCCGAGCAGGTGGAGCGCGAGGCGCGGGCGCTGGCGGCCGAGACCACGGGCGAGATCCGGCTCGGCGTGTTCTCGACGCTGGCGCCGTTCTATGCCGCCGACCTGATGCGGGATTTCGCGCGGCAGGCGCCGGGCGTCGTCATCCGTCAGCAGGAAATGGCGCTGACCCCGCTTGCCGAGGCGTTGCGCAGCGGCGAGATCGACCTCGTGCTGACCTATGATCGCGGCGCCGATCTGTCCGACCTTCCCCAGCTCGAACTCGCCGCGCTCCAGCCGAGCGTGGTGGTAGCGGCCGACCACCGGCTGGCGGGGCGCCGTGCGGTCTCCTGGCACGAGCTGGCGGACGAACCCTATGTGATGCTCGATGGCCCGGGCAGCCGGGCCTATTTCGAGGAATTGCTGGCGGAAGGGGGCATCGCCCCACCCATCGCCCATGTCTCGACCTCGCTGGAGGCGGTGCGCAGCGCGGTCGCGGCGGGCTTCGGCTTCACCCTGCTGGTGATGCGCCCGCCCTCCGCCACCACCTATGACGGGCGCCGGGTGAAGACGTTGCGGCTTGCCGGGCCGGTGCGGCCGCTGCGCATCGTGCTCGCCTCGCGCTATGGCGCCCGCGACGGCCTGCTGCGGCGTTTCGCCGACCATGCCGCCGCCTATTTTCAGCGCGCCAATGGGCGCGAAGCCGGCTATGAGCCAGACGACAGACCGCATCCGCGCAACGGGAGACCACCAGCATGAACCAGCAGACCGGCAATATGCGCGTCGATGGCGGGCGGCTGTGGGACAGCCTGATGGCGATGGCTGAGATCGGCCCCGGCATTGCCGGCGGCAATAACCGCCAGGCGCTGACCGATGCCGACCGCGAGGGGCGCCTGCTGTTCCAGCGCTGGTGCGAGGAGGCCGGAATGGTGGTCGGCATCGACGCCATGGGCTCGATGTTCGCCCGCCGCGAGGGCACGGATGCGCAGGCGCTGCCCATCCTCATCGGCTCGCATCTCGATACCCAGCCGACGGGCGGCAAGTTCGACGGCGTGCTCGGCGTGCTCGCCGCGCTGGAAGTGGTGCGCACGCTGAACGATCTCGGCATTCGCACCCGCCGGCCGGTGGAGGTGGTGAACTGGACCAATGAGGAAGGCTCGCGCTTCCCCCCCGCCATGGTCGCCTCCGGCGTCTATGCCGGCGTCCACACGCTGGAATGGGCCTATGATCGCACGGATGCCCAGGGCCTGCGCTTCGGCGATGAACTGGAGCGTATCGGCTTCAAGGGCGAGGAACCGGTCGGCCAGCGCAAGGGCCACGCCTATTTCGAGCTGCATATCGAGCAGGGGCCGATCCTGGAACAAGAAGGCGTCGATATCGGCATCGTCACCCATGGCCAGGGGCTGCGCTGGGTGGAGGTGACGCTCACCGGGCGCGAGGCCCATACCGGCACCACGCCGATGGACCGCCGGCTCAACGCCAGCCTCGGCGCGGCGCGCATCATCGAGCGCATCGAGACCATCACCCGCGCCCACGGGCCGAAGGCCGTCGGCGCGGTGGGTCAGCTGGTGTTCGCGCCGAACTCGCGCAACATCCTGCCGGGCAAGGTGGTGTTCACCGCCGATCTGCGCCATCCGGAGCTGGCGACGCTGAACTCCATGGCGGAGCAGGTGAAAGAGGCGGCGCGGGAGGTGGCGGCCGATCTCGGCATCGGGGTGGCGATCGCGGAGGTCGGCGCCTTCGACCCCACCGCCTTCGACGAGGATTTGCTGGCGGGCCTGCGCGCGGCGGCGGAGCGGCTCGGCTATTCCCACCGCGACATGGTGTCGGGCGCCGGGCACGACGCGTGCTGGGTGGCCAAGACCATGCCGTCGGCCATGATCTTCTGTCCCTGCGTCGACGGGCTCAGCCACAACGAGGCGGAGGACATCACGCCGGCATGGGCCGGCGCCGGCACCGATGTGCTGCTGCAGGCCGTGCTGCAAGCGGCGGAAGTGGCGGAATAGGGGGCACGCCCCGCCCTATCCCCGGGTCACGCCCGGGGATAGGGTGTGCGGACTGCGGGGCGCTCAGCCCTTGCGCCAGAGCGCGGCGCCGCCGGTGAGGCCGGCATCGTTGCTGGCGAGGCTGACATTGGCCGGCAGCTCGATCTCGACATGCTTGGCATTGCCGCCGCCGAGATAGAGATGGTCATAGTGCAGCAGCACGTAAAGCAGCTCGATCACCCGTTTCACATGGTGATTCCAGTGGTGCTTACCATGTGATTCATAGGCGGCCACGCCGAGATATTCGTCATAGGTCAGGTTGTCGTGCACCGGGTGGTGCGCCAGCTCCATATGCGGCATGAGATCGCCGTCGCGGAACAGAGCGGTGCCGCAGCCGGTGCCGAGCGTCATCACCAGTTCCAGCCCCTTGCCGGAGATGATGCCATAGCCCTGCATCTCGGCATCGTTGATCAGCCGTGCCGGCGCCTTGAGCCGTGCCGCCATGGCGTCCGCCAATGCGAAGCCCGCCCACAGCTCGGTGCCGAGGTTCGGCGCGGTGAGCACCTTTCCGTTGCGCACCACGCCGGGGAAGCCGATGGAGATACGGTCGAAGGCCGGCAGCTTGGCCGCCATGCCGGCATAGGCGTCGAGCAGCGCCTCCGGGTGGCAGGGATGGGGCGTGTCGACCTTCTCGCGTTCGGACAGCATGGTGCCGTGATCGTCGATGACCGCGCATTTCAGCCCGGTGCCGCCGATATCCGCCGCCAGAATGCCGGGCTTTGCCGCCACGCTTGCCGTGCTCGTTGCGTCCGTCATGCCTGCCCTCCCTCGACATCGCTGCGCGCGGGCTCCGCGACCCGCCGGCTCACTTCCGGCTCGTCCGCCGCCGCGTGGAACAGCGTCCCGTCGCCGTCGACGACGACGCTGTAATCCTCGCCTTCCCACTTGTCCGCTTCAGGCCAGAAGAAGGTGAAGCGCAGATGACGGCCGTGATGGCGCAGCGTGGTCGGCAGATCCACGATGTGCAGGCCAAAGCTGGTGGGCTGCGTCGGCGTGTCCTGGCTGGTCGTCCAGCCGTCGAGCGACCAGTGGATGACGGCCGGCGCCGGCAGCTCGATGCGCAAGACAAGGCCGGCCGGCAGCGAGCGGAGCTTCTGGTTGAAGTGCCAGAGCCGGCGCGGCGACGTGACCTTGTCGACGAGATAGCGCTGCACCGTCTGCGGCGGGGTGTCGAACACCTTGCCGTCATGCAGCGAGCGCATCAGCTTGATGTGCTCGGCATGGGCCCAGACCAGCGGCATGGCGCTGCCCGAGGGCCGGCCCTTATAGAGCTCGCGCTCGGGAATGTCATCCTGGTCCCATACCTGCTCCGGCAGCAGGCCGCCCGGGCCGGCGCAATCCTCCAGCGTCACCAGAAGCTGGCCGGCGCGCACCAGATTGCCGGCGGCGATCTCGTAATGCGCCCGCTCGCCGGTGAGCAGCGGCCAGGCACGGCCGATGCCGGTGCCGTCGAAGGGCGAGCCGTCCTCGTGCTCGCCATAGCCATCGCCATTGTAGCGGTACCAGACCGGCCCCTGCGGCAGTTCCACCTTGAGAATGGCGTCGATGGCCTTGATGGTGTCGAGAATGCGCGGATCGTCCGCTGCGCGCAGGCCGAAGCGCACCAGCGCCAGCGCGTCCGGCGAGATCAGCTGCGCAGCCGGCCGGTCGGTATCGGCGGGCGGGCGGTTCTTCACCGGCACGAAGCCGTCGAGCGGGGAGGCCGCGTCCGCCGTCTCCGGCGGGGCGATGCGCACATAATAGCCCTCGACGCCGAGCCGGTCGGCGAGGTCGGTGCCGGTGGCGAAGGTCCAGTGCTCGATGGAGTCGTTCCAGGCATCGGCCTTCTCGCGCAGATAGCGCGCATCCGCCTTTCGGCCGGCGATATCCATCATGTCGGCGGCGGCAAGCAGCGCGGAGATTTCCGCCGCAAGGGTGAAGGGCGAATAGCCGGCATCCTCCTCCCAGCGGTCCTGGCCGGTGACGGGGCCGTTGAGGACGATGAACCGCGCGGCGCGCGTGATCATGTCCATGTAGCTGTCGAGTTCGCCATGGGCAAAATGGCCGCTGCGGCGGATCATGTCGGCGAGCAGGATGGGGAAGGCGCATTCGTCCATCTGCACGCCGCCCCAATAGGGCACGCCGTCCAGCCAGACATTCTGCGACCAGTGGCCATCCGCCTCCTGTATGGCGCGGAGATAGCCGAGCACGGACTTGGCCTCGTCATAGGCGCCCGCCGCCAGCAGGCCGCCGGCATTCTCGACGAGATCGCGCGGCCAGACGAGGTGATAGCCGCCGAGATCCTCATCGCCCTTGTTGAAGCCCCAGGGGATGGAGAGGCTGGCGATGATGGCGCCCGGCATGGAATAGGGCTGGTGGGTGGCAAGCACGATGGTGCTGGCGCGGTAGGCATTGATGTTGGAGCGCCCCTGCGGATGGTCGAGCGGCATGAGCGTGCTCTGCCAGTTGCGCCAGCCCTGCACATAGGTGCGGCGCAGTTCCTCGAAGCCTTCCTGCAGGCTGCACACGGCACGGAAGCCGGCTTCCTCCGGCCGGGCGCCGAAGCCCAGCGCCACCAGCATCTCGCCATTGCAGGCGGCAAGGTCGATCTCGGCGCTGAGCGCGACATTGCCGGACTCGGCGCGGCGGTAGCGCTCTTCCAGCTCGCCGTGGCGGCTGAGCTGCTGCCAGCCGTCGGAGGTGCCGACATAGCCGACCGAACGCGCCTTCCACGGCACCGAGCAGGCAAGCGCCAGCGACTGGCCGCGCCGGCCGGAGGCGAACAGCATCGACGTGCCCTTGTAGTCACCGACCCAGCCGGTGTTGTCCGCCCCGGCATTGATGAGATGCGGCGCCAGCAAAGCAAACAGGCGATACTCCGAGATGTCGCCGATCAGCGCCTCGAAGGTCACCTTCTGGATCAGCACCTCGCGGCGCGGATCGGTGAGGATCTGCTTCTGGATGCGCCAGCGCCCGTCACGGGCGGTGTTGAGCAGGTGGTAGGCCGGCACGCCATGTTCGAGCACGCCGACCTCATGGTCGGCGTCGCGCTTCTCCTCGGCGAAATAGCCGTCCGGCCCGGTGACGAGGAAGCCGAAATCGCGGGTGCAGGCGGTGTCGACGCGGGGATAATAGATCTCGTTGAGAATGCCGTGGCTGAGGGTGAACCACAGCCGGCTCGCCGCCGTGCGCGCCGTGCCGACGCCCACCTTGGCGCTCGAAGTCCAGCGTGCCGGGCCGCCGGGGCCACCGGGCGGTATCAGTTCTCCATCGTCGCTCATGGCGTACCCCCCAACTCACGTCCCTTGAGGGACGCATCTTCCTTCGGGCGCGCCGGGCCAACCCGCCGCGCATGCCTCCCGTGCCCCACCGGGGAACCTGCGGGGAATTTCCGGTCCGGTCAATCGCCATGGTCGGCGTGGCACGGGCCGCCGCCTAGAAGCGCAACCGCAGGCTGGCCTGAAAGCCGTTGTCGCGCAGCCCGTCGCCGAATTGGCCGGTGTAGCGCAGGCCGAGCTGCAGGTCGGTGCGGGCCTGGGCGACCAGCCCGGTCTCCAGCAGCGCCGTGTCCTGGGCCAGCGGTGCCCCGGTGACGACGAAAGCCGGCCCGCCGGCGAGGCCGCCGGACGGCGCCCCGGCAAAGGCGACGCCGAGCGTCGGGGTACCGCCCCACACATGCTGCCAGGCGGCGGAGGCGTCCATCCGCAGCCTCACTCCCGCCGGCGCGGCGAGAGGCAGCGAGAGGCGCGCGCCGAGGGTGCCGAAGCTGGCCTCGGCGTCCATCCCAGACATTGCCAGCGCCGCCGCGCCGCCCGTCTCGCGAAAGCGGCCGCCCTCCAGCGCGACATAGGCGAGACCGGCGAAAGGCTCCAGCCGCGCCCCGGCGAGCGCGATCTCATAGCCGATCTCGCCGAAAAACTGCGCCGCGCCGGTACTGAAATCGGCGGTCAGCGTCTGCGGGAGGCCGGGCAGGGCAAGGCTGCGGCTGGCGGATACCTCGTTCCAGCCATAGGCGCCGCCCAGGCTGAGCGCGAGCGGCCCCCACCGGCGCCCGCCATAGAGGCCGAGCGTGTAGGTATCGACCCCCCAGGAGTCGGCGAAGCCCCCGGCGCCGAGCGCGCTGTGGCTGTAGCCGCCAAAGGCACCGATCCGCCACGTGTCGAAGAACAGCCGATCAAGGCCGGCATAAAAGCCGCCAACGTCGCGCGACAGGCCGGCGCCGGCGCTATCGAGCCTGCCGAAGGCACCGAAACCCTGCAGCCACAGCGCCGTCCCGGTGCCCGATGCCGCATCGGCGAGCCGCGTGCCGTCATCGGCAAAGCTCGCCACCTGCGTCCCCGACCCGCCGCCTCCGGCGCCGGAAGCTGCCCGCAGCCGGTCGAGCGCCGCCGCGCGGGCGAAGCGGGTATCCTGCAGCAGCAGCGTTTCCAGCGAGGCATAGCTTTGGCCCGACAACCCGTCGAAAGCCTCGCGCGCGGCGGAAAGGCTCGGCAGCCAGGCGGCCGAGGCGACCAAGGGCGCGGCGGGATCGAGCGCGTCGAGCGCGGCGCCGAGCGCGCGCTGATTGGCGGTGAGGCCGCCGGAAGTGAAGGAGCGAGACTGGGTTACCACCAGACGGAGTTCATGCGGCGCGGGCACCGCGCTGACGGCGGCGAAGGCCGAGGCCGGCCCCTCCAGCGTGGCGAATGCGCCCTTGATCCCCTCGCCAGCGGTGAGCACGGTGTAGCTGCCGAAGGGCGCGGGATCGAACAGGCGATAGGCGAGCGTCCCGTCGAGGCTGGCCGTGCCGCTCACCGCCAGCCGGTCGGCGCCCGCCGCGCCGAGCCGCACATCGAGCCGGGCGGCGGCATCCGCCGCATAGTCGCCGGTGAGGGTCAGGGTGCCGAGCGCACCTGAAGCACCCGGCGCCAGCGTGCCGCCGGTGTGGACATAGCCGCCAGCCGCGTCGAGCGTTCCGGTGCCGGAGACCACGCCGCCGGCTTGCAGCAGGCGGGCCGTCGTCAGCGCACCGTCAATATGCAGCCCTCCGCCGGCGAACACCGTGTCGAGCAGCACGTCCAGCCGATACCCCGCCGCGATATCGAGGCCGGCGCCGGCATGGGCAACGGTCAGCCGGTCAAGGGTCGGCGACATGTCGAGGCGAATCTGCGAAGGCTGCGCGAGCACTACCTCATAATAGCGGCCGAGCGTTCCATAGCCGGCGAAGGCGCCATCCGCATTGTCCGGCGTCTCGTGGCGGCCGAGCGTGTCGGTCCAGCGGGCCGCCTCGCTCCAGGCGAAGGCGCCAGCGGCGGCGGTGGTGGTGCGCAGCGGGTTGGCGGCGGCGAGCCAGTCCGCATGGTCGGCAACGGCGCCATAGGTGGCGAAGGTTCCATAGGTGTAGACGTACTGATCGGGGTTGTCCGGGTCCAGGATCCCTCCTGTCGAGGTTACGCCGATCTGGATCAACCCGCCATCCGACCCGACCATGAACAGCGGTCCGCCGCTGTCACCCGCCGCGGTGATGCCCTGCCAGGCCGGAACCGGAGCGTCGAGATTGAAGTAGTTCGGATCGTCCGGGTTCAGCGGGTCGCGAAACTGGAGGTTGAGCAGATAGCCGCCATCCGGCAGCGGCTCAATCTCGCCCAGTGTATTGGTCACGGCGCGGCGGCGGTCGTCATAGCCGAGATTGCTCTGGGTGCCGGTTCCGATCTCACCATAGCCGGCCACCCAGACTAACTCGCCGATGCCGGGCAACTGGTCGGGCGAGGTGGCCAGCGTCACCGGCGCAACCTCGGATACCGGCCGGGCCAGCGAGATCAGCGCGACGTCATTATAGGGATAGCCGGCGGGAGCATAGGCAGGATTGACCGCGACACCGCTGAGGGCGCGGTCATTGGCAGTCGGCTGTGTCGAGTCGGGGGAAAAGCGGACCTCAACCTCATCGAACCAGCTGAGCACCACGCCTGTCACGTCGCTCAGCGCGCAGTGGCCGGCGGTGAGCACGGTGCGGGAATTGATGAGCGTGCCGGAACAATGCGAGAGGCCGTCAATCGAGACCGCGACGACATTGGAAAACTGGTTTTCGCTGTCGTACCAGTTCTGCACCCCTCCGACGGCCTCGGCATCCACGTCGTTGAGATAGATCGCGCCCGCCGGCGCGGCGGCGAGCGAGGCACAGCCCAAGGTGAGCAGAGCCGCAAGGCGCCTCCCGGTCCGTCCCGTCCGGTCACCAGAACGCCGCCGGAAGTGGGTTTTCGCCGCCGATCGCCCGCCTTTTGTCCCCACGCCGCCTCCCCTCGCCGTGACACCTTCCGTAGCGATAGCCCGGATTCCGCGGCGCTCACAAGCGCGCCGGGCCCGCCTCGTGGCTCTTTATGGCAGGGGTGGTAACGGGCGGGGCGGTGCTGGCGCGCAGCACCAGTTCGGTCGGCAGCACGATGTCGCCCTCCGGCGCTTCGCCACCGATCATCGCCAGCAGGCACTCCGCCGCCCGACGGCCGATCGCCTCGCGCGGCTGGCGGATGGTGGAGAGGGCAGGCGTCATGTGCGAGACCAGCTCGATATCGTCGAAGCCCATGACAGACACGTCGCGCGGCACGGCGAGGCCGCGATGCTGCACCTCGCCGATGAAGCCGCAGGCCATGGCGTCGCTGGCGAGGAACACCGCCGTGGGGCGCTGCTCCGCCGGCAGAGCGAGCCAGGTTTCGCCGGCGAGGCGGCCGGAATCGAGGCTGAAATCGCCGGAAAAGACCTGCGGCGCCGGCAGGCCGCGCGCCGCCAGCGCCTGCTCGGTGCCGGCAAGGCGCGCCTCGCTCAGCACATTGCCGGGCGGGCCCGCGACATGGCCGATGCGCCGGTGGCCGAGGCCGATCAGGTGCTCCACCGCCACCCGCGCCGCCGCGCGATTGTCGATCTTCACCCGCGGCGCCTGGATGCCCGGTATCCATTCGCAGGCGAGCACCACGGGCACGCGGCGCTTCAGCCCTTCGGCGGGAAGCGAGCCATCGAGCACGATCAGCCCGTCGGCACGGCTCGGCTCGGCATAGGCCAGCAGCGCCTCCCCGCCCATGACGCAGCTGTCGGCGATGAGCAGATTATAGCCCGCCCCCGCCAACACCGCCGCCATGCCGGCGAGGATCTGCGAGAAGAACGGGTTGGAAAGGTTCGGTACCAGCGCCACCACGCCGCCGGTGCGCCGGTGACGCAAATTGCGCGCCGCGTGGTTGAGGCGGTAGCCGGTCTGGCGGATGGCTTCCTCGACGCTGCGGCGCGTCTCGGCGCTCACCACGTCGGGGTTGGAGAGCACGCGGCTGACCGTGGCGGTGGAAACGCCGGCGAGCCGCGCCACGTCCACGATCTTCGGTCTCTGGTGCTGCATGGCCACTCCATAGACGCGCTGGGCCCCCGCTGGCAATCGCCTCGCGATGCCGTTACGGAAACCCTCCTCGACCCCCCTTGCAATCGATTACAGGCCTCCGTTAGGCTGAATGCAACCGATTACAAAAACCAACGGTTGGCCGGCATGCCGGTCGGGAGGAAACCATGCGGACCATCAAGGGACCGGGCCTGTTTCTGGCCCAGTTCATCGGCACAGACGCGCCCTTCGACAGCTGGCACAACATCACCCGCTGGGCCGCCGACTGCGGCTATGCCGGCGTGCAGGTGCCGACCAACGACCCGCGCATCCTCGATCTCGACCAGGCGGCGGCCTCGCGCGACTGGTGTTCGGAATGGGCGGGAAAAGGCTCGCAGAACGGCGTCGTCGTCACCGAGCTGTCCACCCATCTGCAGGGCCAGCTCGTCGCGGTGCATCCCGCCTATGACGCCATGTTCGACGGCTTCGCCGCGCCTACCGTGCGCGGCAACCCCAAGGCGCGGCAGGAATGGGCGGTGGATCAGATGCGGAAGGCGCTCACTGCCTCCAGGCATCTCGGCCTCTCCGCCATGGTGACCTTCTCCGGCGCGCTCGCCTGGCCCTATGTCTACCCCTGGCCGCAGCGCCCCGCCGGGCTGGTGGAAGAGGCCTTCGACGAGCTGGCCCGCCGCTGGCGCCCGCTGCTCGACTATGCGGATGAGTGCGGCGTCGATCTGTGCTTCGAGATCCATCCGGGTGAAGATTTGCACGACGGCGATACGTTCGAGATGTTCCTGGAGCGGGTGGACAACCACCCGCGCGCCAAGATGCTCTACGATCCCTCGCACTATGTGCTGCAGCAGCTCGACTATCTCGACCATCTCGACATCTATGCCGAGCGCATCGGCATGTTTCACGTCAAGGACGCCGAGTTCAACCCGACCGGGCGCAAGGGCGTGTATGGCGGTTACCAGCCCTGGCTGAAGCGTGCCGGGCGCTTCCGTAGCCCGGGCGACGGGCAGGTGGATTTCGGCGCCATCTTCTCCAAGCTCGCGGCGATGGATTTCGACGGCTGGGCGGTGGTCGAGTGGGAATGCTGCCTCAAGCACCCCGAGGATGGGGCGCGCGAGGGCGCGCAATTCGTCAAGAACCACATCATCCGCGTCACCGAGAAGGCGTTTGACGACTTCGCCGCCGGTGCCACCGACCGCGCCGCCAACCGCGCCTTGCTGGGGTTGGAGCGATGAGCACCGCCTCCGCACACGCCCCGCTGAAGCTCGGCATGGTCGGCGGCGGCTCCGGCGCCTTCATCGGCGCCGTGCACCGCATCGCCGCCCGGCTCGACGGCGAATACACCCTCATCGCCGGCGCCCTCTCCTCCACGCCGGAGAAATCCCGCGCCTCCGGCGAGGCGCTCGGCCTCTCCCGCGTCTATGACGACTATCTCGCGATGGCGAAGGGCGAAGCCCGGCGCAAGGACGGCATCGAGGCGGTGGCGATCGTCACGCCCAACCACATGCATGCCGGCCCGGCGATCGAGTTCCTCAAGCGCGGCATCCACGTCATCTGCGACAAGCCGCTGACCGCGACTATGGCCGAGGCAAAGAAGCTCGCGGCAGCGGCGGCGAAGGCCGATGCCCTGTTCGTGCTGACCCATAACTACACCGGCTACCCCATGATCCGGCAGGCCCGTGCCATGGTCGCGGCGGGCGAGATCGGCCGCGTCCGCCTCGTGCAGGTGGAATATGTGCAGGACTGGCTGACCGAGGCGGCGGAGAAATCCGGCTCCAAGCAGGCGGAATGGCGCACCGACCCGGAACGCTCCGGCGCGGGCGGGGCGACGGGCGACATCGGCACCCATGCCTACAACCTCGCCTGCTTCGTCTCCGGCCTGACGCCGGAAGCCCTGGCGGCGGATCTTTCCATCTTCGTGCCGGGCCGGGCGCTCGACGACAACGCCCATGTGTTGCTGCGCTTCGAGGGCGGGGCGCGGGGCATGCTGTGGGCAAGCCAGGTGGCGCCGGGCAACGAGAACGGCCTGCGCCTGCGCGTCTATGGTGACAAGGGCGGGCTGGAATGGGCGCAGGAGGACCCGAATTATCTCTGGTTCACCCCCTTCGGCGAGCCCAAACGCCGCATCACCCGCAACGGGGCGGGGGCGGGGCCGGAGGCAGGCCGCGTCTCGCGCATCCCGCCGGGCCACCCCGAGGGCTATCTCGAAGGTTTCGCCAATATCTATGCCGAGGCAGCACGCGCCATCCGCGCGCACAAGGCCGGCGAGAAGGTGCCTGAGGGGGTGCTCTACCCGACCCTGGCGGACGGGCTGGCCGGCATGCGTTTCGTCGAGGCCTGCGTGCAGTCCTCGCGCCGCAATGCCGGCTGGGTAAGCCTATGAGTGCCGCCCCGGAGCGCGCGACCGCCCCGGTGCTCGAACTCGTCGATGTCCGCAAGAGTTTCGGCCCGATCGAAATCCTGCACGGCATCGACTTCGCGCTCCACGCCGGCGAGGTCCACGCACTGATCGGCGAGAATGGCGCCGGCAAGTCGACGATCATGAAGATCCTCGGCGGCTTCCTCGCGCCGTCCTCCGGCGCGGTGCGCCTCGACGGGGCGCCGGCGCCCTACACGACCGGCGCGCAGGCGGAAGCTTCGGGCGTGGTGGTGATCCACCAGGAGTTCAACCTCGCCCCCGACCTCACCGTCACCGAGAACATCTGGCTGGGCCGCGAGAAGGGCGGGTTGTTTCTCGACCACCGCGCCATGCGCGCGGGCACGCAGGCGCTGCTCGACGAACTCGGCAGCACGATCCGCCCGGAAGCCCGCATCCGCGACCTGCCCGTCTCCGACCGGCAGATGGTGGAGATCGCCAAAGCCCTGTCGCGTAACGCGCGGGTGCTGATCATGGACGAGCCCTCCGCCGTGCTGACGCACAGGGAGGTGGAGGTGCTGTTCCGGCAGATCGAGCGGCTGCGGGCGCAGGGCGTGGCGCTGCTCTACACCTCGCACCGGCTGGAGGAGATCACCCGGCTTGCCGACCGCGTCACCGTGCTGCGCGACGGCGCGGTGGTGCGCCGGGCGATGCGTGGCGAACTGACCGAGGACGGCATGGCCACCGCCATGGTCGGTCGCAAGCTGGAGGACATCTATCCGTCCAAGCGCCACCATGCCGGCACGGTGGCACTGGAGGTGCGCGGCTTCTGCGTGCCGCCGCTGGTGACGGACATCTCCTTCACCCTGCGGCGCGGCGAGGTGCTGGGCATTTCCGGCCTCGTCGGCTCCGGCCGCACCGAACTTGCCGAGGGGCTGGTCGGCCTGCGGCCGGCGACGGGGGAGATTTTACGCCATGGCATCCCGGTCGCCATCGGATCGGTGCGCGACGCTGCCGCCAGCGGCATCGCCTATCTCACCGAGGACCGGAAGGAACGCGGCCTGCTGCTCGACAAGAGCCTGACCGAGAACCTCACCCTCTCCACCCTCGCCCGCTTTGGCGCCCTGTTCATCGATGGCCGGCGCGAGGAGGCGGCGCTCTCCCGTGCCATCACCGAGTTCGACATCCGCGCCCCGCGCCGCGACATGAAGGTGGGCAATCTCTCCGGCGGCAACCAGCAGAAACTGCTGCTGGCCAAGACCATGCTGGGGGACCCGGAGATCGTCATCATCGACGAGCCGACACGCGGCATCGATGTCGGCACCAAGAGCCAGATCTACGCCTTCATCGACGCGCTCGCGGCCGAGGGGCGCAGCGTCATCGTCATCTCCTCCGACATGCCGGAAATCCTCGGCCTGTCCGACCGCGTGCTGGTGATGCGCCATGGACGGATCGCCGGCGAGCTGGAAGGCGCGCGGGTGACGGAGACCGATGTGGTGCGCCTCGTCATGGGCACCAATGAACAGCCGACAGGGAGCGCCTCGCATGTCTGATCTCACGCGCCCTGACCTCACGCGCTCCGATGCCCCGCGCCTGTCCCTCGCCGCACGTCTGCCGGGCCTCTCCGCGCTCGGCCCGCTGCTGGCGCTGATCCTGCTGGTGGCGCTGGGGGCGTATCTCAACGAGAATTTCCTCTCCGCCGGCAACATCACCAATGTGCTGGCCCGCTCCGCCTTCATCGGCATGATCGCGGTGGGGATGACCTTCGTCATCACCTCAGGCGGGCTCGATCTCTCGGTCGGCTCCATGGCGGCGTTCATCGCCGGGGTAATGATCCTCGGCATGAACGCGCTGCTGCCCTCGCTGGGCGTCGGCCTGCCTCTGGTGCTGGCCGGCATGGGCATCGCGCTCGGCGTCGGGCTGCTGGCGGGGCTCGGCAACGGACTATTGGTGACGAAAGCGCGGATCGAGCCCTTCATCGTCACGCTCGGCACCATGGGCATCTTCCGCTCGCTGGTGACCTGGCTCGCCGATGGCGGCACGATCAGCCTCGATTTCGGCGTTCGGCAGTTCTACCGGCCGGTCTATTATTCCGGCCTGTTCGGCATCGCCTGGCCGATCATCGTCTTCGCCATCGTGGCGGTGGCCGGGCAGATCGCCATGCGCCACACGCGCTTCGGCCGCTACTGCGAGGCCATCGGCTCCAACGACAAGGTGGCGCTCTATTCGGCGGTGAATGTCGAGCGCATCCGGCTCATGACCTATGTGCTGCTCGGCCTGCTCGTCGGCCTCGCCACCATCATGTATGTGCCCCGCCTCGGTTCGGCCTCCGGCTCCACCGGCATGCTGTGGGAACTTGAGGCGATCGCTGCCGTCATCATCGGCGGCACGGCGCTGAAGGGCGGCTATGGCCGCGTCTGGGGCACGGTGATCGGCGTGCTGATCCTCAGCCTGATCGACAACATCCTCATCCTGGCGGACCTCGTCTCCCCCTATCTCAACGGGACGATCCAGGGCGTCATCATCGTGCTCGCGGTGGTTCTCCAGCGCGGCAAATCATCATCCGCCTGAGAGCGGAGACCATGGGAGAAACGACAATGGAACGCAGGACCTTTCTCACCACCGCCGCCATCGGCGCCGCCACCGCCGCGGCAGGCGTCTCCATGCCCGCGCTCGCGCAGGGCAAGAAGGCGGTGATCGGCGTCTCGATCCCCTCCGCCACCCACGGCTTCATGGGCGGGCTGAACTGGCACGCGCAGGAAACCATCAAGCGGCTGAAGACGACCTATCCGAACCTTGAATTCGTGCTCGCCACCGCCGGCGCGGTGGGCAAGCAGGTCAACGACATCGAGGACATGGTGGCGACGCGCAACATCAACGCGCTTGTCGTACTCCCCTTCGAATCCGAGCCGCTGACTAGCCCGGTCAAGGCGGTGAAGGATGCCGGCAAATGGGTGACCGTGGTCGATCGCGGCCTCTCCCAGCCCGGCATCGAGGACCTCTATGTCGCCGGCGACAACACCGCCTTCGGCCGCGTCTCCGGCGAATATTTCAAGGCCAATCTCAAGCCCGGCGCCAAGATCGTGGTGCTGCGCGGCATTCCCACCACGCTCGACAATGAGCGGGTCGACGCCTTCCAGGCCGCCATTGCCGGCTCGGGCATCGAAATTCTCGACATGCAGCACGGCAACTGGAACCGCGACAAGGCGTTCCAGGTCATGCAGGACTACCTGTCCAAGCACAAGAAGATCGACGCCGTGTGGGCGGCGGACGACGACATGGCCATCGGCGTGATGGAGGCCATCTCCCAGGCCGGGCGGCAGAAGGAGATGTGGATCGTCGGCGGCGCCGGCATGAAGGAGATCATCAAGCGGGTGATGGACAAGGACCCGCAGATCCCGGTCGACGTCTCCTACACCCCGGCGCAGATTTCCACCGCGCTGGAAGTCACCGCGCTGCGCTTCGTTTCCAACACGCCGGTCTATGGCCGCTTCATCATTGGCTCGACGCTGATCACGGCGGAGAACGCGGCGCAGTTCTACTTCCCCGACAGCCCGTTCTGATCCATCGACGGCGGAGGGGGCCGCGCGTCCCCTCCGGCGCATGGCTCATGCTATCCTCGCGCCATGATTCCGTTTGAAGGCGACGCCCTCGCCCTCGCGCCACGCCTCATTGGGGTAACGCTGCTGGTCGACGGCGTCGGCGGCCTCATCGTCGAGACCGAGGCCTATCGGCGCGACGACCCGGCCTCGCACAGCTTCACCGGCCGCACACCGCGCAACGCGGCGATGTTCGGCCAGCCGTTCCATGCCTATGTCTACCGCTCCTACGGTCTGCACTGGTGCTTCAACATCGTTGCGGAAGGCCACGGGGCGGTGCTGATAAGGGCGCTGGCGCCGCTCGTGGGGCTGGAGCGCATGGCGGCGCGCCGGGGCGGCCCGGCCTTTCTCTGCGCGGGTCCCGGCCGGCTCACCCAGGCGCTCGCCATCACCGGCGCTCTCGACGGCGCGCCGCTCGACCTTCCGCCCTTCGACTGGCGCGAGCGCGAGGGCGTGCCCGACATCGTGACCGGGCCGCGCATCGGCATCTCCAAGGCCGTCGCCGAGCCCTGGCGGTTCGGGCTGCGCGGCTCGCCCTTCCTCAGCCGCCGCTTCCCCTGAACCCTCCCCCACATACCCGCGTCCGGTAGCCGGCTAAGCAGGAGCGTCGGCAGGCACGAATCCATGCCGCGAATGCACGCGCGCCGGCAACGAATGGCTCCCCCTGCGGTTAGTGAGGCGACGCCGGATCACTGGCCACACGCCGAGGGAGCGCAGACGCATGGCACGCAAGAGCAAGGGGGCCGCCGGTTCGGCCGCGCGGATTCACGACCAGACCCTGACGCGGGGCGCGGGCGGCGAGCTGCACCAGTTCGCGGAGGGCGACACGCAGGTGCTGACCACCGCGCAGGGCGGCCCGGTGGCGGACGACCAGAACACGCTGAAAGTGGGCCCGCGCGGCCCGGCGCTGATGGAAGACTTCCACTTTCGCGAGAAGATGTTCCATTTCGACCATGAGCGCATTCCCGAGCGCGTGGTGCATGCCCGCGGCTATGGCGCCCATGGCTATTTCGAGACCTATGAATCGCTGGCGAAATATACCCGGGCCGACCTGTTCCAGCGCCCCGGCGAGAAGACGCCCGCCTTTGTGCGCTTTTCCACCGTGGCCGGCTCCAAGGGCTCCTTCGACCTCGCCCGCGACGTGCGCGGCTTCGCGGTGAAGATTTACACGAGGGAAGGCAACTGGGACCTCGTCGGCAACAACATCCCGGTGTTCTTCATCCAGGACGCCATCAAGTTTCCCGATGTCATCCACGCGGTGAAGCCCGAGCCGGACCGCGCCTTTCCGCAGGCGCAGTCGGCGCATGACAATTTCTGGGACTTCATCTCGCTGACCCCGGAATCCATGCACATGATCATGTGGGTGATGTCGGACCGGGCGATCCCGCGCTCCTTCCGCTTCATGGAAGGCTTCGGCGTCCACACCTTCCGCCTGCTCAACGCCAAGGACGAATCCACCTTCGTCAAATTCATCTGGAAGCCCAAGCTCGGGCTGCAATCCGTGGTGTGGAACGAGGCGGTGAAGATCAACGGCGCCGACCCCGACTTTCATCGCCGCGACCTGTGGCAGGCGATCCAGTCCGGCGATTTCCCGGAATGGGAATTGTGCGTGCAGCTGTTCGACCAGGATTTCGCCGACAGCTTCGATTTCGATGTGCTCGACCCGACCAAACTGATCCCGGAAGAAATCATCAAGCCGGTGCCCGTCGGCCGGCTGGTGCTGGACCGCATGCCGGACAATTTCTTCGCCGAGACCGAGCAGGTGGCGTTCATGACGCAGAACGTGCCGCCGGGTATCGATTTTTCCAACGATCCGCTGCTGCAGGGGCGGAATTTCTCCTATCTCGACACCCAGCTGAAGCGTCTCGGCAGCCCGAACTTCACCCATATCCCGATCAACGCGCCGAAATGCCCCTTCGCGCATTTCCAGCAGGACGGGCACATGGCGATGCGCAACCCGGTGGGGCGCACCAATTACCAGCCCAATTCGCGGGGGGAGGGTCCCCGGCCCGACCCGGCGCGCGGCTTCCGCAGCTTCGCCGAGTCGATCGACGCGCCGAAGGTGCGGCTGCGGCCGGAGAGCTTCGCCGACCATTACAGCCAGGCGCGGCAGTTCTTCAACAGCCAGACCGCGCCGGAGCAGAAGCACATCGCCATGGCGCTGACCTTCGAGCTCAGCAAGGTCGAAGAGGTGGTTATCCGCGAGCGCATGGTGGCGCATCTGCTCAACATTGACGAGGCGCTCGGCGCGACGGTGGCCGACAAGCTCGGCATCGACATGCTGCCCAAGCCCGCCGATGTGGCCGTAACCCCGCGGGACGACCTGCCCGCCTCGCCCGCGCTCAGCATCATCGAGAACGGCCCGAAGAGCTTTAGGGGTCGCAAGGTGGGCGTGCTGGTGAGCAATGGCTGTGACGGCACGCTGCTGAATGCGCTTCAGGCGACCCTCGCCGCCGAAGGGGCGACGATGGAGCTGGTGGCGCCGAAAGTGGGCGGCGTCGAGACCGCCGACGGCACCAAGCTGCCCGCCCATCACATGATCGACGGCGGCCCCTCGGTGCTGTTTGACGCGGTGGCGCTGCTGCTGTCGGAGGAAGGCGCGGAACGGCTCGCCGGCGAGGCGGCAGCGCGCGACTTCGTGGCGGACGCCTTCGCCCATTGCAAGTTCATCGGCTTCACCGCCGCCGCCCTGCCGCTGATGGCCAAGGCCGGCGTCGCCCCGGACGCCGATGAAGGGCTGATCACGCTGGAGGATGCCACTTCGGTCGACGCCTTCGTTGAGAGCTGCCGTGCGCTGCGCCTGTGGGCGCGGGAAGCGGCGGTCAAGCTCTGAACGGCGGGGCCATGGCAGCGCGCGGCCTCATCCACGGTCCGCTCGGGGCGAACTGCCTGCATCTGTGCGTCGACATGCAGCGCCTGTTCGCACCGGGCTCGCCCTGGACGGTGCCGTGGCTGGAAAAAGTGTTGCCGGCGGTGGAGGCGCTGTGTGCGCATCGTCCCGAACGGACGGTGTTCACCCGCTTCGTACCGCCGCAGCGGGCGAGCGACGCGATCGGCAGCTGGGCGCGCTATTATCAGCGCTGGGAGGCCGTCACCGGCGAGGCATTGGGTCCGGAGGCGGTACGGCTGGTGCCAACGCTGGAGCGCTTCGTGCCGCCGGCGCGGATAATCGACAAGAGCGTCTATTCGCCCTGGACCGAGGGACGGCTCGACGCCTTGTTGGCCCCCGCCGGGGTCGAGGCGCTGGTCATCAGCGGCGGCGAGACGGATGTTTGCGTTCTCGCCACCGCACTCGGCGCCATCGACCGTGGCTTTCGGGTCATCCTGGCCACCGATGCGCTGTGCAGTTCGTCCGATGCCACGCATGACGCGCTGATGGAGCTCTATACACGCCGCTTCAGCCAGCAGGTGGAGGTGGTCCGCACCGAGGAGGTGCTGGCGCAGTGGCACTGAACCGTTTCCGCCGCGGGCGCCACCGATGAAGATCGCCACCTTCAACGTCAACGGCATCAATGGCCGGCTGACCGTGCTGCTGCGTTGGCTGGAGGAGGCGCGCCCGGATGTGGTGTGCCTGCAGGAACTGAAAGCGCCCGACGGCCGCTTTCCCATTCGCGCCATCGAGCAGGCCGGCTATGGCGCCATCTGGCACGGCCAGAAGAGCTGGAACGGCGTCGCCATCCTCGCCCGCGGGCGCGAGCCGATCGAGACAAGGCGCGGCCTGCCGGGCGAGGCGAAGGACATGCAGGCGCGCTATATCGAGGCCGCGGTCGAGGGCCTGCTGATCGGCTGCCTCTATCTGCCGAATGGCAATCCCGCGCCGGGTCCAAAATTCGACTACAAGCGGAACTGGTTCGCGCGGTTGCTGGCGCATGCGGCGGAGTTGCGGGCGCTCGACGTGCCTGTCGTGCTCGCCGGCGACTACAATGTGATGCCGACCGAACTCGACGTGTACAAGCCGGAGCGCTGGGTGGATGACGCGCTGTTCCGGCCGGAGGTGCGCGAGGCCTTCCACACCCTCACCGCACAGGGTTGGACCGACGCGCTACGCGCGCTGCATCCCGGTGAACGCCTCTACACCTTCTGGGACTATTTCCGCCGCGCCTTCGAGCGCGATGCCGGGCTGCGGCTCGACCACCTGCTGCTGAGCCCGGCGCTCGCGCCGCGCCTCACCGCCGCCGGGGTCGACCGTGCCGTGCGCGGCTGGGACAAGGCGAGCGACCACGCCCCGGCCTGGATCGAGCTCGCTCCCGCGCGCCCGGCGCGGCGGCGCAAGAGCGCCGGCTAGCTATTTCAGCCCGTCGAGATGGCTGCGTATATGCGCGGCTTCGGCCGGCGTAGTGGCGAGGCTGATCGCGGTCATGAACCCTTCACGCGCCTCCCTTGTGCGGCCGAGCTGCATCAGCAGCGCGCCGCGCAGGCCGTGATAATGGAAGTAGCCGGAAAGCCGCTCGCCCAAAGGCTCCACCATGCCGAGCGCGGCTTCCGGGCCGCGCAGTTTGGAAATCGCCACTGCACGGTTCAACGTTACCACGGGCGAGGGGGTCAGGATTTCCAGCGTGCCGTAGAGCAGG
Source organism: Ancylobacter polymorphus (assembly GCF_022836935.1). NCBI lineage: Bacteria > Pseudomonadati > Pseudomonadota > Alphaproteobacteria > Hyphomicrobiales > Xanthobacteraceae > Ancylobacter > Ancylobacter polymorphus. The sequence goes on along the minus strand of NZ_CP083239.1, from coordinate 1,418,773 downwards.
TCGATCTGCGCCCAGTCGGTCTCTTCAGGAGTGGAGGCGCGCGCATGCAACGCGGCGATGGCCGCCTGCACCTGATAGGCGCCGGGCCGACGGTGGCGCATCGCCTTGTCGAGCAATGCCAGCCCTTCAGCAATGAACGCGCGATTCCACAGGGCGCGATCCTGGTGCTCCAGCAGGATCACCGTGCCGTCGGCGGCAAAGCGGGCCGGGGCGCGGGCGTGCTGCAGCAACATCAGCGCAGCAAGGCCCATGATTTCCGGCTCGGCCGGAAACAGCCGCAGCAGCAGCCGGGCGAGGCGGATCGCTTCCTCACACAGGGGCGCGCGGGCGGCGGTCTGGTCGCCGGCGGCGGAATAACCCTCGTTGAAGACGAGATAGAGCATGGCGGCGACGGCGCCGAGCCGCTCCGCCCGCTCCACCGGGCCGGGCGGCTCGAACGGTACGCCGCCCTCCCCCGCCTGCGCACGGGCGATGCGCGCCTTGGCGCGGGTGACGCGCTGCTCCATCGCCGTCTCGCTCACCAGGAAGGCGCGGGCGATCTGGCCGACGGAGAGGCCGGAGACGATGCGCAGGGCGAGCGCGATCTGCTGCGTCGCCGGCAGCTCCGGGTGGCAGCAGATGAACAGCAGGCGCAGCACGTCGTCGCGGTAATGCGCACCGTCCATCTGTGCCGCGACCGCCGCCTCGGCATCGTCCGTATCGGAAAAGGCGTCTTCCGGCGGCAGCGCCACCTGCCTCGCCCGGCGCCGCACGCTGTCGAGCGCGACATTGCGGCCGACGAAGATGAGCCAGGCGGCCGGATCGCGCGGCGGGCCGTTTTGCGGCCAGCTCTTCAGCGCCCGCAGGCACGCCTCCTGAAACGCCTCTTCGGCGAGATCGAGGTCGCGGAAATAGCGCAGCAGTGCCGCGACCGTCTGCGGGCGCGCCGCCGTGAGCACTGGGCCGAAGGCGCGCGCCTCCTCGCTCATGGCCGCGCGCCGCCATCAAGGAACAGGCCGATCGGGCGCACCTCATAGCAGCCGCCTGGATTGGCCACGCCGAGCTCGCGGGCGATGCCGAGCGCCTCTTCGAGATCGGCGCAGTCCAGGATGTAGAAGCCGAGCAATTGCTCCTTGGTCTCGGCGAAGGGGCCATCGAGCACCAAAGGCGGGTCCTGGTCCTTGCGCAGGGTGGTGGCCGCCGTAGTCGGCAGCAGCCGCGCGGCGGGGCCGAGCTTGCCGTCCCGGATAAGCCGTTCCTGCACCACGGCGAGCTTCCGCATCACCGCGTCGTCCTCTTCCCTCGTCCAGGCGCAGACGACGTCTTCCTGATGGTAACAGAGCAAAGCATAGAACATGGGCGTCCTCTCAGGTGGGCGTCAGCCGCCGCTGATCGCGGTGATGACGAAGACATCGGCGCCGGGGGCGAGCGGGGTGGAAAGCCGCGCCCGCCTTCCGTCGACGAAGACGTTGATGTGGCGCCGGATCGCCGGTGTCTCGTCGCAGAGCCGCTCGCGCATGCCGGGCCACAGCGCGTCGAGGCGGTCGGCGAGTTCGGAAACGCTGGCGGCCGTTACCGCGACCTGCCGCTCCGCCCCGGGAAACAGCACGATGAGATGCGGCGGCAGGCGCACCCGCACAGGCGCCGGCATGTCGGCCGGCCGCTCCCCCGCCATCGGCCTCACCGCTCCCACACCAGCGTTTCGACCGAGGTAATGGTCGGCAGATGCGGGGCAATGCAGTCCCAGCTTTCGCCCTCATCGGCGCTGGCATAGAGCCCGCCGGCATTGCTGCCGAAATAGACGCCGGCGGGTTCCAGCGTGTCGGTGGCCATCGCCTGGCGCAGCACGTTGAAATAGGCACCGCCCTGCGGAAGGCCAGCGCGCTGCGCCCGCCAGCTGGCGCCCGCGTCTCCCGTGCGCCAGACGGCGGCGTTGCCTTCCGGCATGAAGCGGCCCTTGATGTCGCCGTTCAGCGGGATGAGGTAGAGCCCGTCCGGGTCACGCGGATGCACGGCGGCCGGAAAGCCGAAGGAAGAGGGCAGGCCCTTCTCGATGCTCTCCCAGCTGCGACCGCCATCGTCCGAGCGGTACATGCCGCAATGGTTCTGCTGGTAGAGCCGCCCGCGCCCGCCCGGAGCCATGACGAGGCAATGCACGCACTGGCCGAATTGGGGATAGTTCTGCCCCTCCGGCATGAAGTCGGCGCGGGTGCCACGATTGCGGGTCTCCCAGGTGAGCCCGCCATCCTCGCTGGCGAACACGCCGGCGGCGGAAATGCCGACCCAGATTTTGTTCGAGTCGGCAGGATCCAGCACCAGCGAGTGCAGGATCAGCCCGGCGCCGCCGGGGTGCCATTCCGGCCGGGTGGGGTGTTTCTGCAGCCCGTCAAGATGGGTCCAGCTGACCCCGCCATCGGTGCTGCGGAACAGCCCCGCCGGCTCGACACCGGCATAGAGCGTGCCATCGCCCGCCACCGCGAGGCTCCACACGGACTTCACCGGGTCCTGCCCAGCTTCATAGGCGAGGCCCTGGCTCGAATGCGTCCAGCTGACGCCAAAATCGGTCGATTTCCACACCGCCGGCCCAAACCATTCATTGCCGCCGCCGGCATAGAGCGTGCCGCTGGCGGGATCGGCGACCACATGGTTGGTCGGCCATGTCTCGCAGAACGGGCCGCGCAACTGCCAGAAGCGGCGCGCCGCGTCGCTTTCCGCGAGAAAGGCGCCCTTGCGGGTGCCGACGAGAACGAGAACCTGTTGAGCCATCGCGCCCTCCCTTAATTCGTCGCCACCACGACCATCCAGGACACGCCGAAACGGTCGGTGAGCGTGCCGAAGGCCGGAGCGAAGAAGGTGGGGCCGAGCGGCATCGTCACCGTGCCGCCCTCGGCCAGCGCGGCGAAGCGCTGCTCCGCTTCCTGCGGCGAGCCGACGGAAAGGGCGAGCGAAATGCCGGCGAAGCCCGCATCACCCGATTGGCAGCCATCGGAGGCCATCAGCTCGGCGTCACCGATACGGAAACTGGAGTGCATCACCTTGTCGTCCCAGCCGTCCGGCACCATGCCGGGCGGCGGCGGCTCGGGTGCCTCGCCAAAGCGCATCAGCGCCGTCACCTCCGCCCCGACCGCCTGCGTGTAGAATGCCAGCGCTTCTTCGGTCCGGCCATTGAACATCAGATAGGCCTGCACGTTCATCGCGGTTCTCCCTCTGGTCGCCTCGATCCCGCAAGGACGAAAAGCGAGGCGCAGAACCGACAGGGGGCGGAAAGTTTTTTCGCGGCCCTGTCGGCAGGGGGCCGGGTCGCACGTCCTTGGGGCAGCACCGGCACATCAGGAGGCTCAAGCGCCATGCCCAGCACGATACGCCTGCACCGCGTCCTCGCAACCCGCCCGGAGAAGGTCTATCGCGCCTTCATCGAGGCGGATGCGCTGGCGAAGTGGATTCCACCGCACGGATTTACCTGCACCGTGCACCATCTCGAGGCCCGGGTGGGCGGTTCGTTTCGCATGTCCTTCCGCAACTTCACTACTGGCGAGAGCCATTCCTTCGGCGGCGCCTATCAGGAGCTGACCCCCGGCAGCCGCCTGCGCTACACCGACCGCTTCGACGACCCCGCCTTGCCCGGCGAGATCGTGGTGAGCGTGAACTTGCGCGAGGTGTCGCTCGGCACCGAACTGGAGATCGTGCAGGCGGGCATACCCGACGCCATACCGCCCGAAGCCTGCTATCTCGGCTGGCAGCAATCTCTGGAAAATCTGGCCCGGCTGGTTGAGCCGGAGATCGCGGGATAGCGGCGCCTACCAGCGCGCCACGCGCGGGGCGAGGATCGCCCCCGCCACCGCCAGCCCGGCAATGGCAAGACTGTACCAGGTGGCGACGAAGAGCGGGGAATCGTCGGGGCAATGCGCGGCGTAGAACGCCGCCGCCAGTCCGCCGGCCAGAAGCCCCGCCACCGCGCCCGCGAGCGCCGGCCGGGCGGGGGCGCCATGGCGCAGCACGGCAAGGAAGACGACGAGCGGCGCCGCGCCGATCAGCGGAATGAAGGTGAGGCAGGTTCTCGCATTGATGCCGACCAGCCTTGCCCACCAGTCGGCGGCGGGGACAGCGAGCAGTTCCAGGCCCACGCCGGCGAGCAGCAGCGCCGGCCCGGCGAGTAGCCAGCCAAGCGGGGCGTACGCCTCCGCCCCCGGCCGCACCAGCCGCCGCAGCAGAAGGAAGGCGCTGCCGGCCAGCGCCAGCGTCACCACAAATTTGAACAGGAAGCGCAGCGTTTCCAGCGCGGCCACGGCATCGGGACGCGGGCCCAGAGCGAGCGTGAACACCACCCCCGCCGCGACGACGGCCAGGACCAGCGCCACACGCCAGGCGGTGCGCAGCGGCAGGGCGCGGCGGCCCGTATCGGCCGCCATGGCGCGGATGAGGTTCTGCGTATCCATGTCACTCACGTCCAAAGCGCCGCGCGATGGCGGCGAGGCCCCGGTGCAGCGCCACCCGCACCGCGCTTTCCGTCATGTCCAGCGTGCGCGCCGTCTCTTCGACCGAGCGGCCCTCGACCGAAATCGCCGCCACCACCGAACGCTGGCCGGGTGACAGCCCTTCCAGCGCCCGGCCGATGTCGCGCGCGCTCACCGCTTCGACCTCCGGCTGGGGAACCGTCTCGGCGATGTCGTCCAATTCGACCTCCACCCGCCGGCCGCGCCGGCGGAAGGCGTCGATCAGCTTGAAGCGGGCAATGGCATAGACCCATGGCAGCACGGGGGCTTCCGGCAGCCATGTATGCCGCTTCAAGTGGATCGCCAGCAGCACCTCCTGCACCACATCCTCCGGGTCCACCCCGCCATGGCTGATCTTGCTGCGCGCATAGGCGCGGACAAGACCGGCGACACGGTCAAGAAACAGCGCATAGCTGCGCGCATCACCGGCGATGGCTGCCCGGAGCAGATCGGCAAGTTCGCGCTCGTTCCGGCCGCTCAACGTCGGCTTCTCCTGTTCGCACGCCCGAGGCGACTTGTTACGGGAGGGCGCAAAGAGCGGCCAAGAGCCGCCGCGCACCGATCACGAATTCGTGTCAGGCAGCAACGTAACACCTTCCCTGCGGCGGTCGAATGGACAATCGCACGGCCGAGCTGGGCCGCGCCATGCCACAGGAGACGACCCATGAACCGCTCGACCCTCGCTCTCGCCCTTGCCGGCTCGCTCACCGCGGCTCTTGCCGGCGCCGCCTTTGCCGCGCCGCTGGCGCCGGAAAAGATGGCCGGCAATGAGAAGTGCTACGGCATCGCCCTGAAGGGGCAGAATGACTGCGCCGCCGGCCCCGGCACCAGCTGCGCCGGCACCTCGACCATGGACTACCAGGGCAATGCCTGGAAGGCGGTACCCAAGGGCACCTGCGTGACCATGAAGGGTGGCAGCCATATGGGCTCGCTGACCCCGATCAAGAGCTGAGCCGGCTCAAGGAGGCCCCTCACCGGGCCTCCTCCCCTTCCGGCCGCCGGATCAAGCTCCTTGTGTGACGCGAGATGTCCCATGCCTCTCACTCTCGACCGCCTGCCGCCCCGCGCCGGGCTCGGCCTCAAACCCGAGCATTACCGTGATGTGCTGGAATCCCGGCCCGATATCGGCTTCTTCGAGGTCCACGCCGAGAACTACATGGGCGCGGGCGGGCCGCCACATGCCTATCTCGAAGCGGTGGCCGCCCTCTACCCGCTGTCGCTGCACGGTGTCGGCCTGTCCATCGGCGGGGCGGGACCGCTCGACACCGCGCATCTGCGCCGGCTGCGGGCGCTGATCGACCGCTACCGGCCGCAGAGCTTCTCCGAGCATCTCGCCTGGTCGACCCACGACACCGGCTTTCTCAATGACCTCCTGCCCCTGCCCTACACACCGGAGACGCTGGCGCGGGTGAGTGCGCATGTCGAGGAGACGCAGCAGGCGATCGGGCGGCAGCTTCTGCTGGAGAATCCCTCCACCTATCTCGTCTTCGCGGAGAGCACGATCGATGAGATTGATTTTCTCGAGGCGGTCGCCTCCCGCACCGGCTGCGGCCTGCTGCTCGACGTGAACAATGTCATGGTGTCCTGCGTCAATCACCGGCTGGACCCGCATCTCTATATCGACCGCTTTCCGGTCGGGCGCGTGGGTGAAATCCACCTCGCCGGCTATGACGAGACGACGGACGGCGCCGGCGACCGGCTGCTGATCGACGCCCATGGCTCACCGGTCCGCACCGATGTGATGGCGCTCTACGACCATGCGCTCTCCCGGACCGGCCCGGTACCGACCCTGATCGAATGGGACAATGACGTGCCGGACTTCGCCACCCTCCACGCCGAAGCGATGCGGGTAGACGCGCGGATCGCGGCCGAGGCGGCGCGACGCGCCCCGCTGCGGCGGGCGGGGTGAGCCATGGACAGCGCCACCCGCCAACACGGCTTCGCACAGGCCCTTCTCCATCCCGGCGCCCTGGTGCCGCCCGGCCTCACCGGCACGCGCGGTACGGCGGATGCCGCCCGCTTCGCCGTCTATCGCAACAATGTCCATGTCGGACTGACGCGGGCGCTGGCGCAGCGCTTCACTGTTACCGAGCGGCTGGTGGGGGCGGAATTCTTCGCCGGCATGGCCCGCGTCTATGTCGGTGAATGCAAGCCCTCCTCGCCGTTGCTCATGCACTATGGCGACGATTTTCCCGATTTCATAGCCGGCTTCGCGCCGGCCGCGGCCCTGCCCTATCTCGCCGATGTCGCCCGGCTCGAGGCGGCGTGGACGCGGGCCTATCACGCCGCCGACGCGGCACCGCTGGCGCTCCAGCGGCTCGCCGCCCTGGCGCCGGAGGAGATGGCGGGCCTCACCCTGCGTGCGCACCCTTCCGCGACAGTGCTGCGCTCCGCCCATCCCGTCGGGGCGATCTGGGCGGCGCATCAGGGCGCCACAGTCACGCCGGTCGAAAGCTGGAACGCGGAAACGGTGCTGGTGGTGCGGCCGGGCATGGCGGTGAGCGTGCATGTCCTGCCGCCCTGCGACGAGCCTTTCGCCGCGTGCCTCTTCGCCGGTCACGCGCTGGGCGCGGCGACGGAGGCGGCGCTTGCCGCCGACCCCGGCTTTGATTTCGGCACCGCGCTCGTCGGCCTTCTCACACTTGGTGCCTTCACCGACATGCAACAGGGAGACGTGCCATGACGTTCGACATCGGGGACGCGGCGCGCGGACGGCAGCCGCATCGGCCTCTTTCGCTCCTGACCCCGATCGCCGGGGCGGAGGCGCTGCTGGCGGCGATCCCGCCGGCTTTGCCGCTGCTCGCGCTGCGCGTCGCGCTGGCGGTGCCGTTCTTCCTGTCGGGCCTCACCAAATGGGACGGCTTCCTCACCCTCTCGGCCGGGGCGCATTTCCTGTTCGAGGAGGAGTTCCGGCTGCACCTGTTCGGCGCCACCTATCCCTATCCCTTTCCCACGCTGATGGCGGCGGCGGCGGGGACGGGCGAGATCGTCCTGCCGCTACTACTCCTGCTCGGCCTCGCCACCCGCTTTGCCGCGCTCGGCCTGCTGGTCATGACGGCCATCATCCAGCTCACCATTCCCGAGGGCTGGGCGAATTTTCACCTGCCCTGGGCGGCCATGGCCTTCGCGCTGGTGGCGTTCGGCGGCGGCCCGCTGGGGCTGGACGGGCTGTGGCGGCGGCTCTTTCCCGCACCACAGCCCTGAACCGGCCGCCGCTCAGGTGAAGGCGATCAGCGTGTCGAGATCGTCCTGGCTGAGGGCAAGCCCGGCAAAGTCGCTCGGCGAATAGCGCCGGGCGGACTGGGCCGCCACCACGCGGCAGGCTTCGGCCTCGGCGCGCACGGCGTCGAGCAGGCGCTCGATGGTCGCGGCGTCATGGCCGGCGCCGAACTCGCAGCGCAGCACGAGCGCCCCGCCTTCCTGCCAGCAATTGAAGGCGAGGCGGTGCGGACGGGCCGCCTGCGCCGCCCGCTCGCGCCCCGCGCCGAGCCGCACAAGCGCCAGACCGGCATGGCCGAAGCGGCTGATATCGCCGAGGAAGTTGAACGACACTTGCGGCCGCGCCCCGGTGAGCGGCGGGGTGGCGGCGCGCAGCAGCCCATAGCCCATGGCCCGGCCGGCGGCCGCGCGCGCGCGTTCCTTCACCGCCAGCAGCCAGGCCGGCAGGTCGCCCGTTTCCCCCGGCAGTGCCACGGGATAACGGGTGGTGAACCAGCCAATGGTGCGCGACAGGTCGATGGCGCCATCGCCGGTGTCGCGGCCATGGCCTTCCAGCTCCAGCTGCAGCGCGCCGCCGGTCCAGGCGATGAGCGGGCGGGCGATGAGGGCGAGCGCGCTTTCCTGCGGCTGGTGGCCGAAACGCTCGGCGAGATCAGCGAGCAGCGGCTGCGACAACGCCGCCTCGAGCCGCAGGTCACGGGTGCGGGCGCCGCCCTCCACATCCGGCGCGGCGGGATGGTCGAGCGGCACGGCGGTGGGCGCGAGCGCCACCGACTGCCAATAGGGCCGGTCGGCCTCGAAGGCGGCACCGGTCCCGGCCTGGTGGCGGCACCACCACGACCAGGCGGTGGGCGGCACCAGCACCGGCTGCGGCGGATCGGACAGCGCTTTGGCGAGATCGTCCGCCAGGATCGCCCAGGACACCATGTCGAAGACGAGGTGATGCACCGCCACGACCAGGCGCAGCACCGCGCCAGCCTCAATCATGCCGGCGGCGAGCGGGCGCCCGGCCAGCGGGTCGATCGTCGCCACGAGACGGTCCGCCATGCGGTCTTCGCGCGGGGAGACATCCTGACCGACGGCCACCTTCTCGCGCAGCAGAGCCGGCAGGCCCGGCGCCTCCGCCACCTGCTGCTGCGGCGGCGCCCCTTCCTGCAGCCGAACCCGCAGCCCGTCATGACGGGCGACGGAAGCGGCGAGCGCCGCCTCCACCGCCGCGGGCGCGGTGCCGGGCGGCAGATCGAACACGGCGGTGAGCGCCCAGTGCCGGCGGTCGGGCATGGCGAGCCCCATGAACCAGTTCTGGATCGGGGTGAGGGGCACCGGCTCGGCCACCGGCCCGCGCGCCTCCATCGCTTCCGCAGCGGCCGGCTTCATCAGCGCCGCCAGGGCGCGCGGGGTCGGCGCGGTGAAAATCTGCGCCGGGGAGAGCAGCCACCCCGCCGCCCGCGCCTTGCCGGCGAGCTGGATCGCCATGATCGAATCGCCGCCAAGAGCGAAGAAATCATCGTCCGGGCCAAGGCTGGCCGCCGTGCCGAGCGCGGCGAAAAGTTCGCGCCACAGCGCAAGGACCGTGGCGAGTGGATCGCCCGTGCCGGAAGTCTCGGCAACGAGGACGGCGTCGCCGGCCACGGGCGCGGCAAACAGCGTGCGCAGCGCCGTGCGGTCCAGCTTGCCATTGGCGGTGAGCGGCAGCGCCTCGACGAGAATGAGCCGCGAGAGGCGCTGCGCCTCTGGCAGCTTGTCCTTCAGCTGGGCGTCGAGACGCGGCGCATCCTGCCCGGGCGCCACCGCCGCGCCGACGAGGCGCACCGTGCCGTCATCCTCGCGCAGCGCCAGCACCGCCGCGTCACGCACGCCGGCGCAGGCACGCAGCTGCGCCGCGACACCGTTGGGATCGACGCGGTGGCCGCGCACCTTCACCATATCGTCCTTGCGGCCGAGGAAGCGAGTGAGCCCATCGGCGTCACGGCTGCCGAGATCGCCGGTGAGATAGGCACGCGTGCCGTCGCCGAGCTGGATGAAGCCGCTGGCGGCCTCGCCGCCCGGCATCGGCTCCGCCCCGGCCTCACCAATATAGCCAAGTGCCACTCCTGCCCCGCTCACCCGGATTTCCCCGGTCTCGCCGGCGGGCAGCACCGCGCCTTCCGCGTCGACAATGTCGATCTGCGCGCCGTCGAGGGGATAGCCCACGGGCACGCGGTCCGGCGCCTGCGCCCCGGCGGCCAGCGCCGGCGTCACCTCAACCATGGTGCAGCCAATGGTGGTCTCGGTCGGGCCGTAATGGTTGAACAGGCGCAGTTCCGGCCGCAGCGCCCTCAGTTTTTCGACGAGGCCGAAGGTCAGCACATCGCCGCCGCACACCAGCGCCCGGCGGGGTAGAAGCCCGGCGGCTTCCGGATGCGCCATGAGTGCGGCGAGATGGGTGGGGACGATCTTGAGCACATCCGCCGGGTACCGCGTCATCCAGTCGATGAAGGCGGCGGGGTCGCGGGCGGTCGCCGCGTCCAGCACATTGAGCGTGCCACCGGAGGCCACGGCGCCGATCACGCTGGTATAGCCGAGATCGGCAGCGAAGGAGGTGGCGATGGCGAAGACCTGCGGGCCGGAAAAGTCCAGCCGGCGCAGCAGCGCCCGCGCATAGGCATCGAGCCCGCCGCAGGACACGCGCACGCCCTTTGGCCGGCCGGTGGAGCCGGAGGTAAACAGGACATAGGCGAGATCGTCGGCCGCGCATTCCGCGCGCGGCGGGATTTCACCCGACTGTGGGTCGCGGTTCCAGCCCAGCACCGGCACGGCAACGGGTTCGCCGGCGGTGGCGGCGTCGGCCACCACCACCCGCGCGCCGCACGACGCCAGCAACGTGGCGCGGTAAGTGGCGGGATAGTCGGGATCGAGCGGAACGAAGGCCGCGCCGAGATGGCTCGCCGCCGCCATCGCCACCAGCGGACCGGCCCCCCGCGCGAGGCAGAAGGCGACCCGGTCGCCACGCTCCACGCCCTGTGCCGCCAGACGGGCGGCGAGATCGCCGCTGGAGCGTGCCAGCTCCGCCCAGCTCAGCGTGCCGTCGCGGTCGACCACCGCTGGCGCGTCGGGCGTCGTGGCGGCCCAATGCGCGACATGATCGGCAAGGCTGGTGGGCAAGGGCGCGGATTCGGGCTGCGTCGGGACCACCGGCGCCTCCGGCTCGGCCGGCGCCGTGCCGATCGCTTCCAGCAAGGCGCGGTAGCGGGCGACCCAGGCTTCGACGCGGGCGGCGTCGAACAGGTCGGTGTTGAAATTGGCCTCGATGGCGAGGCCGTCCTCGCTGGAGTCGAGGTTCCAGTTGAGGTCCCAGCGCACGCTTCCATGAGCATTGGCGCGCGGTGTCGGGGTCAGGTCGCCAAAGGCGGCGAGCGGCTCCACTTTGTCGAGATTGAACGACACGCTCGCCAGCGGCGGGCGGGACGGGTCGCGCCGCACGCCGCTGGCCTTGACGATGGCGGACAGCGGATAGGCGGGATAGGCCATGGCCTGCGCCATGGCGGCACGGGTCGCGGCGAGCGCGTCGCCTTTGAGCCCCTCAAGGCGCACCGGCACGGTGGAGATGCAATAGCCGGTGAGGCCCGGTTCGCCCACCAGCGGCTGACCGGCGGCGAAGATCGCCACGACGAGATCGTCCGCGCCGGAAAGTTCCGCCAGCAATTGGCCATAAGCGGCGAGGCACAGCGTGAACAGCGAGCAGTCGAGCGCCCGCGCCCGCGCGGCGAGTTCGGCGGCGAACGTGGGAGGCAGCAGCGCACGGACCGTGCCGCCTTCATAGGTCTGGAGCGGCGGGCGCGGCCGGTCTGTGGGGAGCGCCAGCGGCGTCGGCGGCTGGGCGAACACGCTCTGCCAATGCGCCGCCGCTTCCGCATCGACTGCGGCGTCGCGGGCGAACCCGGCGAAGCGCTCATAGGCGGCCGGGGCCGGCAGCGCCGGTTCGGTTCCAGCAAGGCGGGCGGTGTAGAGCTGGCCGAGTTCGTTGGCCAGCACCTGCAGCGACCAGCCATCGGTGACGATATGCGGCTGGACCAGCACCAGCGCGGTCTGCGTGCCGCCGCCCAGCAGCGCCACGCGCAGCATGCCGGCGCGCGCCAGGTCGAAGGGCCGCGCGGCCATCTCCCGCACGAAGCGGTCCAGCTCCGCCGCGTCGGCGAACGCGGCCTGTTCCAGCGCGACCCTGGCCTCCGGCTCGATGACCGCCATGGCGCCATCGTTCACGAAGCGCATGCGCAGGCTGTCATGGCGGGCGACAAGATCGGCCAGCGCCGCGCTCAGCGCCGCCACGTCGAGCGCGCCAGGCAGGCGCAGCACCAGCGACTGGTTGTAGGCCGCCGCACTTTCCGGGCTGAAGGCAGCGAGCGTCCACAGCGCCTGCTGGCCCGGCGCGGTGGCGAAGGTGCGGGGCGCGACGGGCGCAGGCATTGGCAGCGCCGCGCCGCCCATGAGGCCGACAGTGGCGAGGGCGCGGGCACTCTCCCGCACCGCGCGGGCGACATGAGCGAGGTCGTCCTCGCTATGGGCGGTGGAGAGGAAGCAGGTGCGCCCCTCCCAGACATAGACGCCGCGCGAAATGAGCTGGCTATAAAACAGGTCGCTGGCGCCGGTGAAACGCATCACCGAGGAGAAGTGCTCCACCCGCAGCGGGCTCCCGTCTTCCTCCAGCCCGGCATTCAGCGTGGCGCACAGCGCCTGCGTGCGGGCGTTCAGCCGCTCCTGCAGCGCCGGGCCGGACGCGTCGAGATGGCCGAGCATCGCCGTGGCCGCCGCCATGGCGAGCGGGTTCTTGTTGAAGGTGCCGGCGAAGAAGGTGCGCTCGGCCTTCGGGCCGCCGGCGCCGTCCAGCGGCCAGACGCCGCCGTCGATACCGTCGAGAAAGGCGCTGCGGCCGGAGACGACGCCGATGGGCAGGCCGCCGCCGACGATCTTTCCATAGGTGACGAGATCGGCCCGCACCCCGGCCCAGGCCTGCGCTCCGCCGGCGGCGACGCGGAAGCCGAGCAGCACCTCGTCGAAGATCAGCGCCGCGCCGGCGCGGGCGGTGAAGCCGCGCAGCCAGTGCAGGAAATCGCGCGGCTGAAGGCCCGGCCGGCGGCTCTGCACCGGCTCGACAATGACCGCCGCCAGCCGGTCGCCCAGCGCTTCCAGCGCCATCTGGCTGCCTTCGGGATCAGCATAGTCGAGCACGACCACATCCGCCAGCATGCCCGGCGGAGTGCCGCTGGCGAGCGGCAGACTGGCGCCATCGCTGCCGGAACGGGCCAGCGTGCCGTCGAAATGGCCGTGATAGGAGCCGGCGAACATCGCCACCAGCGAACGGCCGGTAGCATGGCGGGCAAGGCGCAGCGCGGTCATCACCGCTTCCGTGCCGGTGTTGCAAAACACCGACCGCTCATTGCCGGTGAGCTTCGCGATCAGCGCGGCGGCCTCGCCAGCCTTTTCCGCCTGCGGGCCGAGGAACAGCCCCTGCTCGGCGATCTGGCGCTGGATCGCCTCCACCACCATGGGCGGGTTGTGGCCGAGCAGTTGGACGCCGAAACCCATGGTGAGGTCGACATAATCATTGCCGTCGGCGTCGACGACATGGCTGCCCTGCCCCTTCACGCCGATGATCGGGTAAAGCAGCGATTTGGTCTCCGGCCGGAAGCCCGCCACCGCCCGGCTGTCGGCCAGTACCGGCCCGAAGGCTTCGCGCTGGTGGCGGGAGGCGCCGTGCGTGGCGCCGTAGCGTGCGGCGAAATCGGCGATGAATCCGGCGGCCTCCGGGCTCAGCGCCTCGGTCGGCGCGGCGGTCTGGGGGCTGGCAGGCGGGAGAGTGGGGCTTGACACGCGAGCCTCCGTCGCCGCCGTGAGGGCGGCCAGGGTCGGAATGGCGGAAAGCGGGGCGATGGCGGCAACGGCGGGGTCGGGGGCTTTCGCCTCCACCTCGCGCAGCACCCGCTCCAGCAGCGCCCGCGGCGTGGTGAGGGTGGTGAACAATTCGCGCCGGGGGATCGCCACTTTCCACCGCCGCTCAAGCGTGGAAAGCGCCTCAGCGAGGGCAAGGGAATCCACCCCAAGAGTGAAGAAGCCGGCATCGCCCGCCAGTGCCGCCTCGCTCAGCTGCAGGCTGCGCCGCAGGCTGGTGGCAAGGGCGGCGCGGATGTCCTCGCGGTTCAAGGCCGGTGCGGCGGACACGGGAGCCGCGGCAGGCATCGCGGAGACCGGGGGAAGGAGCGGGACCGGGTGCCGGCGCGGCGCCTCGACCCAATGGCGGTCGCGCGCGAAGGGATAGGGCGGAAGACGCGCCGGGACGGCGCCGCTCGCCGGCCATGTCACATCAAGGCCGGCGACGAACAGGCGGCACAGCGCCAGCGCCAGCGTTTCGCCCGCCGCCCGGTTGCGGCGCATGGTGGGGATGAAGCGGGTGTCGCGGCCCTCAAAACCAGCGGCGCGCTGGGCGAAGCCGACCAGCGTCGCGGCCGGGCCGATTTCCACCACCACATTCACGCCCTCGCGCGCCATGGTGTCGAGCCCGGCGCCGAAGCGCACGGGCTGGCGGATCTGCCGGCCCCAATAGGCCGGATCGCACAGATCGACCGAAAGATCGCCGGAGACGTTTGAGACGACCGGCAGGCGCGGCGCGGCGAGCGTCGCCGCGCGCACCCGCTGCTCGAAGGGCTCGACGGCGGCGTCCATCAGATGCGAATGAAAGGCGTGGCTGGTGACGATGCGCTGGCTGCGGATGCCTTCCGCATCCAGCGCGGCGAGCACTTGCGCGATCGCCTCGCCCGGGCCGGACAGCACCACTTCCTCCGGCGCATTCAGCGCCGCGATGTCGAGGCGCCCCTTGAAAGCGTCCAGCACCGGGGCGAGCCGTTCCAGCGGCGCGAACACTGCCACCATCTCCCCGCCCGGGGGCAGCGCCCCCATCAGCGTGCCGCGCGCGGCCACAATGTCGAGCGCCGCCTCGAACGGCACTACGCCGGCGAGGCAGGCAGCCGACCATTCGCCGAGGCTGTGGCCGGCGACGATATCGGGGGTGATGCCGAAGGCCTTGAGCCGCTCGGCCAGCGCCATTTCGAGCGCGAACAGAACCGGCTGCACCTCGGCGGTATCGGTCAGCGGCGGGCCTTCCGTCTCGGACATCCGCGCGGCAAGGTCGCGCCCCATCTGCGCCCCGGCCGCGTCGATACGTGCCCGAAACGCCGGGTCGGCGGCGTAGAGATCGGCCGCCATGCCCGGCCACTGGCTGCCCTGCCCGGAAAACAGGAAGGCCACCTTCGGGGTGTCCGGCAGAGCCTGCCCGACGGCGCCAACCTGTGGCGCCTCGCCGGCGGCAATGGCGCGCAGGCCCGCCAGCGCTTCCTCAGGACTGCGGGCGAGACAGGCGGCGCGATGGGCGAAGCGCCCGCGCCCCCGATTCAGCGCCGCAGCGATGCCGGCGAGCGGAAGCTGCGGGTCGGCGGCGAGATGATCGGCAAGCCCCGCCGCCACCCGACGCAGCGCCTCGGCATCGGGCGCGGAGAAGGCGAAGACGATAGGCAGCGGAGTCTCGACCGTCACCTCCGGCGCCGGCGGAGCTTCTTCCAGAATGAGATGGGCGTTGGTGCCGGAAAAGCCGAAGCTGCTCACGCCCGCGCGGCGCGGCGGGCCGGCGGGCCATTCCATCGCTTCGGCGACGACGCGCACGGGCAGCTCGTCCCAGGCGATGCGCGGATTTGGCTGGGTCTGGTGCAGCGTCGCCGGCAGGCGGCCGGCTTCCAGCGCCAGCACCATCTTGATCAGCCCGGCAATGCCGGCG
The DNA here is from genome assembly GCF_022836935.1 of Ancylobacter polymorphus. Lineage (NCBI taxonomy): Bacteria > Pseudomonadati > Pseudomonadota > Alphaproteobacteria > Hyphomicrobiales > Xanthobacteraceae > Ancylobacter > Ancylobacter polymorphus. The sequence continues at coordinate 1,403,278 of NZ_CP083239.1, read as the reverse complement.
GCGGCTTCCAGATGGCCGATATTGGTCTTTACCGAACCCAGCAGCAGCGGCTCGGTGCGCAAAAGGCCATAGGCGGCGGCAAGCGCCTGCACCTCGATGGGATCGCCCAGCGGTGTGCCGGTGCCATGGCATTCCACCGCCTGCACATCGGCCGCCGAGAGACCGGCATCGGCCAGCGCGCCCGCGATCACCGCCCGCTGCGCCGCGCCATTGGGCGCGGTGAGCGCGCTGGAATGGCCGTCATGATTAAGCGCCGAACCACGAATAACCGCACGGATGGCGTCGCCGTCACGCAATGCGTCGGCGAGGCGCTTCAGCACCACCAGCCCACCGCCCTCGCCGCGCACATAGCCATCGGCGGCGGCGTCGAAGGTGCGGCAGGCATGACCGGGGCCGAGCATGCCGGCGGCGGCGAGGGCGGCGGTCACATCGGCGTCGAGCGTCAGGTTCACGCCGCCCGCCAAGGCGAGGTCGCATTCGGCGCTGCGCAGCGCGCGGCAGGCGGCATGCACGGCGACCAGCGAGGAGGAACAGGCGGTATCGAGCACCAGCGCCGGGCCGGTGACATCGAGCCAGTGGGCGAGGCGGCCGGCGGCGATGGAGCCGGCATTGCCGAGAATGGCAGCGGGGGAGAGCGAACCGGTCTCCTGAAAGCGGGCCTCATACTCATTGGCGCCGAGGCCGAGAAACACGCCGGTGGCGCGCGGGCGCCGCGCCGCATCCGCATAGCCGGCGTCTTCCAGCGCCTGCCAGGCCAGCATCAGCGCGAGGCGGTGCTGCGGGTCCATGGCGTCGGCTTCGAGCGGGCGCAGGCCGAAGAAACCGGGGTCGAAGGTCTCCACCCCCTCGACATAGCCGCCGGGCGGCAGGCCGTCGCGCTCCGGCCGGTCGGCGGGGGCGGGGCGCACAGCGTCGCGGCCCTCGAACAGCAGGCGGCCATAAGCCAACGCCGAGTCGACATCGGCGAAGCGAGCGGCGAGGCCGATGATAGCCACGGGCGCACGGGCGCGGGCGGTCTCGGCCCGCAGCGCGTCGATTCGCCCTTCCAGCGCCAGCATCAGATCGGTGACCTGTTCGGGGTGCAGCCGGCTCAGCCGGGCGAGCAGGCCCGCGCGGCGCTCCTCACTGCTCGCCAAGGCTGCCTCCCTCAATCATCGACAGAAGTTCTTCGAGGTCGCCGCCCGCGCCGGGCGGCGGAGCCGGTATCGACGCTGAGGCTTGCGCCGGCATTACCTGAGGTTGTCCCGTCAGATGCGCCACGAGCGCGTTGACGGTCGGATGGTCGAAGGCCAGCGTTTGCGGCAGGGCACGGCCGAGATGGCTGCCAAGGGCGCCAGCGAGATCAACCGCGTCGATCGAGGTAAGGCCGAGCTCGCCAAGCCCGCGATCCACCGCGACGGCGGAGACCGGCAGGCCGAGCCGGCCCGCCAGCCAGTCGCGAATCCAGCGCTCCAGTGCCGGCACGGCAAGGGCCGTCGCCGGCGCGTGCGCCGCCTCCCGCGCCGCGTCCGATGCGGCATCCAGCATCTCCTGCCGCGCGCTGCGCCACTCCGCGATAACCGGCAGTTCGCGCGCGCGCCAGGCCTGACGGTTGGCAGCCCGCTGGATCTTGCCGCTGGAGGTGCGCAGCACCGCACCGGGTTCGACCAGCACGATGCGCGAGAGCTGAAGCTCCAGCATCTGCCACACCGAAGCGCTGATGGCACTGAACAGCGGCGCCGGATCGGTGCGCCGCTGCGTGCGCTCCAGCTCCTGCACCAGCACCACCTGTTCGCCACCGGCCTCGCCGATGAGGCCGAACGCCGCGCCGCCGCCCGCGCGCAGCGCCGGATGTGCCGCCTGCGCCACGCGCTCAATATCCTGCGGGTAGTGGTTGGAGCCGGAAAGGATGATGAGATCCTTGATGCGGCCGGTGACGCAAAGCTCGTCGCCGATCATCGCCCCGAGATCGCCGGTGCGCAGATAGCCCGTCGGGTCGTCCTCGCCCTTGAGGCGCACGCCGAAGGTGGCGGCGCTTTCCTCCGGCCGGCGCCAATAGCCGCGCGCGATGGTCGGCCCGCCGAGCCATATTTCACCGACGCGGTCCGCCGGCTGGCGGCGCTTTGTCTCGGGATCGACGATGGCGACGCGCACATCTTCCAGCGGCCTGCCACAGCCTGGGATGAGGTTTGTGCGGGCCGATGCGCCAGCCTCGACGATGCGGCCCTGTTCCAGCGCCGCGGCATCGAGCGAGAACAGCCGAGGTGCCGCGCCCGTGGGGCTGGCGGTGACGGCCAGGGTCGATTCCGCCAGACCATAGGCCGGGGCGAAGGTCTCGCGGCGAAAACCGTGCGGGGCGAAGGAGGCAATGAAATCTTCCATCACCTGCGGGTCGATCGGCTCGGCAGCGTTCATCGCCATGACGAGCGAGGAGAGGTCGAGGCCCGCTCGCGCCTCGGGCGGAATACGCCGGGCGCACAGATCATAGGCGAAGCTCGGCGCCGCCGTGTGGGTGCCGCCAAAGCGGCTGATCGCCTCCAGCCACAGCAGCGGGCGCTGCAGGAAGCTGTTCGGCGCCATCTGCACCACCGGGCAGCCGGAGTACAGCGTCTGCAACAGGCCGAAGATCAGCCCGAGATCGTGAAAGGCCGGCAGCCAGGTCACCATCGTGCTCGCCGGCGAGAGGCCCCAGGCCGCTTCCATCCGCGCCATGTCGGCCATGAGATTGGCATGGCTCACCTCCACGCCCTTGGGCAGGGCGGTGGAACCCGACGTGTACTGGATGAAGCAGGTGGCCGAAGGATCGACCTCCCGCAGGGGCGCGGGAGCGATGTCCTGCGCGTCGAGATCGCCGACATCCTGCCAGCGCAGGGCGGCCAGCTCCGCGCTGTCGGTCTGCCAGAGCGTCGATTGTTCGGCGACACCACCGCCGGTCAGGGCGAGAGCGGCGCCGCTGTCGACGGCCACCGCCTGCAGGCGCTGGATCAGCCGGTGCCGGCGCGGCGGGTTGATCGGCACGGCGAGGCGGCCCGACCACTGACAGGCGAGAAACGCGACGAGAAAGTCGACGCAGGGCTGGAACACCAGCAGCACCGGTGCGCCCGGCGCGCTCGCCTGTTCGAGGAAGCCGGCGACGCGGGCGGCTCGCGCGGCCAGCTCAGCCGCGCCGCAGCGCTCGGCCACCGCGCCGGAACTGTCGAGGAAGGTGATGGACCAGCGCGTGTTCGGCCTCTCCGCCAGCGCGGCGAGGCGGGTGGCGACAGTGCCGGTAGGGAGAACGGGGCTCATTGAGAGGGTACCTGCAGCTTCAGCCAGGCATAGTGCTTCATCATCGCCTCATAGCGCGGGGCGAAGGTCGAGACGATCTTTTGCTCGACGTCGGGATGCGCCGCGAGCAGCCCGCGCAGCGTCGCCCGGTCGATGGTCAGCAGATGGCAGGGCTTGCGCGTCACCACACGGGTGAACTCCTCCGCATGTTCCAGCACGGTATTCTCGCCCAGCGCGTCGCCGGCTTCCAGTACCTCCACCGACATGAAGGTGCCGTCGGGAAGGCGCACGCTCTGCTGGGCTTCGCCCTGGGTGATGAAGATCAGCCGGTCGGCCGGCCGGCCGTCCTCGATCAGCACGGTATCGGGCCCCACCGTCTCGACGCTCATGCGGGCGAGCAAGTTTTCGAGGAAGCCCGGCGCCAGTCCTTGCAGCAGTGGGCGCTTGCGCAGCCGTTCCAGAAGCTGCTCGCGCGGCACCACGCCTTCCGCACCGGCGATGACGCTGCGCTCCCAGAGATCGGCATAGACGCCCTCGGCTTCCAGCAGCGCCGCATGGGTGCCGCTTTCCACCACCCGGCCGGCTTTGACGACATAGACGAGATCGGCATGCTCGCACTGGGTGAGGTCATGGGTGACGGCGACAACGGTGCGCCCTTGGGTGACCTTGCGCAGCGTCTCCTCCACCGCGACGCGGCTCGCCGGATCGAGTGCCGAGGTGGCTTCGTCCAGCAGCATGATCTGCGGGTCGTGGAGAATGGCGCGGGCGATGGCGATGCGCTGGCGCTGCCCACCCGAGAGCTTGCTGCCGCCCTCGCCGACATCGGTGTCATAACCATCGGGCAGCGCCATGATGATCGGGTGAATGTCGGCCGCCTTGGCCGCCGCCTCCACCTCGGCATCGCTGGCACCCAGCTTGCCCATGCGGATGTTCTCGCGCACCGAGCCCTGGAACAGGATGGTCTCCTGGGGCACCAGCGAGATGAGGGAGCGCAGCTGCGCCTCCCCCAGCATCCGGATATCCACCCCGTTCACCCGGACATGACCGCTGCGGGGCGAAAACTGGTTCTCGATCAGCCGCAAAAGCGTCGATTTGCCGGAGCCGGACGGACCCACCACCATCACCCGGCGCGGGCAGTCGATGGAAAGCGACACCTTGTCGAGCGTCGCGGCGGTACCGTCATAGCTGAAGCTCACTTCGTCGAAGGTCAGCGAGCGCACCTTGCCACCAATATCCTCCGGCCGCTCCGGGTCGGGGGCCGCGTCCGGCTTGCCGAGCAGGGCCTGCACCCGCTCCAGCCCGCCGACGCCCTGGATGAGCAGCGGCAGCTGGGCGCCGATGAAGCCGGCGGCGCCGCCAATGGTCAGCAGCAGGGTGATGAAGGCGACGATCGTGCCCGAGGACACTTGGCCATCGACGGATTGCAGGGCGCCGAGACCGATGACGAGCAACTGCGCCGCGCTGACGCCGAAGCTGGTCATGCGGCCGACGAGGCCCGAGGAGAAATACTGGTGATAGCTCGCCTTGAACAGGCGGGCGAGCTGGGTGGTGAACAGCTTCGCCTGCAATTCCCGCAGCCCGAAAATGCGGATTACCCGCTGCATGAGCAGCGTTTCCTTCACCACATGGGCGACCCTGGCGTCCTCCGCCCCGCGCTCGTAATTGTAGCGCACCGCGCGCTTGCTGAAGCCGCGCGGCAGCCAGAAGGCGATCATTAGCGACACCAGCGTGGCGATGGCGAGCTGGGTGTCGAGCGTGAACGCCACCGCCACCGAGCCGATCAGCATCAACCCCTTGGAGAACAGGCCGGGCACCGCCCAGATCACCGCCTTCTCCACCACGGTGAGGTCGTTGGAGAAATCCGCGATGATGGCGTCGGTGTCGGAACTGGCGAGTTCGCGCGCGTCCATCCGGTTGATCTTGGCGAACATGCGCGCGCGCAGATCATTGAGGATGCGCGGCCCGAGCTTGGCGACGGAATAGTCGAGTATGACGCCGAAGAAGGAGGCGGCGAGGAAACCCCAGGTGAGATAGCCGATATAGGTGCGGATCACCTCGACATTGCTGGGCTTGATGCCCTCGTCGAACAGCGTCTGCAGCCAAAGCGGGACATAGACGGCGTAAAGGATCTGCACCGCATTGGCGGCAAGAAACCAGAACAGCAGCATCTTGTGCCGCGCCGCCGCCTTCGCCACCCACATCACCAGATGGGTCGGGCCCCTCTCCGGAGTGCCGGCACGGATCTCGTCCTGCCATTTCAGTTCGAGCGCCCCGGTAGAGGCCCCCGCCACCGCCTCGCAGGCCGCGTCCACATTGCCATTGGCGGCTATCTTGCGCCCGAATTTCAGGAAGCCGCGCGGCCCCTTTGTCTTCAGGAGATATTCGACGAAGGCTGCGGCGCGGCGCACATCCTTCTGATCGACGTCCGGCAGCAGAAGCCGCCCGGCCAGCCCGTTGAGGTCATGGGCGTCGGCGCGCGCGATGCGAACCGGCGCGGGCTTCTTGCCGTCCTCGCGCGCCACTTCCAGCAGCACCGAATGCAAAAGACCAAGCCCGAGCAGCCCCCAGGCGCCGCTCGGCATCGCCAGCTTGTAGGTGAACAGATGATGCGCGACGCGCCGCACCGGATCGCGACGCGCCTCATCGGGATTGGCGGCCATGGCAGCGGCGATGAAGCCCTTGTCTGGCTTGATCGCAAGCCGCTCGCAGGCCAGCGCATAAAGGCGCTGCAGCTTGTGCTGCACCTCATCCTCGGTTTCGTGCTTCTTGAACCAGTCGAAATGCCGGTTGGACATGGCGGCTCTTTATGATTCGCGGACAGGCGGGAAGGGAAGACGCCCGGCAGAGGCTTGCCGACGCGCAATGAGATCGCCGATCAGGGCGGCAAAGGCGGCCGTCGCGCCACTCCAGGGAAAATGGCCGGCCGAAAGCGTGTGGAATCCGACCGGGCCGGCGCACACCTCGCGCCATGCCGCGCTCTCCTCGGCGGAAACGGAGGGGTCGGCCGTGAGGCGGATGACGGAAAGCGCGCAGTTCAGCGGCGTGGGATCGATAAGCCGATAGGTCTCGCAGGCGGCGAGATCGGCGCGCAGCGCCGCTTCCTCGCGCGGCCCGAGAAGGTCGCCGAGGTCCGGACCGGCGGCGCCGAAGCACTCGCGCAGTTCCGCCAGCAATTGCGCGCGCGGCAGGCGGTGCAGCGGCGCCTCCTGCGGCGGCCGGCTGGGCGAGCGGAAGCCGGAGACGACGAGATGCAGCCCACCCGCCCGGGCAGGGTCTTCCCGCTCCAGCGCCCGCGCTGTCTCGAAGGCAAGCAGCGCGCCGAAGCTGTTGCCGAGCAGGGTCATACCCGCCCCCTCCGGCGCCAGGGCGGCGCCGAGATCGTCCGCGATCGCGGACGCCAGCGCCCGGCCAAGAAGCCGGACATCGGCGAGCGGCGGGGCCTCGTCCGCCGGACTGCCGGGAACCGGCGCGTCATGGCCCGGCAGGGCGACCGTGGCGATGGCGACGTGGGGCGGCAGGGCGGCCGCGAGACCGAGGCAGGACAGCACGCTGCCGCCGGCATGCGGCAGGCAGATGAGCACCGGCGCACCCGCCGGGCGGCGCACCCAGCGCAACTGGACGGGCGGCGCGGCCGGGGGCGGCTCCGGTAAGCTGGTGCAGGCCTCGGCTCGCCGCGCGATCATGACAAAATTCGCCAATGGACAGCGCCCACCAATGTGCCACACCGTGATGGCGCGGTGCCGGGGGACCATCCCTTCGCCGAACGCGTCTCACGCGGGGCCGTCGCCGGTCGGGGCGACAGCGTCCGGGGCCAGCCCGCGCGCCGCAGCCGAATCCAGGAGGATCCATGCCGAACGACACCTCTCCCATCGACGAGGCGATGATCGAGACCCTCGACCGCGACGGCGCCATCTGCCTCAGGGGCGCTTTCGGCCCGGAATGGGTCGATCTCGCCGCCGAAGGCATCCGCCGCAACCTCGAAAGCCCCGGTGCGCTGTTCCAGAGCTTCTCGCCCAATGACAAGGGCGCCTTCTACTCCGACATCTGGTCGCGCCGGCACATCTCCGAGCTCGAAACCTTCGCGCTCGAATCGCCCTCGGCTGCCATTGCCGCGCGCTGCCTGCGCACCTCCAGCGTGCGGCTTCTGCAGGACACCTGGTTCTACAAGAGCCCCGGCACCCAGGCGCGCACGCCCTGGCATCACGACAATGTGGTGCTCGGCCCGTTCTGCTCGATCTGGGTGGCGCTCGATCCGATTCCGCGTGCGGCGGCACTGGAATTCGTGCGCGGTTCGCATCGCTGGAACAAGCTGTTCATGCCGGCGAACTTCTTCGAGAGCGAAGAGGCCGCGCTGCCGGCGGTGGAGGAATTCTACGCCCGCTACCATGGCGAATTCGACATCGCGGCGCGAGACACCTTCTCCCGTGTGCCGGACATCCAGGCCCATCGCGAGGACTACGACATTCTGAGCTGGGACATGGAGCCCGGCGATTGCCTCGTCTTCCACGCCCGCACCCTGCACGGCTCGCCCGGCAATACGCTGGACCATGACACGCGGCGCATGGTGACGCGCTGGGTGGACGAGACCGCCGTGCTGGCCCCGCATGGCCGCACCGTAGTCGACCGCCTGGTGGCGGAAGGCTTCGAGGTCGATCTCGCGGTCGGCGCGCCGATCCGCGGCAAACTCTTCCCCGTGCTGACGCCCCTTGCCTGAGACGTGGCGGGCGGCGCGGCCGGAAAGGGCACGCGCCACCGCACCCGGCGCGCCCGAGCGGGTGCGCCGAAGGCAGGGGGGCAGCCTTTCCTTTAGGGAAGGCATCAGCAGCAACCCGTCAGCCATGGCATCCGACACGCGCCCGTTGCCGCCCTCACCACCCCCCGCCGACCGGCGTGGGCGTAGATCACGCCCTTCCCGCTGCACGCGGGGGTTGACGTGCAGAGACGGACGAACCCGAAGTCTATGGAGTCGATCATGCTAACGCAGCCATGTGAAACGCGCATGAATTGCTAGAACCTTATTGCACGGCTTGCGAGAGAATACTGAAAACGGGTCAAAAATAGACAGTTGCCCAGACGAGCGACCCGCGCTAAGCCATCATCCGCAACTCTGGCTGGAGAAGTCCTGTGGCAAGTATGTTTATGACGATCTCTCGTTGTCACGTTAAGGCGGGTAGCGAGCAGGATGCACGCGCGCTTCTCGAAAAGGAAATGCTCCCCAACGACGGCAAGAAGCCGGGCGATGTCATTGAAGGGCTGGTCGGCTTTGGACTGATGAAGTCCAAGAAGGACCCGTCCATGTATGGCATCTGCACTGTGTGGGAAAGCGAAGCGGCTTTCGACAAGATGTCTTCCAACCCGCGCGCCAAGGACGGTGGCGGCATCGTCGAGAAGCTCCAGAAGCTTTGCGACGGCGAGATCAAGGGCGAAGGTTTCTACATCGAGAGCCTCTGAAGACTTCCGGCGGCAGTTAAGACTGCCGCCGGTTTTCTTTCGGCCGGCAGGGCCGCTTTCTACTTTAGGTTGCCGTTCTCCGACGCCTTGCGTGCAAACGAGGCGTGGGCAGCCCGGCTCTTACCCGTCAGCCATTAGGCGGCACGGAAAGCGCACGCCGGCATGAAGAATGGCGCGGCGATTACATGCCGGCCCGGAGTGCAGCGCGACGTTTTGCTGCAGAAGGTAGTGACGTGGCCCGCGGTCCCATCGAAGATATTCACGGCCTGACAGATCTGCAGCGCGCCATGCTGATACGCTGCGCGAGCTATCCCGATCAGCCCCTCTTCATGGGCCAGTGGTGGGCCCTCCTCGCCGGCCCGCTCGATGAAGACGGCTTCGCGGCCGCCTGGGCCGCGGTCATCCAGCGCCACACCGTCCTGCGCGCGGGCTTTCACTGGGAACTCAAGGGCGATCCCGCCCAGGTGGTGGTCGCCGCGCCCAGCTTCGCGGTCGAGCGGCTGGACTGGAGCGCGCGTGCAGACTGGCGTGCCGCGCTCGACGCATTGCTGCAGGAAGACCGCGCCCAGCCCTTCGATGTGCGCCGTCCACCGCTCATGCGGGTGCGCCTCGTCAAACTCGCCGAAGAGGGCGCGGGGCCGCGTCACCTCCTGGTGTGGACGCGCCATCACCTCGCCGTCGATGGCTGGTCGCTTGGAGAGATTCTGGACGAGGTTCTAACCCTCTATCGCGGCGGCGCGGTGCCTCCGGCGCTTCCTTTCCGCCGCTATGTCGAGTGGTGGCAGGGGCGCGATGCTGCCGCCGGGCGGGCACATTGGGAAGCCATGCTTGCCGGTCATCAGCCGGGGGCGGCCCCGCGGGCCGCCGCCGCACCGCGCATCGGCGAGGTCATGCGGAATCTCTCCCCCGCCGTCGCCGACCGCCTCGCCGCTCTGGCGCGCAGCGAGCGCCTGACGCTGAGCACGCTGGTCGAAGGCGCCTGGGCGCTGGTGCTCGCCCGCGCGGACGGGACCGACGATGTGGTGATGGGCTGTATTGAGACGGTGCGCCCGCCCGAACTGCTGGGCGACCAAACCCATCATCTCGTGGGGCCTCAGGTCGGCGTGCTGCCCAGCCGGCTGCGCCGCGACGCGACACCCCTGCGCCATTGGCTGGCTGAGCTGCAGCAGGCACGGGCACGGGGACGCGACGCCGGGCCGCTGGGGCTCGATACCATGCGTGACCTGCTCGGCCTGCCGAGCGACGCGCTGCCGCTGCGCAGCCTGATCGCGGTGCAGACCTATCCGCTGGCGCTGGCACCCGCCTTCCGCGCCGCCGGACTTGAGCTTGTGGCGAGCGGCGACGTCACCTTGCCGGACCTGCCGCTCAATCTCATGGTCGAGATCGGCGACGCCTTCGAACTGCGGCTGATGGTGGACGAGCTTCATGTGCCTCTGCCGCAGGCCCGGCAGCTTCTCGCCATGCTCGCCACCGCGCTGGAGCGCCTGCCTTTCCATCTCGACGCGCCGGCCAGCGCCCTTGACGTGATGCCGGAAGCGCTGCTCGCCGAGATCGCGGCTGCCCTGACGGGCAAGCCCCTGCCCCGGCCGGCAGGGACGGTGGTCGACCTGATCCTGGCGCAGATCCGCGCCCGTCCCGAAGCGCCCGCGCTCGTCGCCGAGGGACGCTCGCGCTCCTATGGCGAACTCGGCGCAGAGGCGATCGACCTCGCCGGCCGGCTGACCGCGGCTGGGGTAAAGCCGGGCGCACGCGTCGCTCTCCTGCTCGATCAAGGGCCCGAGGCGGTCGCCGCCATTCTCGGCATTCTTTTCGCCGGGGCCGCCTATGTGCCGCTCGACCCCGAGGCACCGGCTGAGCGCCGGGCGATGATCCTCGCCAGCGCCGGCGTCGCCGCCCTCGTCACGCGTCACGACCGCGCCGGCGAGGCGCCCGGTCTGCCGGTGCTGACGGTGGGGGGCGCTTCCCCGGAACCCGCCGATCTCGACGCGGTGACGCGGCCGGCCGCAGGGGACGAGGCCTATGTCATCTTCACCTCCGGCTCCACGGGCCAGCCGAAGGGCGTGAGCGTCGGCCATGACAATCTGCGCACACATGTCGCCGCCAGCGCGGCGGAAAATGCCGACCTGCCGATCGGCCACTTCCTGCTGACCTTCCCGCTGTTCTTCGACGGCTCCGTCACCGGCCTATTCTGCACGCTCTGCGAAGGCGGCACGCTGGTGCTGCCCGATGCCGGCGCGGCGCGCGACGCCGACCGGCTGGTCGCGCTCATCCGCGGCGCCGGCGTGACCCATGTGTGCCTCACCCCTTCCTTCTGGGGCGTTCTGCTGGAGGCCGCTGGCGCGGAGGGCCTGCCCACCCTGCGCATGGCCAAGGTGGCGGCCGAGCCCTGCCCGCCCGCGCTGGTCGCCGCCCATGCCGCCCGCGTGCCCCAGGCGGCGCTGTGTAACGAGTACGGACCCACCGAGGCGACCGTGTGGGTCTGCGTCGAACGCTGCCGGCCGGAAACAACAGGCGCCAGCGTCGCCATCGGCCACCCCATCCCGGGCACGGTTCTGCATGTGGTGGATGGCGAAGACCGCCCCTGCCCTTACGGCACCATTGGCGAACTTGTCATCTCCGGCCCGTCCGTGGCCCGCTTCTATATCGGCGCGGAGCCGGGCGTGAGCCTGCGGACGCCGTTGGCCGGCACCTCGGCCCCCGCCTACCGCACCGGTGACCGCGTGTCGCTCGCCAGCGATGGCCGGTTGTACTTTCATGGTCGACGGGACCGACAGGTAAAGATAGCCGGCTACAGGATAGAGCCTGGTGAGATCGAAGCGGCACTGCTGGCGCAGGCCGGCATCCGCGAAGCCGCGCTTGTGGTCGAGGAGGGAGACGGCCGGCCCGCCCGCCTCGTCGCCCATCTCGCGCCCGACACCGGCCCGGATGAGGCGGAACTGCGCCGGGCCCTGGCCGCGCGGCTGCCGGCCTATATGCTCCCGCAGGCCTTCCTGCGGCATAAGCAGCTTCCGCGCACCGCCAATGGCAAGGTGGATAGCGCCGCCCTTCCCCGCGCGCCGCTCGCCGCGACGGCTGGCGGCGTGGAGCTCCCGCAGGGACCGTTGGAAACTGCCCTCGCCACATTGTGGGCGGAGGTGCTCGGCCTTCCCTCGGTGGGCCGAAACGCCCATTTCTTCGCCCTTGGCGGCAGTTCGCTGCTGGCGATGCAGATGATCGCCCGCCTGCGCCGGGAGATGGCCCTGCAGGCCACGCTGGCGGATCTGTTCGAGGCGCCAGAACTCGCCGCGCTGGCGCAGCGGCTCGGAGCCGCACCGGCAGAGGACCCCGCCCCAGCCCCCGTGGCGCGTGCCCGCGCCCGGGTGGAGTTGCCTTCATGAGCGCGCGACCGGCGCCGGGGCCCCGCTGATGGCCAGCGGCTATGTTGCCGGCCTCTCCTTTGGCCAGCGCCAGATCAGGATGGCGGAATTGCTGCGACCCGGCCGCACGCTGTTCGCCATGCCCCTGCTCGTGCGCATCGAGGGGCGGATCGATCCGGACGTGCTGCGCGCTGCCCTCGCGTTGGTGGCACGACGGCACGATAGTCTGCGTGCCTCCTTCCCCCTGGTGAATGGCGCGCCGGTGCAGGCGGTGGCGGATGAAGTCCCGCTGCCGCTCGCCGTCATCGCCACGGGCGAGGCTTTCGACAGCCCCGCCTTCGATGCCGCCGTAGCCGCACAAGCGCAGGCGATGGTGGACGAACCATTCGATCTCTCGGCCGGGCCGCTGGCGCGCTTCAGCCTGGTGCGAGCGGCGGATGAGGGCGGCGTGCTGGTGACGGTGCTCCACCACATCATCAGCGACGGCGCCTCGCTCACGATCCTGCAGCGCGATCTGGTGGCGGCCTATGACGCGGCGCTGGCCGGCCGACCGGAGGCGGGGTCGCCGCTGCCGCTGCAGTTTCCCGATGTCGCGGATTGGGAGCAGGAGCGGTTCGGCGCTCCTGGCCCGGCGCTCGATGCCGCCATGGCGGCGTGGCGTGGCCGGCTCGCCGGTGCGCCGGCCCGGCTCGATCTGCCCTATGACCGCGCGCCGAGCGAGAGCGGCCGCCTGCGCTCGGCTCAGGCGGAGCTGCATGTGCCGGGTGATGTCTCCGCCACGCTCGCCGCGCTGGCGCGGCGGGAGGGGGCGAGCGAATTCAGCCTCTACCTCGCCCTGCTGTTCGTCGTGCTGCGGCGCTGGAGCGGGCTGGACGACCTCGTCGTCACCATTCCCGCCGCGCGCCGCGACCGGCCGGACCTTGCCGACATGATCGGGCTGCTGGTCGACACGCTGCCGATCCGCGCCAGCGTAGCGGATGAGGCACGCTTTCCCGCGTTGCTGGCAGAGGTTCAGAGCAGCCTACGCGCGGCGCTGGCGCAACGCGACCTGCCCTTCGAACGCATCGTCGAGGCGAGCGGCGTCGAGCGACGGGGCGAGGCGGCGCCCTTCCTGCAGGTGCTGTTCGGTGCGGCAGAGCCCCCGGCGCCAACCCTCACCGCGCTGGACGGCACCCGCTTCGCGATCCTGCCGGAGCAGCTCGACCAGGAAGCCAAGGCGGAACTGTCGGTGGTCTATGCCGCCGCCCCGGACGGGCTGCGCCTGTGGTGCCGCTACGATGCCATGCTGTTCGACGCCGCGACCATCGACGCCGTGCTCGGCTGGTTCGGCCGGCTGGCACAAGCACTGGCGGCGCAGCCGGATCAGCCCGTTTTGGAGGTTCCACTGCTCTCCGCCTCTGAAGGCGTGGCGCAGGTGGCGGGTTTCAACGCCACCGCCCTTGCCTATGAGCGCGAGGACAGCGCCATCGCCCTGTTCTTCCGTGACGCGGCGCGCCACCCGGACGCGATCGCAATCGAGGAAGACGGGCTGCGCCTGACCTATGGCGCGCTCGCCGACCGGGTGCGCCGGCTGGCGGGCGTGCTGGCGGCGCAGGGGGTTGGCGCGGGGGAGGTGGTGCTGCTGGTGCTGCCGGTCTCCGGCGCGCTGATCGAGGCACAGCTCGCGGTGCTGGGGATCGGCGCCGCCTATGCGCCGATCGACCCGACCTACCCGGCCGAACAGCGCGATGTGCGCGCGCGCCAGGTCGGCGCCCGCCACGCCGTGTCGTTCGACCCGTCGCTGGCGACGGAAGGATGCGCCACGCTGGGCTGGGCGGCGCTGCGTGAGGCGGCAGAGGCAGCGGCGCCCCATCCCGAGGTCGAGTTAAGCGCGCAGAGCCCGGCCTATGTGATGTTCACGTCCGGCTCCACCGGCACGCCGAAGGCGGTGAGCGTGCCGCATCGCGCCATTGTCCGCCTCGCCCGCGCGCAGGGGCTGGCAGCCCCCGGCCTGCGCGCCGCCGTCTATTCCAACCCCGCCTTCGACGCCTCGACGCTAGAAATCTGGGTGCCGCTGCTCAATGGCGGCACACTGCTGCCAGTGGACCGCACGGTGGTGATGGACCCGCGTGCCCTGCGGCTGTTCCTCTCCGAGGCGCGGATTTCGCTGTTGTGGATCACCGCCGGGCTGTTCCAGCAGATCGCCGCGCTGGACCCGGCCGCCTTTGCCGGCCCCCGCCTCGTGATCACAGGCGGCGACGTGGTCAATCCGGTAGCGGCGCGCGCCGTGCTGGCAGCGGGCCGGGCGAAGGGGCTGGCGCTGTTCAACGGCTATGGCCCGACCGAGAACACCACCTTCAGCACGCTGTTCGACATTGCCGATCTCAGCGTCGACGAGCTGACCATCCCCATCGGCCGGCCGATCTCCAACAGCACCGCCTATGTGCTCGATCCCGCCGGCCGCCCGCTGCCACCGGGCCTCGTGGGCGAGCTCTGGGTCGGCGGCGATGGCGTCGCGCTCGGCTATCACGGCGATGCGGACCTCACCGCCGCCCGCTTCCACCCCGACCCGTTCGCCACCGATCCGGCGGCGCGCATGTACCGCACCGGCGATCTCGCCCGCTGGCGGGCGGACGGCAGCATCGTCTTCCTCGGCCGCGCCGACCGGCAGGTGAAGGTGCGCGGCTTCCGCATCGAACTCGGCGAGATCGAGGCGGTGCTGGCGCTGCATCCCGGCGTCGCCGGCGCCGCCGTGCTGGCGCCGCGCCGGGCGAGCGGCGAGCGCGATCTCGTCGCCTATGTCGCGCCCAAGGCGGGCCTTGCGCTGACACCGGGCGAGCTGCGCGTGCATCTGGAAAGCCGCCTGCCCCGGCAAATGCTGCCGCAGGCTTATCTCCTTCTTGACCGCCTGCCACTCAACGCCAATGGCAAGATCGATACCCGTGCCCTGCCGGCAGTCGAGATCGCGGAAACGCCCGCCGAAGCGCCGGTGGAGCCGCGCACGCCGGAAGAACGCATTCTCGCGCGCATCTGGGCTGATCTGCTGACCACGGCCACCTTCGGGGTGCGCGACAATTTCTTCCATGTCGGCGGCGATTCCATCCTCACCATCCGCCTCGTTGCCCGGGCCTATGAGGCCGGCCTCGAACTCGAGCTGAAGGATGTGTTCGACCAGCCGACCATAGAAGGTCTCGCCGCCATCGCTCTGAGGCGTCAGCGGGCGGTTCGGGCCCGCGGCCATGGCGCCCGCTATGGGGCGGAGCTGATTGCCGCCGCCTGCGATTCCCGCAATCCCTGCCGCTTTGTCAGCGTCGCGGTGCCGGCCAGCGTGTCCACGGTCGATCTCGGCTATGCGATCGAGCGCCTCGCCGAACGGCACGACGCGCTGCGCCTCGTGCGGGTGGAGGACACCACCGGGCGCTCGCTCGCCATCTCCGATTTCCTCCCCGCCGTGCCGGTGCGCTTCGTCGATGTGCCCGCGACCACGCTCGACGATCTCGACCGCTGGATCACGGAGAACAGCGCCCGGCTGGCGCGTGGCATCGACCTTGCGGCAGGGGTTACGATCGCCGCCACGCTGGTGACAGCGCAGGCGCCGGCGGCCGGAAACGCCACCGTCGTGCTCGCACTGCATGAGACCGTGGCGGACGACCGGGCGCTGCTGCTGCTGGCGACCGAGTTGGAAGCCGCGCTGGCCGCCGGGCCGGACAGCGCCCTCCCGCCGGCGCCGCCTTTCGGCTTCTCGCACTGGCTCGCCTGGCTCGCCGACCATGCCGCCAGCCCGCAAGTACGTGCGGCGGCGATGGCGTGCGAGACCGCCGAGGCCGAAGCCCCGCCAGATGCGTTCGCCGCCAGCGCCCCCACCCTCGCCGTCGCGCAACTGCTGTTGGAGGCCGGCACTTCACGCCTGCTGCTGGAGGAATTGCCTGGCCGGCTCGGCGTGTCGCTGATCGATGCGTTGCTGGTCGCGCTCGGCGAGACGCTGGACGGGGCGCCCGCCGTCGAGCTGGTGGATGGCCGCCGCGCCCTGCCGCCGGGCACGCCGGAAGCGGCAGGCCTCGTCGGCAATCTCGACGTGCTGCTGCCCTTGCAGGCTTGCGCATCTGGGGCTCCGCTTGGCGCGCGGCTGCGCGCGGCCAAGACGGTGCGCCAGCGCGCCGAGCCGCTGGGCCTCGCCTTCAGCGCGATCCGCACCGCCTTCCACTTCGCCCCGCCAGCGCTCTATGTGGCTTTGTTGCCGGCCGCCGCGCCGGATCCGGCGATCCGCCTGCACCCGCATGCGCCGAACGTCCCGGATACGGTCCGCGCCGGGCTGACGGTGCGGGTGAGCGGCGGGCGCCTCGCGCTCGGCTGGTCGGAGGCCGCGCCCGTCGAGACAGCGGAGGCTCGTCTGGCGGCCATCGCTGAGAGCCTGCGCGCCATTGCCGTCTGGACGCAAGGCCAGTCCGCGCCCTTGCTCACCCCCGGAGATTTCCCGCTTGCCGGGCTCGATGCGGCGACGCTGGACGCCCTGGCCGGCACGTGCCCCGATGTTGAGGATATCTACCCGCTCTCGCCCATGCAGGAGGCGATGCTGCTGCATTCGCTCAGCCGGCAGGGGTCGGCGGTGAATTTCGAGCAGAGCTGCATGCGCTTTTCCGGCGCGCTCGACAGCGCGGCGCTGCGCAAGGCATGGGCACTGGTCTTCGAGCGCCACGCGGTGCTGCGCAGCGTGTTTCGCTGGCGTGGACTGGAGCGGCCGCTGCAGCTCGTCCGCCGCAATGCCCCACCGCCGGTGGAGCTGGAGATCTGGCCGGTCTTCAGCGCGGAACGGCTGGAACAGCGTCTGGCGCTGGACCGCGCGGCAGGCTTCGACCTGGAGGCCGGCCCCCTCGCCCGGTTGATCCTCATTCGGGTGAACGCCGAGGAGGCCTATCTCATCGCCTCCTTCCATCACATGCTGGCCGATGGCTGGTGCCTCGCCCAGCTGGAGCGGGAGGCCCGCGCCGCCTATGAGGCGCTGCGGCGCGGCATGCCGCCGGCCTTGCCGCCGCCGGCCCGCTTCCGCGACTTCATCGCCTGGACCGCGACGCTGGAGCGCGAGGGCCTGCGCGCGGCCTTCGTGCCGCTTCTCGCCGGTGCGCCCGCGCAGCCGGCGCTGCATCCGGCCGGCAATGGCGCGGCAAGCTATGTCACCATCCGCCGCCCGCTGCCGGTGGAGCCAAGCAAGGCGCTGAGCGATCTCTCGCGCCGGCGCGGTCTCACGATCGCCGCCCTCGCGCATCTCGCCTGGGGCCTGTGGACGGCGGCCCGGCGCGGGGTGGCGGACACGGTCTTCTGCACCACCGTTTCCGGCCGGCCGCCGCAGGTGCCGGGCGTCGAGCAGATGGTCGGCCTGTTCATCAACAACCTGCCGGTACGGCTGCGCTTTTCGCCTTCCAGCCCGCTGCTGGCTCTGGCGCAGGAGATGCAGCGCCAGATCGCCGCTTTGCAGTCACAGGCGCAGCTGTCGCTGCGAGAGGTTGCCGAGGCCGCCGGGGTTGCCGATCGCGCCTCCTCCCTGTTCGACACGCTGCTGGTGGTGGAGAACATGCCGGCGGGCTCGGACGCCTGGGCCGGCGCGGGCGGGCTGCGGGTGGAAAGCGTGCACAATGCGCTGAAATCCGCCTACAGCCTCACCGGCGTGGTGGTGCCGGGTGAGCGGATCGGGCTCTCGCTCGTGCTGCCGGACCTCGATGGCACCGCCACCGCCCGGGGCGAGGCGATGATCGAGGAATTCGCCGCCGTCTTCGCCGCCCTGCCCGGCCTCATCGACGGGACGGTCGCCGCCGTGCCGCTGCCCGCTGCCGCTCCCCTACCGCCTCCGGAGGAAAGTCCGCCTATCGACGACGCGCCGGCGCCGGACGCTGCGCCACCCGCCCCGCCCGCCGATGCCACCGAGGCAGTGGTGCTGGACGTGCTCGCCGCGCTGCTCGGCCCTCGTCTCGCCCGCTCCGAGGACGTGCTGGCGGCCGGTCTCACCTCGCTGGGCCTCGCCACAGCGGCGGCCCGGCTGTCGGAACGGCTTGCCCGCCCCGTGCCGGTCACGGCGCTGATCGAACATCGCAGCGCCGCTGCGCTGGCGCGGGCGCTCTCCCGGAAAGAGGCCGGGGCGACGGCGTGGGATGCGGTGGTGCCGCTGACCGGCAGGGAGGGCCCGCCTTTCATCTGTGCCCACCCCATCGCCGGCGATGTCAGCGCCTTCCTCGATCTGGCCCGGGCCTTTCCGGCTTCTATGCCCTTCTGGGCTCTGCAGGCGCCTGGGCTGGAGAAAGGTCAGGCGCCCCCCACCAGCGTCGCGGCGCTGGCGGCCGCCAATCTCGACGCGCTGGCCCGAAGGGACGTCGCCGCGCCGCGCTTCCTCGGCGGCTACTCATTCGGCGGCATCGTCGCCTATGAGATGGCCTGCCAACTTCACGCGCGCGGCACCCCGCCCGAACGGCTCGTCATCATCGACACGCCGGCCCCGCTCGGCAGCCGCTCGGTGCTGCCGGAGGATCCCGAACGGGCGCAGGCACAATGGCTGCTGCGGATGGCGCAGGTCCGTGCCCGCCACCATGACACCCCGCTCACCCTCGGCATGGAGGAATTGCTGGCGCAGACCGACGATGCCCGCTTCGCCCTCGCTTGCGCGCGGATGCGGCAAGCCGGGCTGATCGCGCCGGAGGCCGACACCGCCTGGCTGCGCCGCGCCTATCGCGCCAGCCGCGCGCTCTATGACGCCTTCCTGGCCTATGCTCCTCCCGAGAACGCTCCGCGCGACCTGAATCTGTGCCTCGTACGCGCCGCCCATCCCGCTGGCGGTGATCTTAGCGAGGCGGATCGGGCCGTTCTCGCCGCGCCCGATATGGGCTGGTCCCGGCTTAGCGATCGCGTGCTCGGCGTGCACGAGGTTCCAGGCGACCATGTGTCCATGCTCTCCGGCGCCGCGGCGGCCCAAACGGCTGGGGCCATCGCTTCTTTTCTCGACATGCCCGCCCCTGTGCACAGGTAGGATGACGCCATGGGGGACGGCGCGATTCGCGACACAGAGAGACATCGACCGGCGCAAGACGCCGCGCACCGGGCGGCGCCCGGGGCGCGCGGGCGGTTGAGCGCGCTTGTCGGCGTCCTGCTGCTCGGCGGCTGTATGGTGGGTCCGAACTTCCAGGCACCGCCGCCCCCGCCCGTCAGCGGCTACACGGTGGAACCGCGGCCCAAGCCGGCCATGGCGACCGATGTGGCCGGCGGCGCGCCGCAAAGCTTCGTCACCGCGCTCGATGTCGGTGGACAGTGGTGGCAGGAGTTCAACTCGCCGCAGATCAACGCTTTCGTCGAAGAGGCGGTGCGCAACCATCCCGATGTCCGGGCGGCGCAATATGCGCTGCGCGCCGCGCGGGAAACCGCGCTGCAGGTGCGCGGGCAGTTCCTGCCGCAGGTCACCGGCAATGTCTCGGCGACGCGTGAACAGATCACCGCCGCCTCGGGCGGCACGACGGGCGCACCAACGCTCTACAATCTCTATGAGACGACGGTCGACGTGTCCTACACACTCGATCTATTCGGCGGCATTCGTCGGCAGGTCGAATCCGCCGATGCGCAGGCGCAGTATCAGCGCTTCGAGATGGAAGCGACCTATCTCACCCTCATCGCCAATGTGATCACCTCCGCCATCACCGACGCCTCGCTGCGCGACCAGATCGCGGCGACGCAGGCGATCGTCGAGGCGGAGACCGACCAGCTGCGCCGCGTCCAGCGCCAGTTCGAGGTGGGTGCCGTATCGCAGGCCGACGTGCTTGCCCAGCAGACGACGCTGGCGCAGACCCAGGCCACCCTGCCGCCGCTGCAGAAGCAGCTGGCGCAGGGCCGTAACCAGCTCATGGCCTATCTCGGCCGGCTGCCCAGCGAGGATCGCGGCGAAAGCGTCAGTCTCCGCAGCCTGCGCCTGCCGCGCAAGCTGCCGGTGAGCTTGCCCTCCGACCTCGTGCGGCAGCGCCCCGACATCCGCCAGGCGGAAGCGACGCTGCATGAGGCGGCGGCGACGGTGGGGGTCAACACGGCGAATCTGCTGCCGCAGATCACCCTCACCCCCTCGGTGAGTTCGCAGGCGCTCGAGGTGGGCCAGCTGTTCACCCCGAACGGCCTCGCCTGGACCGCCGCCGCCAGCATCGCCCAGACGCTGATGGACGGCGGGCAACTCTACCGCACCAAGGAGGCGAGCGTCGCCACCTTCGAGCAGGACTATGCGCTCTATCAAAGCACGGTGCTCACCGCCTTCCAGAACGTGGCGGACGCGCTGCGCGCCGTGCAATACGACGCCGGCACGCTGCGCGCCCAGGCATTGGCGGAGCAGTCGGCGCTCGACAGCCTGAAGATGGCGCAGGAACAGTTCAAGGTCGGCGCCATCGGCTATGCCATCGTGATCGAGGCGCAGCAGGCCTATCAGAACGCCGTCATCGCCCGCATCCAGGCCCAGGCGCTGCGCTACAACGACACGGTGGCGCTGTTCCAGGCGCTGGGTGGCGGCTGGTGGAACCGCGTCGACGAGACGGCCGACGCCGCGCCGCGCAATGGCGGCTATTTCGAAGGGCCGGACGGCCCCGCGCTCGCCGCCACCCGTCCGGGCCTGCCCGACCTGCCACCGACGCCGGAGCCCGGCACTGCCAAGGAGACATCCCGGTGAGCAAACCGCGTGTGATCATGTGGCTGGCCGTCGCCGCCCTTGCCGGCGCGGCCTTCTATGTCACGAAGGACCGCTTTGCCCCCGGTGCCGCGCCGCCGCATGGCAGTGCCCCGGCCCAGACGGTGGCGGCACAGACCGCGCAGAAGCAGAGCTGGCAACCCACCATGGAACTGGTGGGCGAACTGGTGGCCTCCGAGGGCGCCGACCTCTCGCTGCAGGTCTCCGGCGTCGTGGAATCGCTGTCCTTCGAATCCGGCCAGACGGTGAAAGCCGGCACGCCGCTGCTGCAACTGGTCGCCGAGGACCAGATCGCCAAGCTCGCCTCGCTCAAGGCCACCGCCGAGCTCAACGCCATCATCCTGAAGCGCGACATCGAGCAACTGAAGATCAAGGCGGTGAGCCAGGCCACGGTGGACACGGACGAGGCCAATCTGAAGAACTCGCAGGCGCTGGTGAAGCAGCAGGAGGCGCTGGTCTCCTACTACACGCTCAAAGCGCCGTTCGCGGGCCGGCTTGGCATCCGCAATGTCGATCTCGGCGAATATCTCAGCGCCGGCACCTCCGTCGTCACGCTGCAGGCGCTCGATCCGCTCTTCGCCGACTTCTTCGTGCCCCAGAAGTTCTTCGGTACATTGAACGTGGGCGAACCGGTGAAAGTGATGGTCGATGCCTATCCCGGCCAGTCCTTCGCCGGCACGGTGAGCGCGATCAATTCCAAGGTCGAGAGCGGCAGCCGCAACGTGAAAGTGCGGGCCACGCTGGCCAATCCGGACAGCAAGCTGGTGCCCGGCATGTTCGCCCGGATCAGTCTCGATGTCGGTGCGGCCGAAGACTTCGTCACCCTGCCGCAGACGGCCATCGTCGCCAATCCCTATGGCTCGACCGTGTTCGTGCTGGAGAAAACAGCCGATGGCAAGGGGCTGGTGGCGCGGGAGACCTTCGTCAAGCTGGGTGAGGCGCGCGGCGACTTCGTCGCCGTCGTCTCCGGCCTCACCGAGGGCGAGACGGTCGTGGTCGCCGGCCAGATCAAGCTGCGCAACGGCACGCCGGCGGTGATCGACAACAGCCATCTGCCCAAGTTCGAGCTCAATCCGACCGTGTCGGACTGACGGGAGCGGATCATGGCCTTTACCGATCACTTCGTCCGCCGCCCGGTGCTCTCGCTGGTGGTGAGCGCGCTGATTCTGGTGATTGGCCTCCGCGCCATGGTCGGCCTGCCGATCCTGCAATATCCGGCGATGCAGAACGGCGTGGTGACCGTCACCACCACCTATGCCGGCGCCGACGCCGACATCATTGCCGGCTTCATCACCTCGCCGCTGGAGAACGTGATCGCCCAGGCGAACGGCATCGACTACATGACCTCGTCGAGCCAGACCGGCGTCAGCACCATCACCGTCAATCTGCGCCTGAACTACAATACCGGCGACGCCCTCACCGAGATCAGCACCAAGGTCAACTCGGTGCTAAGCCAGCTTCCGAACGGCACCCAGCAGCCGGTGCTGGAACTGAAGACCGGCTCCACCATCGACGCGATGTACATCGCCTTCTCCAGCACCGTGCTCGCGGAGAATCAGGTCACGGACTATGTCGCCCGCGTGGTGCAGCCGAAGCTCCAGGCGGTGGCTGGCGTGCAGGTGGCGGAAATCCTCGGCGGCAAGAACTTCGCGCTGCGGGCCTGGCTTGATCCGGACAAGCTCGCCGCGCTCGGCCTGACCGCGACCGATGTCGCCACCGCGCTGGAGACCAATGACTACATCGCCGGCCTCGGCACCACCAAGGGCCGGCTGATCCAGGTGAAGCTCTCCGCCGCGACCAATCTTCACTCGGCCGAGGAGTTCCGCCAGCTCATCATCAAGAATGTCGACGGCGCGGTGATCCGCCTCAAGGACGTGGCCGAGGTTGAGCTGGGCAGCGACGATTACGATTCGCGCACCAGCTTCAACGGCAAGGGCGCCGTCTATATCGGCATCCAGGTGGCGCCGTCGGCCAATCTCTTGAGCGTCATCGGCGAGGTGCGCTCGATCCTGCCCGGCATCTTCGCCGACCTGCCGACCGGCCTCACCGGGACGGTGCTCTATGACGCGACGGATTTCGTCAACACCTCCATCCATGAAGTGGTCGTCTCGCTGTTCCAGGCAGCGCTGATCGTGACGCTGGTGGTGTTCGTGTTCCTCGGCTCCTGGCGCTCGGTGTTCATCCCCATCGTCGCCATCCCGCTCTCGCTGGTCGGCAGCTTCGCGCTGATGCTGGCCTTCGGCTTCTCCATCAACCTGCTCACCTTGCTGGCGCTGGTGCTCGCCATCGGCCTCGTCGTAGACGACGCGATCATCGTGGTGGAGGGCGTGAACCGCCACATGGAGCAGGGCCTCTCGCCGAAGGACGCGGCCATGGCCGCCGCCCGCGAACTGGCGGGGCCGATCGTCGCCATGACGGCGGTGCTGATCGCCGTCTATGTGCCGGTCGGCTTCCAGGGCGGGCTCACCGGCTCGCTGTTCACCGAGTTCGCCTTCACCCTGGTGGCGGCGGTGATGGTGTCGGCGGTTATCGCGCTCACCCTGTCGCCGATGAGCTGCGCCTATCTGCTTGCCCCCTATGACCCCGCCGCCCGCACGGTCGAGGCGCGGATGGTGCGCGCTATCGACGGCGCCATGAAAGCGGTCACCCGGGTCTACCGCGCCGCGCTCTCGGCCTCGCTGCATGTGCTGCCGCTCACCGTTCTGTTCGGCGCGCTGGTGCTGTCGAGCATCTACTGGCTCTACTCCAACTCCACCTCCCAGCTCGCGCCGCCGGAGGATGAGGGCGTCATCCTGACCATGATGACGGCGGCACCGAACGCGACGCTGGAGCAGCGCGAATTCTACGTGCAGAAGATCTACGACATTCTCGACAAGCGGCCGGAAACCGATCTCGTCTTCCAGATCGACATGCCCGGACAGGTCATCGGCGGCTGGGTGCTCAAGCCGTGGGACGAGCGCAGCGTGTCGGCGCTGCAGCTGGCGCCGCTGATCCAGCAGGAATTCAACAAGATCGCCGGCGTGCGCGTCGCCGCCTTCCAGCTGCCGCCCCTGCCCGGCAGCAGCGGCCTGCCGATCCAGTTCGTGCTGAAGTCCAATGACAGCTATGAGCGGCTCTACGAGGCGTCGCAGAACTTCCTCACCGAGGCGATGAAGAGCGGCAAGTTCATCTTCCTCGACAGCGACATGAAGATCGACCAGCCGCACGCCGCCATCCATTTCGACCGCGACAAGGTCTCGTCGCTCGGCCTCAACATGAGCGATGTCGGCGCGGCGATGGCGACCATGCTGGGTGGCAATTACGCCAATTATTTCGACCTCGGCGGCCGGTCGTACAAGGTCATCCCGCAGGTGAAGCAGCAGCACCGGCTCAACACCGACCAGCTGCTGAACTACTATATCAAGGCGTCGGACGGCACCTCGGTCCCGCTCTCGACCATTGCCTGGATCGAGATGAAGACCGTCCCGCAATCGCTCAACCATTTCCAGCAGCTGAACTCCGCGACCATTTCCGGCATCCCCATGCCGGGCGTCTCGGATGGCGAGGCGCTGGACGAGCTGAAAGCGATCTCCGCGCGTGCTCTGCCGGCCGGCTACAGCTATGGCTTTGCCGGTGCCTCGCGCCAGCTGGAGCAAGAATCGGGCGGTTTCGTCACCACCTTCGCGCTGGCGCTGGTCATCATCTTCCTGGCGCTGGCGTCGCTGTTCAACAGCTTCCGCGATCCGCTCGTCATCCTGGTATCGGTGCCGATGTCGCTGGCCGGTGCGCTGGTGTTCATCTGGCTCGGTATTGGCGGGGCGACGATCAACATCTACACCCAGGTTGGCCTCGTCACGCTCATGGGGCTGGTGAGCAAGCACGGCATCCTGATGGTGGAAGTGGCCAACACGCTGCGCCAGCAAGGGCTCGCCAAGCGCGAGGCGGTGATCGAGGCCGCCAGCATCCGCCTACGGCCGATCCTGATGACGACGGCCGCCATGGTGCTGGGCGTCACGCCGCTGATTATCGCCACCGGCGCGGGTGCCAATTCGCGCTACAATATGGGCCTCGTCATCGCCTCCGGCCTTTCCATCGGCACGCTGTTCACCCTGTTCGTGGTGCCGGCCTTCTACCTGTTGCTGAGCCACAGCGACGAGCCCGCGCCGGCCACCGCCGATGCGCGCGCGTGAGATGGCAGCGCCTCCTGCCCCCGGCAGCTTTCGCCGCGCCGCCCCCTTCGCTCTCGAAGTCGACGGCCGGCGCTTTGATGGCGCGATGGCGCTCGTGGCGGCGCCGCTCGCCGAACTCGAAGCGGCCGCGCCCGACGACCTTGCGCCCGACGAGGCGGCGCTGCTAACAGAACGCCTGGCTCCCGCCCGGCGCCAGTCATTGCTCGCCGGGCGCCGGGCCGCCAAGGACGCGCTCGGCCTTCTCGCCCCCGAGCTTAATCGTCGCGACATCCGAGTCCTGCCCGGCCTGTTCGGGCAGCCTGTGGTGACGATGCCCGGGCGGGCCAATGTGCAGGTGACCTTGGCTCATGCCGGCGCAGCGGCGCTTGCGCTTGCGCATCCCGAGGCTTGCCCCATGGGGGTGGATCTCGAACGTTTCGTGCCCGCGCATCTCGGCGCCTTGCGGGAGCAGACAACGGCGCGCGAGCGTGAGGCGGTGCGCGTCGCCATGCCGGGGGAAGAAGGGCTGCAGCTCTTGCTGCTGTGGAGCCTGAAGGAGGCGCTTTCCAAGGCGCTGCGGACCGGACTGACCGTGCCCTTCGCCCTGTTGGAAGTGACCCACCTTTCCCCGGTGCCGGGCGGCCTCACGGCGCAGTTCTCGAACTTCGTGCAGTATGAGGGACTTGCCTTCGCGGCTAATCCCTTCGTCGCAGCGGTGGTGCGTCCGCGCCTGGCGCTGTGGCGCGAGGGGAAGGGCAGCGCCCTGCCCGTCCGGCTGCGCGACTGGCTCGGCGCGCTCGCCACGCTCGGGTGAACGGCGCCGCCTCGGCGTGGGAGGCCGCGCCGAAACGCGCCCGTGTCGCGGGTCAACTCGGCGCGGACCAGTCGCCGAGATGGGTATAGAGCGCGTCGCGCAGATCGCGCATGTCGCGGTTCATCGCACCGAGCTGCGCCGGACTTTGACCGGATGCCAGCAACAGCGCATTCCCGAGACACCCCGCCTTGCTCTTGAGCGCGCGGCCTTCATCGGTGAGTGCAACGACGACCTGGCGCTCATTGTCGGGATTGCGGGTGCGACGCAGCAGGCCCCCGGCTTCAAGCCGCTTGAGAAGCGGCGTGAGTGTGCTCGATTCAAGCGCCAGCTTCTCCGCGATGCCACCGACGGTGAGCTTGTCCTCCCGCCACAGCACATTGAGCACAAGATATTGCGGATAGGTCAGCCCAAGCTGGTCGAGCAGGGGCTTGTAGACGCGCTGGATGGCCATGCCGACCGAGTAAATGGCGTAGCAGAGCTGGTCGTCGAGCGGCACGGGCGGATTGGCGTTGGCGTTGGCGTTGGCGTTCATGACAGGACTCCTTCCCCATCAATATAGCGATGGCAGCCGCAAAAAAGAATATCGCGATAAGATTTGCGCTGGACAGGTCGCCGGCACTCGTCTATCAAACATTTATCGCGATAATCGTTATCGCAAATCGATGAGGAGCCCGATCATGACGATCAAGACCCGCAGCCTGCTCGCTACTATGGCCGCCGCCGCCAGCCTGTCCACCGCCGTCGCGGCTCCCGCGGCCGAAGGTATCCCGGCGTCCCAGCCCGTCCGCAATGTCGTGCTCGTCCACGGCGCCTTCGCCGACGGTTCCGGCTGGCGCGGCGTCTACGATCAGCTGACCCAGCGCGGCTACCGCGTCACCATCGTGCAGAACCCGCTCACCTCGCTGGAGGACGACGTTGCCGCCACCAAGCGCGCGCTGGCGCGGCAGGACGGCCCGACCATTCTGGTCGGCCACAGCTGGGGCGGCACCGTCATCACCGAAGCCGGCGTCGACCCGAAGGTGGCGGGCCTCGTCTACGTTTCCGCCCTCTCCCCCGATGCCGGCGAGACGACTGCGCAGCAATATGAGGGCTTCGTCACCCCGCCCGAATTCGTGCTCGACATCGGCGAGGATGGCTTCGGCTATGTGAAGCCGTCGCAGTTCAAGGCCGGCTTCGCCGCCGACACCAACGACGCCGACGCGGCCTTCATGCGCGACTCGCAGGTGCCGATCGCCATGTCCTCCTTCGGCACGAAGCTGACCCAGGCGGCCTGGCGCAGCAAGCCGAGCTGGGCGGTGATCGCCACCGACGACAAGGCGTTCGACCAGCGCATGCTGCAGCACATGGCCAAGCGCATCGGTGCCAAGGTCACCGAGGTTCCCGCGAGCCACGCCGTGTTCATGACCCAGCCCAAGGTCGTCGCCGACGTGATCGACGCGGCCGCCCGAAGCGCCAGCGCCGCCGCCCAGTAGAGGCACGGAGCTCCCACCACAGATCCCGGACCACATCACCGGCAGGCGGCGCCTTTGGCTCCGCCTGCCGTGCCATTTTGCGTCCTTTCATGGCCAGGAGTGCACCCACCCTGCCTTGCGCGCATACTCCCTCCAGTATATTGATGCGCCCAGACCAACGCGGCCAGCGACACGGGAAGCCTGAATGCCGCATTCCCCTGACGACAAGAAACGCGCCCTGACGCGGCTGCGCCGCATCAAGGGCCAGGCCGAGGCGCTGGAGCGGGCGATCGAGGCGGAAGCCGAATGCGGCGTTCTGCTGCAGCAGATCGCCGCCCTTCGCGGCGCGGCCGGCGGGCTGATGGCCGAGGTGCTCGACATCCACCTGCGCGAGAGCATCGGTCATGCCATCGGCGTGGCAGGCGTGACGCCCGCCAGCGACGAGCTCGACGCCATCATGAAGATCCTGCGTACCTATCTGAAATAGCCGACGAGATCCGAGAGGGAGAAGTCCATGAAATCGCGTGCCGCCGTCGCCTGGGAAGCCAAGAAGCCGCTGACCATCGAAACCATCGAGATCGGCGGGCCCAAGCCCGGCGAGGTGCTGGTGGAGATCATGGCGACCGGTGTTTGCCACACCGATGCCTATACGCTGGACGGGCTGGATTCCGAGGGCAAGTTCCCCGCCATTCTCGGCCATGAGGGCGCGGGCATCGTGCGCGAGGTCGGCGCCGGTGTCACCTCGCTCAAGGTGGGCGATCACGTCATTCCGCTCTACACGCCGGAATGCCGGCAGTGCAAAACCTGCCTGTCGCAGCGCTCTAACCTGTGCACCTCGATCCGCGCCACCCAGGGCCAGGGCCTGATGCCCGACCGCACGACGCGCTTTTCCTGCGAGCGGGTGGGCGCCCAGAGCGGCGAGATCTTCCACTATATGGGCTGCTCGACCTTCTCCAACTTCACCGTGCTGCCGGAGATCGCGCTCGCCAAGGTGCGCGAGGACGCGCCCTTCGACAAGATCTGCTACATCGGCTGCGGCGTCACCACCGGCATCGGCGCGGTGGTCTATACCGGCAAGGTCTGGCCCGGCGCCAATGTCGTGGTCTTCGGCCTGGGCGGCATCGGCCTCAACGTGATCCAGGGCGCCCGCATGGTCGGTGCCGACAAGATCATCGGCGTTGACATCAACCCGGCCAAGGTCGAGATGGCGAAGAAGTTCGGCATGACCGACTTCATCAACCCGCTGGACGTCGGCAGCGACAAGGTGGTTCAGGCGATCCAGGACCTCACCGATGGCGGCGCGGACTTCACCTTCGACTGCACCGGCAATGTCAACGTCATGCGCCAGGCGCTGGAAGCCTGCCATCGCGGCTGGGGCACCTCCATCGTCATCGGCGTCGCGCCGGCCGGGGCGGAAATCGCCACCCGCCCGTTCCAGCTCGTCACCGGCCGCAACTGGCGCGGCTCCGCCTTCGGCGGCGCGCGCGGGCGCACCGATGTGCCGAAGATTGTCGACTGGTACATGGAGGGCAAGATCAACATCGACGACCTCATCACCCACACCATGCCGCTCGACGAGATCAACACCGCCTTCGACCTGATGCATGAGGGCAAATCGATCCGCTCCGTGGTGATCTACTGATGGCAACGACGATGGAAACCGTCTCCAAGGCGAAGTCGCATGGCGGCGTGCAGGGCGTGTATCGGCACGACTCGCGCGTCACCGGCACACCGATGACCTTCGCCGTCTTTGTGCCGCGGCAGGCGGCGCAGGGACCCGTTCCGGTGCTGTGGTATCTGTCGGGCCTCACCTGCACCCATGCCAATGTGATGGAAAAGGGCGAGTACCGCGCCGCCGCGGCCGCGCATGGCGTCATCATCGTCGCGCCCGACACCAGCCCGCGCGGCGGCGACGTGCCGGACGAGCCGGACAATTGGCAGTTCGGCTCCGGCGCTGGCTTCTATCTCGACGCCACCCAGGCGCCCTACGCCACGCATTACCGGATGTATTCCTACCTCGTCGACGAACTCACCGCCCTCGTCGCGGCGCAGTTTCCGGCGGATATGAGCCGGCAGGGCATCTTCGGCCATTCCATGGGCGGGCACGGCGCCCTCACTCTGGCGCTGAAGCATCCGGACCGATTCCGCAGCTGTTCCGCCTTCGCGCCGATCGTGCAGCCGAGCACGGCGGACTGGTCGCGGCCGGCGCTGGAGAAATATCTCGGCACGGATGAAAGCGCCTGGCGGGCCTATGACGCGGTGGCGCTGATCGAGGACGGGAAGCGTTTCCCCGAGTTCCTGGTCGATCAGGGCGGCGCCGATCCATTCCTGGACACCGGTTTGCGCCCGCAGCTTCTGGCCGATGCCTGCCGGGAGGCGGGCATTCCCCTCACGCTGCATCTGCGCGAGGGCTACGACCATTCCTATTTCTTCATCTCCACCTTCATGGCGGACCACATCGCCTGGCACGCCGCCCGCCTCCGCCGCTAAGACGCGGCGGCGGCCCGCGTCGCTGGATCAGTCGGCTGTGAACGGCAGCGCGAAAATCGAGCCGTCCACGGCCGGCTGCGCCTTGAGGCGCCCGATCCGGTAGAAGAAGTGGCCCACCACGCGGCCATCGCGCGTCACGTCGCGCCGCTTCACCTCGCCGAGCCCATCGAAAGATCGGGGCAGGAGGGGGTTCTCGATTTGCCGCTGCGAGAAGGAAAACAGCACAGCCCGCCGACCCCCAACCGTTTCCGGCCGGTACCAATAGCTGTACATGAGGGCAGGTTGGCCGAGAACACCGCGCCCGACGGACATGCCGTGCGCGGCATCGGGTCCCGCGGCATAGAAGGCAAGCTGGCTCGCAACATTGTAGAGGTCGAGGCCGATCAGTACCGGTTCCTCCCCGGTGGACGCCCTCACCTCCTCGGCGAGGCTTGCCGCCTGGGCGCCGAAGTCACGCCAGGCGACCGGCACGGCGGGAAACGGTGAAAACCGCTGCAGTCCCGGCACGCCGGCGACGAGATAGCCCAGCCCGAGGCCGCACAGCACCAGCGTGATGGCAATGGTGGGCACGAAGGCGCGCTGCAGCCACCGCTGAGCCCCACCGATGTGGCTCGATGCCGCGAGGAGGCTGGCCGCCACCGCCGGCAGGACCGCCAGCCAGAGCGGCCCCGTCCAGTTCAGCCGCGACATGTGGAACAGGCTGAAGACGACGAAAACCGAAAGCGGGACGAGGGTGAACACCCCGACGAAACGCCAGCGGCGCCGGTCGACCTCCTGCACTTCAGGGACCACTGCCGTGCGCCGCACGCCCCGCTCGCGCAGCCACAGCACGCCGACAGCGGCCATCAGCCCGATAGGTGTCAACAGACCGGCAATGCCCAGTATCAGTTCGGGCAGCGAGAAGCGGAAACTGCCACTGACCCGGCGTGTGCTCTGGAAGGCGAAGGAAGCTAGGTCGTTTTCAAGGTTCCAGATGATGACGGGCGAGAAGACCAGCACAGCAATGAGGCCCGCGAGATAGGGCTCCGGTCGCCGGAACCACGCCCGCGCCCGCGCGTCGATCAGCATGAACAGAAAGGCCGCCGGCACCAGGAGACCGATCGTGTACTTCGACAGGAGGCCGAGGCCGAGGCAGAGGCCGGCGCCCCACCAGGCATTCGCCTGGCCACCGCGCAGGGCCCGCTCCAGGAAATACAACGTCCCGGCCCAGAAGGCGGTAAGCGGCGCATCGGGCGTCATGACAAGGCCGGTGCCGAAATAGAACGGCAGCACGGCGACCAGCAGAACGGTGACGAAAGCGGCGGAACGACCGAATAGTCGTATGGCCAGGCCGAAACTGAAGAAGGCAGTCGCGCCCCAACATAGCCAGGCCGCGATGCGGACACCGAACTCGGTATTGCCGAACAGCCCCGTGCCGATCCAGATCAGCCACGCCACCATCGGCGGATGGTCGAGATAACCGATATCGAGATGCTGGGCGTAGTTCCAGTAATAGGCCTCCTGCGGGATCAGTTCGGTGACGCCGAGATACATCAGCCGCAGCGCGACGCTGTAGGCCACCACCCCGACGGCGGCCAGCCGCCAGCGCGCCGTGCGCGAAAGGGGCGCCAGCGCCCCCGGCCAGACGAAGAACCCCACGCCGAGTGCGTTCACCATCGCGGTCGCGGCGATCGCGGGCAGGATGGCGAGGGGCGCGGGCAGGCCGACAAGAGCTGCGGCGCTCGCCAGTATTCCGCTCCGCAGCGCCAGTGCCAGCATGACCACCGCGGCGATGCGTCCGGAAAGTTCAGCCCTGGGCGGACGGAGCGTAACGCCGAGGCGCGGCTGCACCCACCGCAAGCTCAGCCCGAACAGGCAGAAGGTCGAGAGTGCGAAACTGACAAGCTGCGCGCCCATCACCCCGAGGCCGAGGCCGAGCAGCGCCAGGAAGGCGAGGAGATCGATCCCCATGCCGACCAGGCCGGCCGCCATGAAAGGCTGTACCCCGTGTAGAGGAAGCAGGTGCGCCACGTCGTCCCGCAGGCGCCAGAGAGACCCGGCCCGCGAGATGCCTGACGTTGTTAGGGCGGCGTTCCCCGCACCCGTCCAGGATGCTCCGTCGTCCGAGACCGGGCGCTCCGCACTGCCGTCCATCCGTTCACCCGCTTGACCGGGCAGGCCGTGACGGCGCCCCTGGCGGCCGCCATCACAATACCGCCCTCACGGCAAATTTCGGGCAGAAGCGCTGACAGTTTGCTGACGGTTCCCGCTTCCACGGAAAAAGGCAGCGGGCACCAAGGAGGGAGCCCTAACCTTGGCAGGTGCGGCGGCCCGGGTTCTCCGAAGGTCCAACGCACCTTCAGATGCAGATGTCAGGCGAGCGGCGCGGCATGACGCGGGTACGGCAATTGCCTTCAGGCCGACGATACGCCCTGCGCACGCACATTCTGCTTGCCTAGGCGGGCAGTACCACCACCTTGGTCTTCACCGGGGTTTCGTTATAGAGCTGGATCATGTCCTGGCTCAGAAGCCCGACGCAGCCGCTGGTAACCCCCGAGCCAATCGATTCCGGATCGCTCGTCGCGTAGATCGTGTACAGCGTGTAGACGCCGTTCTGGTAAAGATGCAGCGTGCGCGCACCCAGCGGATTGTCGAGGCCGCCTGGCATGCCGCGGGCATATTTGGCCGCTTCCGGCTGGCGCTTGATCATTTCCTTGGGCGGTGTCCACGTCGCCCATTCGCTCTTGCGCCCGACATAGGCGTCACCGCTCCACAGGAAGCCCTCGCGGCCGACATTGGCGCCGTAGCGGGTCGCCATGCCATCCCCCTCGACGCGGTACACATAGTAATTCTTCGGGTCGACGATGATGGTACCCGGCGCCTCGTCGGTTTCGTAGCGGACGGTGCGGCGGAAATATTTCGGATTGACCTTGCTGACATCGACCGCCGGAATGGGGAATTTCTCCTCCGGCACCGGGCCATAGACCTTGGCCGCCTCGGCGAGGCTCATCCCGTCCGGGTTGGCGCAGCCCGCCAGACCCAACGCGCCGAGGCTGAGCGCCGAGCCGGCGAGGAAGCCGCGGCGGCTGATCCCGCCCACCAGGCTGCGGGCGCCCGCAACCCTCTCACCGGCTGTGCGACTGTCGCTCATCATCTCTGGTATCCCATAAGGCGCGCAAAAGGAGGCCAGCCCACGGGGCTTCATGCCTCAAGATACGAGGAGATAACGCTCGCGACGCCATACTGGCAAGCGCAGCCCTGCACTGCGCCCGACGCGGCCGATGGCGCCATAAACACGCCATAAAGCCTTACCGGCAAGGCCACGTGCCGCCGATGCCGCGCTTGCGAGCGGTTTCCGTCGGGGCAGAGCCAAGGCTCGGCGGGTCGCTCATTTCGAGGTTTCCAGAAATAGCCCAGCCTGGGGCTTTAGGCGTTTTCTTCGGGCGAGACCGAATTGATACGGCATCCGGATCGACCGAGGCCATGGCGCCTTCGCTCGGCGGGTGGCTATGGCGCGCTTCGTGCCGGCGTCGCGCGGTACCGCATCGCACCGCCGACATGGCGGTGCGGCGGGAAAGTTGGTCCCCCCAAAGTCCGTACAGATCCTTGCCTGCCGCGATGATTCACTCACACCTACCCGCCGCCGGTTAGCCGCGCCGGTTGGCCGTACCGACGATTCAGCCGGAATCTGGCGGCGCGCGCATTCCTTGTTCCATTGTTTCGGAGGCAGTCTGCTCCATGGTGGCGAAGGAAGCCATGAATCGGCAGTCGGACGGCTTGGGTACTTGTGCGGAGCACGTGGCTCGGCTATGGAGCCCACATCTCGGCGCGACTGACCCCGCGCCCGCATGTGGAGAGGTGCCGGAGTGGTCGATCGGGACGGTCTCGAAAACCGTTGTGCGTGCAAGCGTACCGTGGGTTCGAATCCCACCCTCTCCGCCAGCGCCCCGCCGGCCTAGCAAGGCTTTATATTTCAAAAGCTTAGGCAATGTTCTCGATGGAGCGCAAATACGTTGTGCCCCTAGAATGCGCGCCCAATTTTCCCCTGCTCAACACCCCTCGCGAGGCTAATGCGGGGCTCTGGCTTGCTGCCGGTTCCGTCGACATGAGATTAAGCTAATTTAGCTCGCTCCTCGAACTCGATCGGGCTGCCGGGCTCGCAACCATGCTCCCGTATGATCCGTTCGACCCGATGCAGCCCGCGGGAGAGCCCCGCCGCCAGCACATCGTGCCAGACGCGTCGTGCGCCATAGGTTCGATCGCTGCTCTTGAGGCTCCGGTCGATCGCCATCGCGAGCACGTCATCGTGCCGGGCATGCTCACTCGGGCTGCGATTGAGCCTCATCATCCGCGCTCTATGGCCAGACGAACGTCAAGCTGCATCAAGGCTTAGGGGCGGCGTGTATCGGGCCGTCGAGCACCAAGGGCGCGGCGATTCTGGCCAGGCACAGTCCTGCGACGAAGGTCGTCGTTTTCCAACGGCCGTGAGGAATACCGCAGCGGCTCGCCTCTCGGTGACCGGCTGCGCCGACGTGCTTTCGCCGCATCATCTGAAGACTACCAGTGGAAAGGGGGGCCGGGACCAATCTTCCGCCCCGGCGATATGTCCGATTGGGTGACGACCTCGATCAACGTCGGATAGCTTTGCTTCAACGCCCGAACAAGCGCGACAGACGTGGCGATCTGCGCTTCGCTGTAGCACTCAAAACCGACCGTCCGGTTGCCGCCCGTCCTGTCCTGCGCGCAAACGCGCGCGTCGGGCACGATTTTGCCGTCCCATGTCGTCCAAACACCATCCTGACGGCTATGGAGCTGGCCGTTGTTGACAAAATCAATCCCGATACTGCGTGCGTTCAACCCGCGGAGCCCCTTCCATTCGCTGGCCCCCGCGTGCCAGGCAATCCGGTCCAACGGCACCATCTGAATGATGCCGCCGTCCCTGGTGATGACAAGGTGAACCGAGGCGTTCGTATTCGGCGTCGAGAGCCTGCTAACAAGCCCTGCCGCCGTATCCGTCGCTGCGAAATCGAGCACGATGAAGCGTGGATCTGCTGCCTCGAAACGGCCGCCAATTGACGCGGTCGGGATGAAGTCGACATTGATATCGCCCTGCGACACCACTTTGCCGTCGACAATGCTGAGTGTCGGCAAAACGAGCCCACTCGCCGTCGATCCCTCGCCCCACAGGCGGCCGCCGAAGGGCGCAATTGCGGCGGCGGGTGCCTGAGCCGCCGCCACCGGCAGCTTGTCCTCGGGAAGGTCGAGAATCTTCTGCGCATAGGGTTCGGCAATAATGCCGATTGTGGCGTAGAAGCGGAGCGCGCGACGCTGCTCCTCCTCCGTTCCGCGCGCTATGGCAGCGCTAATCGTTTGCTGCACAAATCTCTGTCGTTCGATAGAGATCTCATGCTGCTGCTTCTCATTCTGCTGCGCGATTTCGTGGGTGAGGCGCCTGGCCTGCTGAGCAAGCTCGGCTTGGGCATGGAGCAGCGCGGTCTCTCGCGTGACCCAGCCCGAGACAGCATGGCCGACAACTGCGCCAAAGGCGGCGAGAAGCGCAGCGATAATGGTGGCCTGCGCCGCTGAGAAGCTGAAACGCGGCGACGGCCGCGGCCCGGCCTTCCCTTGCCCGGCGAGTCTGGCGGCCGGTGCTGCGCCTTAGGCATTCCCCACGACCGCCTCCGCCCCGGGTTTGACTTGGGGCAGGATAGACGAACACGACTGAGGCGCAACCAGCGCGTGCGCTGATGGATCTCTGTGGGGCACCATTCACGACAGCAAAACACCGCCTGTGATTTCTCACGGGCGGGGTTTTGGTTGGTTTGTGAAGGAGCGTGTTTGCTGTGCTTAGCAGGCCTGGCAGCGACCTACTCTCCCAGGTCTTGAGACATAGTACCATCGGCGCTGAGGAGTTTAACGGCCGAGTTCGGGATGGGATCGGGTTGGGGCTCCTCGCAATGGCCACCAGGCCGGCGAAGCACAGCAATTTGCGAAGCAAGGACCCTTTTGGGTCGGCGCGTTTGCGCCTGGTCTTTGGATGTCTTTGATCCTGATGGGATGGCCATCGAGGATGAGAACGATCAAGCCAATCGAACGATTAGTACCGGTAAGCTCAATATGTTGCCATACTTACACACCCGGCCTATCAACGTGGTCGTCTTCCACG